>CANHLE010000022.1 GCA_947461435.1 Paracoccaceae bacterium | reverse complement strand
GTCAAAGCCAACGCGGCGGGCCATGGCATATTGATCTGAAACGACCGGCCCCAGCGCCCGCAATTCGCCGGTATAGCCCATCATCCGCAGGCGGCGCGCGAGGGTGAAGCCGCGGCCATCGCTGAAGGCGGGAAAGGCCACGCGGATCAGGTTGATTTCATGCAGATAGGGCTGCACCGCGGCCGGATCATCGGTGTTGGCAAGGTCAAGCGTGCCGGTATGGCTTGAAACATCCGCCAAAGTTACGGCGGCGACGGGGGCAGGGGCCGAAAAGCCCCGATCGGTAACAAGAACGCTCATGCGGCGGACTCCTTGGGTGTGCGAACGGCCTTTCCATTGATGAAATGGATGCCGCATTCGGTTTTTTCAGTGTTGCGCCACCGGCCCGCCCGCGAATCTTCTCCGGGACGAACGGCCGTGGTGCAGGGGGCGCAGCCGATGGACGGAAAGCCCTTGGCAACCAAGGGATGGCGGGGCAGGCGGTTGTTGACCATGTATTCTTCCAAATCCTCGCGGCCCCAATGGGCCAGAGGGTTCACCTTGATGCGCGTCTCACCTTCGGCCTCAAAAAAATCTACCGTTTCGCGGCTGGCGCCTTGAAACCGTTTGCGGCCGGTGATCCACCCGTCAAATTCGCCAAGGGCGCGTTCCAGCGGTTCGATCTTGCGGACGGCGCAGCAGGCATCGGTATTGAATTGATGCAGGGTATTGTCGGGGTCTTCGAAGGCCACACGGGGCTGGGCCGCACGGATGGTGCGCACATCGCACAGATGCAGCTTTTCCGCGACCTCGCGCTGATAGTCCAGTGTTTCGGCAAAAAGCATGCGCGTATCGATGAAAAGCACCGGGGTTTCGGGCGCGATGACGGAAACCAGATGCAACAGAACAACGGATTCGGCGCCAAAGGACGAAACCAGCGCCACGCGGCCCAGATCATTGTCCTTCAGCGCCAATTCCAAAACGGACGTGGCCGAATGGTGCCGGTAGCGCGCGTTCAGCGCCGCCACCCGCGTGGCCACGGTGCCGCTGTTCAGGTCACGCGGCATCCTGCGTGCCTTCCGAGCCGTAAAGCGCGGTCTTGAAAGGATCGAGGCCAACACGGCGCACGGCCATCAAGAACGTCTCTGACGCCTCATGACGCAGGCCGAGGTAGGTGTTCACCAAACGCTCGATGGCCGGGACGACTTGATCATAGGCAAAACCGGGGCCCATCTTTTCGCCAATGGCCGCCGTTTCGGTGCCATCGCCCCCCAAAGTGATCTGATAGTTCTCCACTCCCGCCCGGTCGAGCCCGAGGATCCCGATGTGGCCCACGTGGTGATGGCCGCAGGCGTTGATGCAGCCAGAAATCTTGATCTTCATCGGCCCAACTTCATGCTCCAGATCCAGTTCCTTGAACCGCAGCGCGATTTCCTGCGCAATCGGGATGGACCGGGCGGTGGCAAGGGCGCAGTAATCCATGCCGGGGCAAGCGATGATATCGGACAACAGTCCGACATTGGCCGTGCCAAGCCCGGCCTGAACCAAGGCGGCATGAACCGCGGGCAGGTCGGACTTGTGGACATGCGGCAAGATCACGTTCTGTTCGTGGCTGATGCGCAGATCGCTGTGACCAAAAGTTTCCGCCAGATCCGCCAAAACCCGCATCTGATTAGAGGTCGCATCGCCGGGTGTTTCGCCATGGGCTTTGATCGACACGGTAACGATTGCATATTGATCGTTGCGGTGCTGCGCCAAGTTGGTGTCGGCCCAGGCGCGAAACGCCGGGTCTGCCTTGTAGAAGGCGTGATAAGCGTCAATCGGTGCATTGCGAAACGCAGGCGGGGCAAAGGCCGCACGGATATCGTGCAGCAAGGCCTGATCATTGCCGGCAAAAAGCGGGCGTACCTCTGCGAAGCGGGTTTCGATCATGGTGCGCATCTCGTCCAGTCCGGTTTCGTGGACCGTAATCTTGATGCGGGCCTTGTATTTGTTATCGCGCCGGCCCAGCGTGTTGTAGACCGATAAAACCGCCTCGACGTAAGGCAGCAGATCGCCCAAGGGAAGAAAGTCGCGCACTGTGCGCCCGACCATCGGCGTGCGGCCAAGGCCGCCCCCGATCATCACCTCGAACCCCGGCTCGCCCTTGGCGTTTTTGTGCATGCGCAGACCGATGTCATGTGCGCGGGTCACCGCGCGGTCATTGGGGGCGCCCGTGATGGCGATCTTGAACTTGCGCGGCAGAAACTGAAATTCCGGATGGTCAGTGGACCATTGCCGCAAAAGTTCGGCATAGGGACGCGGATCTTCGATTTCGTCGGCGGCGGCACCTGCAAAATGGTCGGCCGTCACATTGCGCACGCAATTGCCCGAGGTTTGGATCGCGTGCATCTCGACATCGGCCAGCGCGCCCAGGATCGCGGGTACATCGGTCAGCACCGGCCAGTTGAACTGAATGTTCTGGCGCGTGGTGAAATGGCCATAGCCCTTGTCCCAAGTGTCAGCAATCAGCGCCAGTTGCCGCATTTGGCGCGGCGACAGGGTGCCGTAGGGAATGGCGATGCGCAGCATATAGGCATGCAGTTGCAGATAAAGCCCGTTCATCAGGCGCAGGGGGCGAAACTCTTCTTCGGTCAAAGAGCCGTCAAGACGGCGTTCGACCTGCGCGGTGAACTGGGCCACACGGCTGCGCACAAAATCTTCGTCAAAGTCAGAGTAGGAATACATCTGCGGCCTCAGTTCGCGAAATCGGCTTGTTTGCCGTGGTTGTAGTTGGAAGGTCCGCGTGTGCGAAACTCTTCGCGGAAATGGGTGGGTTCGGGGCCGTTTGGCCCGGCCTTGGCGTCTGCAAGGTAGGCGCCCACGATGATCAGCTTTTGGGCGGCGGCGTGAAGCAGACGCAGCTGCGCATGGGCCTCATCGCCCAAAAGCTCGGCTTCGTGGTGAAACGGGGTCCAGCGGTTGTCGGCGGTCTGGTAGACAACATCCCCCTCGCGCAGGCGATTGGCGGTGACAACCTTGGGAACGAAGAGGCGGCTCATGCACGGGCTTCCTTGACGAAGGGCAGGGCCTGAACCGCGCGGCGCGGGGCAAGGCCAAACAAGATGACAGCGGGGCCATGGGCCTGCGCGACGATGTCGGGCAGGCTGGACAAGGGGCCCTCAAATATGCGTTGGTCGGGGCGGCTGACATTTTCGACCACGCTTACCTCGGTCGCAGGGTCCGCGCCGTGCATCATCAGGCGCCCTTGGACATAGCGGGCCGATTTCTTGCCCATATAGATCGCCGCCACTTCGCCCTTTTGGGCAAGTCCGCGCCAATCTTGTTCGGCAAACCCTTCCATGTCATGGCCCGTCACGATGCGCAGGCTTTTGTTGCGACCGCGTTTGGTCAGGCTTTGACCAAGGGCAGCCGCGGCGACTGTGGCAGAGGTCAAGCCCGGAAGTATGGCAAAAGGCAGTCCTGCCGCTTCCAACGCCTCAATCTCTTCGTCCAATCGGCCAAAGATGCCCACATCCCCGCCCTTCAGGCGCACCACGCGGTGGCCCGCCCGCGCCTCGGTCACGATCACGGTGTGGATCGTGCCTTGCGCGGTTGACGGGCCAAATCCCTCTTTGCCCACATCGATGCGCCGAACCCGCGCAGGGATCAAGGCCAGAACTTCGGCCCCGACAAGGCGGTCATGCACGACGACATCCGCATCTTGAAGCGCCTGATAGGCCCCCAGTGTCAGATGTCGGGCCGCGCCCGGCCCGGCCCCCACAAAGGTGACATCGGCGCAAGCGGCAAAGGGAAGAGGAACGTTCTGCATGGTCAAACCTGATTTTATCCCCTCCAATATAGAAGATTTTCCCACTTTTTCACCAGCACCCCTTGCGAATAAGGAAGAATGTTCCACACTGGACGCAAAAGCGAACATGGTTCTGCAAAAACGAAGGGAGCGCGAATGTCGGCCCAATTGGACGATCTGGATCGGAAAATTCTTGGCGAATTGCAGGCCGATTCCAGCCAATCCTTGGACGAGATTGCGCGCAAAGTCGGCAGCAGCAAGACACCCGTCTGGAACCGCATTCGGCGGATGCGCGAACAGGGCGTCATCTTGCGGCAAACCGCCATTCTGGATGCTGAAAGTCTGGGTCTGGAAGCCTGCTTTTTCGTTCTGATCCGCACCTCGGAACATGAAGCCGAATGGCAGCGCAAGTTTCTTCAGGTTCTGCAAGCCCGCCCCGAGGTTCTGGAAGCGCATCGCTTGGCGGGGGATATCGACTATATCCTGAAAGTGCGGGTCAAGAACGCCCGTGCCTATGACACCTTCTATCAGGCCCTGATTTCAGAGGTGAAGATTCACAACGTGACCGCCTTGCTCAGCATGGAAGAAATCAAATCCACAACCGTTTTGCCGCTGTAAGGGCGACATCAGGAGTTTGCCCGCGCAAACTTTCCGGCCTCTTCTGCCGCGCGCTTCAGCGCGTTGGATTTGTTGACGGTTTCTTGATATTCCGCCTCGGGGTCGCTGTCATAGACCACGCCGCCCCCGGCCTGAATATAAAGCGTTTGATCCTTCAGCACCGCCGTCCGCAGCGCAATGCAGAAATCCATTTCCCCGTTGGCCGCGAAATAGCCCACGCCGCCGCCATAGACACCGCGCTTTTCAGGTTCCAACTCGTCGATGATCTGCATCGCACGCACTTTTGGCGCGCCCGACACGGTGCCGGCGGGCAGACCGGCCAACAAGGCCGACAGGGCGTCTTCGCCCTCTGCCAATTGGCCCACGACGTTTGAAACGATGTGCATGACATGGCTGTAGCGTTCGATGATGAACTGTTCGGTCGGCTTGACCGTGCCCAGTTTGGCCACGCGTCCCACATCATTTCGGCCCAGATCCAGCAGCATCAGATGCTCGGCCAATTCTTTCTTGTCCGCCAAAAGGTCAATTTCCAGCGCCTTGTCTTCCTCGGGCGTCGCGCCGCGTTTGCGGGTGCCGGCAATCGGGCGCACGGTGACCTCGCCGTCGCGCAGACGCACCAGAATCTCGGGGCTGGCCCCGATGACCTGAAAGCCGCCGAAATTGAAGAAGAACATGAAGGGCGATGGGTTGGTGCGCCGCAAGGACCGGTAAAGCGAGAAGGGCGGCAATTCAAATCGTTGGGCCCAACGCTGCGACGGAACCACTTGAAAGATATCGCCCGCCCGAATGTAATCTTTCGCCTTTTCAACGGCTTGCTTGTAACCCTCTTTGGTGAAGTTTGATACAGGGTCGCCCACGCTGGCCGCTTCGCCCAGATCCCGCGGCGCCGAAGGCGAGCGGTCCAGATCACGCAGTGCATCCATCACCCGTTCGGCGGCCTGCGAATAGGCGGCCCGCGCCGACAGGCCCGAAGCGGCCCAAGCTGGCGCGACCACCGTCACTTCGCCTTTGACCCCGTCAAGGACAGCCACAACCGAAGGGCGCATCAGCTGCGCATCTGGCAGGCCCAAGGGATCGGGGTTCACATCGGGCAAATGTTCGACCAGCCGGATCATGTCATAGCCAAGATAGCCAAACAGACCTGCCGCAATGGCCGGCATCCCCTCTGGCAGGGTGATCGCGCTTTCGGCGATCAAGGCCCGCAGCGTGTCTAGTGGCGGTCCGGGCAGGTTCACATAGGCCCCTTCGTCAAACCGCGCGGCGCGGTTGATGCGGCTTTGGTGGCCGTGGCATTGCCAGATCAGATCGGGCTTCATGCCCACGACCGAATAGCGGCCCCGAATTTCCCCGCCTGTCACGGATTCCAGCATGAAAGTGTCGCGCCGTGCATCCCCCAGCTTCAACATCAAGGACACAGGCGTGTCTAAATCAGCCGCAAGACGGGCATAAACCATCTGGTTTTCACCGCGCGCCCATGCGGCCTCAAAGGCTTCGAAGGACGGATCGAGGGTCATACGCGCTCCTTAATTGAAGCTGGCCTGCACGGCGTTCAGGGCGGCCTGATCCAGTTGCAGCCCGCCGGAGGTGACCAAGGCTTGGGTGAACAGTGCCAAGGCGTCGCGCGACATCGATTGCGCCAAAGAGGCGGCAATAGCCTCGCGGGTTGCAACGGCCTCTTCGCCGTCGGGGGCGGCGGGCGTTATGCTGTCCAACTGAACGACGGCCACTTGCGCGCCCTCGGCCAAAACCTGAACCTCGCCGGGCTGCATCGAAAACACAGCGGTCATGGTGCCGCTCGGTGCGCTGTCGGGCTGCGTTTCGCGGCCTGCGGCCACGGCGACAGAGACGACGCCAAGCGTGCCGATCTGGGTTCCGCCCTCGATCGCGCTTTTTTGGGTTTCTGCCAGCGCCGCCAAAGCTTTGGCCAATTCTGCCGCGTGCCAGTCTGCCGTCACACGATCCTTGACATCGTCCAGGGGCAAGGGCGCAGGGGGCACGGTTTCGTCCAACTGCATCGCAATGATGCCGCCATCGTCCAACCCGATCCATTCCGGAAAATCACCCTCCGCCAGCGTGGCGGCAGCTTTGGAAAACGCAGTATAGCCCGCGATGGCGTCGTTATCGGTCGCGCCGGCCACAAAGTCTGTCGTGGCCATGGTCATGCCGTCTTCCTTGGCCAGGTCGGCAATCGTCGCGCCGCCTGCCAGCAAATCTTCCAGTGCTTCGGTGCGCTGCGCAATGGCTTTGCGGGCGGAATCGGCCTGTAATTCCAGCGCAAGCGTGTCTTTGACATCCTCGAACGGGGTTTCTTGGGCCTCGATCACCGCATTGACGCGAAAAATCGCCGGGCCAAGATCTGTCGAAATCACGCCGCTGACGGCACCCGGATCGCGCAGGGCAAAGACGGCCTCGGCCGCAGTGCCCAAATCGGTTTTGGACACATCGCCCAGATCGACATCTTCCAGCGTCAACTTGCGCGCGGCCACCAGATCATCAAAACTTTTGCCGGCGGCCAGTTCGGCCACTGCGGCGGTGGCCGCTGCCTCATCGGGATAGACCAGTCGTTCGGCAAGACGTTTTTCTGGAATGACATAGTCTGCGATGCGGCCATCATAAAGCGCCCGCACCGAAGCCTCGTCGGTGGGCATGGAGGGCGCGAGCGTGTCAGGAAGCAGGGCAACATAGGTAATGCGCTTTGCCTCGCCGCGGGTGTAGGCGGCGATGTTGGCCGCGTGATAGGCGGTCAGATCGGCCTGCGTTGGGGCAGGCAAGGGCGCGGGCAACGAGGATTCGGTCAGACTCAAGACGGTAAATCCGCGCTTTTCGGCCACCCAATTGTACAGATTGTCGGTCAGCGGCGCAGGCGCCTGAAACCCGCCCACAATGGCAGCGGTCAAGATCTGACGCGCCGAATCGTTGCGCAAGCCGCCTTCGAATTCGGCGATTGTCATGTTGTTGCGCGCAAGGGTGTCGCGGTAGGTCGTGGCATCAAAGGAGCCCGAGACGCTTTGAAAGCTTTCAATCGATGCGATCTGGTCTGCCACAACCGCGTCGCCCACTGAAAGGCCCACGCGCCCCATTTCGGCGTCCAATGCGCTGCGCGAGATCAAGCCTTGAAGGGCCCGTTCGGCCACACCAAAGGGCGCGGCCTGCGACAGGCTGATCTGGGTGCCAAACTGCTGCGAGATCTTGTTCAACTCGTCCCGCAGGGCACGGGCATAGGCGTTGGTCGACATCTCTTGTTGGCCAATCGTCCCAACCGATTTGATCCCGCCACCAAAATTCGTCACACCAAAGCTGCCAAGTCCGGCGACGATCATGGCCACCAAAATCCAGCCGAAATATTGGGTTTGGCGGCGGCGGCGCTTGGCTTTTTCGCTGTCTTCGGTGACGTCCGACATGATGTGCAGGCCCTCGGGCTAAAATGGTCTGGTGGTGTGTCTAAGGCGCGCGGCGCGCAGGGGCAAGCCCGCGCTAGGTGCGGAAGGTGGCCAGCCGGTCAAACATTTGGGAAATCCCGGTGACATTGGCATTTGCAAAGGCAATGCGGAACTGGCGCTGACCCTTCGGTTCGTGCTTGGGTTGGAACATGGTGCCGGGCAGCATCAAAATCGAGCGTTCGTGCACCAACCGTTTGGCGATGGTGACCGAGTCTTCGGCAAAGGGATGCTCGACATAGGCAAAATACGCCCCGCAGCCCAAAAGCTTCCAGCCCTCCAGCGCGGCAAACCCGCCCGTCATGGCCGCCCGGCGCGCAAGGATTTCGGCCCGCTCGCCTGCAACCCATTGGTTGAGGTTCTGCATCCCCCACAGCGCCCCGATCTGGCCCAGTTGACTTGGGCAGATGGCGACGGTGTCCAGAAACTTTTCAATCTCGGACAGTCGCGCCTCCGAGGCGATCACGGCCCCCACGCGGTGCCCTGTCAGCCGGTAGGTTTTGGAAAAGGAGTAAAGATGAATAAAGGTATCGGCCCAGTCTGGATCGGCAAACAAATCGTGCGGGCGTCCCGGACGGCTGTCAAAATCGCGGTAGGTTTCGTCCACGATCAGGGCCAGACCGCGCGCGCGGGCCAGATCGCGGAAGGCGGCCAAGGTTTGCGCAGGGTATTCGGCGCCGCCGGGATTGTTCGGGCTGACCAGAACGATGGCGCGGGTGCGCGGGGTGATCAGGGCCGCGGCGGCCTCAGCCTCGGGGATCAGACCTGCGCCGGCGGGCAAGGGCACGGCCTTGACGCCTTGCATCGTCAGCCACATTTCGTGGTTGAAATACCACGGCGTCGGCAAGATCACCTCGTCGCCGGCCCCGGCCAAAGTGGCCATGACCGCGCAAAATGCCTGATTGCAGCCTTGGGTGATGGCAACTTGCGTCTCTTTGATCGTACCCCCATACGCGGCCGACCATTGGCTGGAAATTTCGGCCCGCAGCGCCGGCAATCCCAGAACCGGCCCATAAAGATGCGCATCGTTGTTGTTCAAGGCGGCCTCGGCCAAGGCTTGGCGCAGGCCCAGTGTTGGCACTTCCACGGGCGCTGCCTGACTGACGTTGATCAGCGGGCGATCTGGGGGAAACACCGCGCCTTGCAGCCAACGGCGTGCCTCCATCACGGGGGGAAGATCAGTGGCTTGCACGGCGGGATTGAGCGGGTGGATCATGGGGCGCTTTCGACAAGATACGGGGCAGGGGCCTTGGAAGGGTCAAGGACCGGGGGCAATGGGATCTGCCGCCACCGATGGGGGCCGCAGCATGCGGTATTCTTGCCAGATCAACCAGATCATGAACAGATCAAAGGCCGCCAGCAAAAGCAAAAAGGGCGAGGAGTCATAGACGAATTCGTACAGCTGATAGGTCACAAACCCGGCCAAAACCGCCATGGACGCCGGATAGGCCCAGATCACCTTGGACCAAAGCATGATCACCATGACCAGCTTCAACCCGCCATGCACCAAAAGGTACCAGCCATAAAACTGTTCGGTGCCCAAGGTGAACTGCGCGACGGCATCCCGCGACCAGGTCGCGAGCGGATCCTGAGGGTGGGCGGTGATTTCGAAATGGGTCAGCCAAAACACAAGGTCGTTGACCCGCTTGACGGGCACCAGCAACAAACCCAGCCCGGCCAAGCTTTCGGCGCTGCACAGACCCGCCTTGATGATCAAACCGGCTTCGAACAGAAAATGTACAACGCGGCGGTAGACAGATCGTCGGTCCTTTGCATCGTCCAAACCGTCAATCCTTGCCGCGGAAAGGTTGCACATATTGCAGCGCCATATCCCAAGGAAAGAAGATCCAGGTGTCCTGGCTGACTTCAGTGATATAGGTATCGACCTGCGGCTTGCCCGAGGGTTTGGCGTAGACCGTGGCATAATGCGCCTTTGGGAACAACGAGCGGACGAGTTCCAGCGTCTTGCCGGAATCCACCAGATCGTCGATGACCAAAACCCCCTCGCCATCTGCGCCCATGGCATCCGATTGCGGGGCTTTGATCACGCGAAGCTCACCCTGGGCTTGATGGTCGTAACTTTTGACCGAAATCGTATCGACCACCCGAATGTCCAGCTCTCGGCTGACAATCATCGCCGGAACCATTCCGCCGCGCGTGATGGCCACGACGGCGCGCCAAGCGCCGTTGTCGGGGCCTTGACCCGACAATCGCCAGGCCAGGGCCCGGGCATCGCGGTGAATTTGGTCCCAGCTGACATGGAAGCCTTTTTCGTGGGGCAAACGATCGTTCATGGCGCGGCTCCGTTAGGTGATGGCGATCTTTACGCCCAAGAGGGCCAAAAGCCCGCCGAAGCTGCGATCAATGACAGTTTTCAGGCTGATATAGGCAGCCTTGGATCGGTCGAAGGAAAAAATGCGGGCAACGGCGGTGTTCCACAGGGTCTCGTTCAAAAAGACCACCAACAACAGCGCGCCGACCACCAAAGACGGCGTTCCGGGCGGAACGGTGCCGACAAAGATGGCCGAAAACAGGACCGCCGGTTTTGGATTGGCAAGCTGTGTTGTCACCCCCAGCCAAAAGGCCGAGGTGGCGGTCCGCGGCGGACGGCGGTCGTCGCGCATGTCCAGCGGCCGATCGGAATCGCGCCACATGCACCAAGCCAAGTAGATCAGGTACAGTCCGCCCAAGGCTTTCAGGGCCCAAAGCAGCGCCGGCGCGGTCTGAAACAGCACGGCCAGACCGAACAGGGCGGCACTGGCCCAGATCACGCCGCCAAGGCCAATGCCCATGGCCAGAAAAAAGCCGGTGCGCAGGCCCTCGGTCACACCGGTGCGGGCGGACATCAGCACGGCAGGTCCGGGGCTGATGGCGGCCATCAGGTGCAAAAGGCTGACGGTCACAAAGGCGGCAAGGGTCATTCCTTTCGGCCCGTTACCACGTCGATATCCGGGGCATCCACGGCCTTCATGCCGACGACGTGATAGCCGGCATCGACATGCAAATTCTCGCCCGTCGTGCCCGATCCCAGATCGGACAGCAGGTACAGGGCCGCCTTGCCCACCTCTTCTTGTGTGACATTGCGGCGCAGGGGCGAATTCAATTCGTTCCACTTCATGATATAGCGGAAATCCCCAATGCCACTGGCCGCCAAAGTCTTGATCGGCCCGGCCGAAATTGCATTGCAGCGGATACCGTCTTTTCCCAGATCCTCGGCAATGTATTTGACCGACGCCTCCAGCGCGGCCTTTGCCAGCCCCATCACGTTGTAATGCGGCATGACCTTTTCCGCGCCATAATAGGTCAAGGTCAAAAGGCTGCCGCCCGGGTTCATCATGGCCGCGGCGCGCGCGCAAACCGCCGTAAAGGAATAGACGGAAATATCCATCGTCATCAAGAAGTTGGCGCGCGATGTGTCCACATAACGCCCGCGCAATTCCGCCTTGTCAGAAAAGCCGATGGCGTGAACCAGAAAGTCGATCTTGCCCCATTTTGCCGCAAGACGGGCAAAAAGCGCGTCCATCGTGGATTCGTTCGACACGTCGCATTCCACCATCTCGTCCATGCCGATGGAGGCGATCAGCGGTTCCACCCGCTTTTTCAACGCTTCGCCCTGATAGGAAAAGGCAATTTCTGCGCCTTGGGCGGCAAGCGATTGCGCAATTCCCCAGGCGATGGACTTGTCATTGGCCAGCCCCATGATCAGGCCGCGCTTGCCCGCCATCAGATTGCCTGTGATCACCGTTTCCGTCATCGCTTCGGTTGACATTCCCAGTCCCTCACTACCTTTGTTGTGGCTGGTTTAGGCGAAAGGCGGCGTCCCTTCAAGGGTTCTGCCGACAGCCGAAAGACGACACAGGAGAACACCCATGAGCGAGCGTACAGGCATTTTTGCAGGCGATGATCCCTTCGTGATCTCGCGGTCCTGGTTGGCAGAGGCAGAGGCAAGCGAACCCAATGATCCCAATGCCATCGCCCTGTCCACGGTGGACGCCGCGGGCATGCCCAATGCGCGGATGGTGCTTCTCAAAGACATCGAAGCGGCGGCGTTTGTGTTCTACACAAACTATGGCAGCGCCAAGGGGCAAGAGTTGGCCGAGAGCGGAAAGGCCGCTTTCGTGCTGCATTGGAAATCACTGCGGCGGCAGATTCGCGTGCGCGGAACGGTCAGCCGCGAAGAAGGCGCCCAAGCAGATGCCTATTACGCGTCGCGCAGTTTGCAATCCCGGTTGGGGGCTTGGGCCAGTCAGCAGTCACAGCCGCTGTCAAGCCGCACTTCCTTGATGGCCGATGTGGCCAAGGTGACGCTGCAACAAGGGCCAAACCCAAAGCGCCCGCCGTTCTGGGGCGGATTTCGGATCACCCCGGTCGAGATTGAATTTTGGGCCGACGGCGCGTTTCGGCTGCATGACCGGTTCCAATGGCGCCGCACCGACCCGGAATCGTCTTGGATCGTTCAGCGGCTAAACCCTTAAACTTAGGAACCTTGCAGCTATTCCTTTGACAAATTCCCTGTATCCATTCGCCCATCGTGGATGGATAGAGTGCTCGTTTTTCGAATAAAAATGCCAAATTTAGTCGGAATCCGGACTTGAATATTAACGGAATTTGAATTCAAGGTTCTGGAGTACGGCTTTTCTGGGGATTTGGCCATAGAATGACGATCGAAGAGAGCGACCTGCGCGTGGCGCAAGGACGGGTAAAATGGTTTGACCCTAGCAAAGGGTTTGGGTTCATTGTGGTGGAAGGGTTCCAGACGGACATTCTTCTGCACGCCAATGTCCTGCGAAATTTTGGCCAAAGTTCCGTGGCAGACGGCTCGGGAATTTCGGTGACCATCCAGTCGACAAGCCGGGGCACCCAAGCGGTCGAGGTTTTGTCGATTGATCCTCCTGTCATGGCTGCAACGATTTCCTTGCTGGAACTGACGGGCGAGGGCGTTGAGATTGATCTGACAATCTTGCCGATGGAACCTGCGCGCGTGAAGTGGTTTGACAAAAGCAAAGGTTTCGGCTTTGCCAATGTTTTCGGAAAGTCCGAGGACATCTTTGTTCATATAGAGGTCCTTCGCCATTCCGGCTTTGCGGATTTGCAAGCAGGGGAAGCGGTATGTTTGAAAATCACCGACGGACGGCGCGGGCGCATGGCCGTCCAGGTTCTTCCTTGGGATGCTACATTGCGCGAGTCGTCGCACTAACCATCACCGTTGTGGGCGCCGCGGCGCCTGCGGCCCTTGGCGCACCGGTGTGCAGCGACGATGCGCTTTTCCTGCGCACGGCCCAAGGCCAGGAAGTTCGGTTTTCCATCGAAATCGCCGATGATCCGGACGAGCGGGCGCAGGGCCTGATGAACCGCGAGAGTCTTCCGCGCTCCTCTGGCATGCTGTTCGTCTACCCAGAGCCCAAGCATGTGGCCTTCTGGATGAAGAACACTCTGATCCCGTTGGACATGCTGTTTGCCGATGGCTCAGGGCAGATCCTTCAGATCCATTCCATGGCCAAACCCTTGGATGAAACCCCGATCGACGGCGGCGACGGTGTGAAATTTGTGATCGAAATCAACGGCGGTCTGGCAGATATGCTCGGCCTAACGCCGGGTGCCGTCATGATGCATCCCAGTGTTGATGTTCTGACAGCAAAATGGCCCTGTTCGCATCAGTGACCCTTTTCTTCCGGAATAAACCCCTGTAAAGAACCCTCAGTCGGGGCATAGCGCAGCCTGGTAGCGCGACGGTTTTGGGTACCGTAGGTCGAGAGTTCGAATCCCTCTGCCCCGACCACTTCTCCTTTGTTTGCAAATCGCGGTGGCCTGGCCCATGGTGCGCCTGGCAGGAGATACGATGACCTTTCTATTTGATCACAGCTGGAAACGCAGCCTTCCGGGGCTGTTTTTGGAACAGGTGCCCGACCCGGCGCCAAAGCCCGGCCTTGTCGTGCTGAACGAAGGGCTGGCGCGCAGCCTTGGGCTGGATGTGTCGGCCTTGCAAGACAACGGCGCCGACTGGTTTTCAGGTGCCCGCGTGCCGCCCGGGGCCGATCCCATCGCGCTGGCCTATTCCGGCCATCAGTTCGGCGGGTTTTCCCCGGTTTTGGGGGATGGCCGTGCGCATTTGCTGGGCGAGTTTGTGGTGGATGGACGCCGCTTTGATCTGCAACTGAAAGGGTCAGGCCGCACGCCGTTTTCGCGCGGCGGTGATGGCAAGGCGGCCCTTGGGCCGATGCTGCGCGAATATCTGATCTCAGAGGCGATGGCGGCGCTTGGGGTTCCGACAACGCGCTGTCTGGCTGTGGCAAGCACAGGGCAGGAAATCTTGCGCGACACCGGGCTTTTGCCCGGGGCCGTTGTGGCGCGCGTGGCCGCCAGCCATATCCGCGTGGGATCCTTTCAATTTCTGTCGGCGCGGCAAGACACCGCAAAGCTTCGTGCGCTTTTGGACTATACCATCGCCCGGCATGACCCCGATCTTTCCCCCGGCGATGCCTTGGGTCTGTTTGACCGGGTTGCGGCGCGTCAGGCGGCCTTGATCGCCGAATGGATGGGTCTTGGTTTTGTTCATGGCGTGATGAACACCGACAACATGGCCCTGTCCGGTGAGACGATCGATTATGGTCCCTGCGCCTTTATGGATGCCTATGCGCCCGGCACCGTCTTTTCGTCGATCGATCGACAAGGGCGATATGCCTATGCCAATCAACCGCTGATTCTGGGGTGGAATCTGGCGCGTCTGGCCGAATCCCTTCTTGGCTTTTTCGATCCTGATTCGGGCCGCGCGGTGGATTTGGCCAATGAACGGCTGGATCAGATTGCCCCGCTGTATGAGGCGCAGTGGCTGCGCGTGATGCGGCGCAAGCTGGGTCTTTTGGGGCAAGAGCCGGGCGATCTGGATTTGGCGCAGGCTCTGTTGTCCGCGATGGAGGGGCAGGGGGCCGATTGGACATTGACGTTCCGCCGTCTGGCCCAAGCAACCGAGGGGGATGCCCCGGCCCTGACGGGGCTTTTTGGCGATCCTGCCGCCCTGATCGGCTGGTTGCCGCGTTGGCGGGCCCGCTTGGCCCCCGGCGCGCAAAGCCGTCTGCTGGCTGCCAATCCCGCCGTGATTGCCCGCAATCACAAGGTGGAAGAGGCGCTTGATGCCGCCACACGCGGGGATATGGCGCCGTTTTTTGCCTTGCTGGCCGCGCTGCAATCGCCCTTTGTCGAAAATGAGGCCTATATGCTGCCCGCGCCCAGCGGATTTGGTCGCTATGTGACTTTTTGCGGAACCTGAGTGTCGCCCAGAGACGTTGACGGCGTCGGCCTTTCGCCGTCTAATCATCCCATGAACCCGCGCTCTGATATTCATGACAGATTGGCCGCCTCGCTGCGCGAAGCGCGCAAGGCGCGCGGCCTGTCGTTGGACGGTGTGGCCAAGCTTTCGGGCGTCTCACGGTCCATGGTCAGTCAGATCGAGCGGGGCGAAAGTTCGCCGACCGTCGCGACGCTGTGGAACCTGACACAGGCCCTGCAAGTCGATTTCGCCGGATTGCTGGAGGGCAAGCCCGAACCCGGAATCGTCGTGGTGCGCGCCGCCGCCGCCCCGGTGATCCACGGGCGTGGTACCGGGGTACAGATCCGCATCCTGTCCCCGGCCGAAGCGGTGGGCGAACATGAAGTTTATGATTTGTCTTTTCAAGCGGGCGGGTCCTTGGAAAGCGATCCCCATTCTGCCGGGTGCCGTGAGCATTTGACTGTGGTCGAGGGCGCCTTGCGCGTGCGGTCCGGCGACGAGGATCAGCTTCTTGGTCCGGGCGATACGGCGCGATATCCGGCGGACCGGCCCCATGCAATCTTGGCCGAAGGCGGCGCAGCGCGCGGTATCTTGATCGTCCAAGACAGCTGACTCTGCACGACCGCCCAAATTTCCGTTTTGGCGGACTGGATTTCCGTTTTCTTGACTCATAAGCCGCTTTGGCGCAATATCCGTTAAAACGGAGGTGTATCCATCATGACAGATCATGCCTTTCTGACCCAACTGAGCGAAACCCTGAAGACCATAGCGTCTGAGGGTCTTATGAAGCGCGAACACCTGATCACCTCGGCCCAAGGTGCGCATGTTCAGGTGGGGGGGCGGGCCATGCTGAACCTGTGCGCCAACAATTATCTGGGCTTGGCGGACGATCCAAGACTGGTCACGGCGGCGGTGGCGGCCATGCAGGGGCATGGCTATGGCATGGCCTCTGTCCGGTTCATTTGCGGCACGCAGGATTTGCACAGACAATTGGAAACGCGGCTGGCCCGCTTTTTGGGCATGCAGGATTCCATTTTGTTTGCCGCCTGCTTTGATGCCAATGGCGGTCTGTTCGAACCGCTGCTGGATGCGCAAGATGCCGTCATATCGGACAGTTTGAACCATGCGTCGATCATAGACGGGATCCGTCTATGCAAGGCGCGCAGGTTTCGATTTAAAAACAACGATATGGACGATCTGGAGGCGCAGTTGCAAGCCGCCCGGTCGGGCGGCGCGCGCCATATCATGGTGGCAAGCGACGGTGTCTTTTCAATGGATGGCACCCTTGCCAATCTGACCGAGATCACGCGGCTGGCGGCCAAATATGGCGCGATCACCATGGTGGATGATTGCCATGCCACCGGGTTCATGGGGCCGGGTGGGCGGGGCACGGCCGCGCAGGCCGGGGTTGCCGTCGATATTTTGACCGGAACATTGGGCAAAGCGCTTGGCGGGGCCTTGGGCGGCTATGTTGCCGGGCCCCAACCCGTGATCGACCTGCTGCGCCAACGCGCGCGGCCTTATCTGTTTTCAAACGCCTTGCCGCCCGCCGTGGTGGGGGCCGCCTTGGCTGCGATCGATATCGTCGAAACTGCAGATGATCTGCGCGAACGTCTGTTTGAAAACGCCGCCCATTGGCGCGCCGGGCTGGCCGCCGCAGGGTTCCGCCTGTTGCCGGGCGCACATCCGATCATTCCGGTCATGGTGGGCGATGCGCCCTTGGCGCAGGCTTTTGCGGCGGCATTGGACGCGCGGGGCATTCTGGTGTCGGCCTTTTTCTTTCCGGTGGTGCCGCATGGTCAGGCGCGGATCCGCACCCAGATGAACGCCGCCCTGACCAAGACCGATCTGGATTTTGCCCTGGCAGCCTTTGCCGACGCAGGTCATGAGACAGGAGTTTTGTCATGAAAGCCTTGGTCAAGGACAAGCCGGCGGTTGGCCTGTGGATGCAAGATCGCCCCGTACCCGAAATCGGGCCCGAGGATGTGCTGATCAAGGTGCACAAGACCGGGATCTGCGGCACGGATATTCACATCTGGAATTGGGATGATTGGGCAGCGCGCACCGTGCCTGTGGGCTTGGTCACAGGGCATGAGTTTTCCGGCGAAATCGTGGCCAAGGGCGCTTTGGTGGACGGTCTGACCCTTGGTCAACGCTGTTCGGGCGAGGGGCATTTGATTGGCAAGTTGTCGCGCCAGTCGCGGGCCGGCAAGTTTCACCTTGATCCTGCAACGCGCGGCATCGGGGTCAATGAACCGGGGGCCTTTGCCCAATACCTGCGGCTGCCTGCGTTCAACGTGGTGCCCTTGCCCGATGGGGTTGATGATGAAATTGGGGCCATTCTGGATCCTTTGGGCAATGCGGTGCATACCGCGCTCAGCTTTGATTTGGTGGGCGAGGATGTCTTGATCACGGGCGCGGGGCCAATTGGAATCATGGCGGCGGCCGTGGCGCGCCATGTCGGCGCGCGGCATGTGGTGATCACGGATGTGAACCAGACGCGGCTGGATTTGGCGGCCGAGGTGGCCGATGTGACCCCGGTGAATGTCGCGCAGGAGGATCTGAAGGCGGTCCAGTCGCGGCTGCGCATGCACGAAGGCTTTGATGTCGGCATGGAAATGTCCGGCAATCAGCAGGCGCTGGATCAGATGATCGACAGCCTTGTCATGGGCGGGCGCATCGCGATGTTGGGCATTCCGCCGGGAAAATCCCCGGTGGACTGGAGCCGGATCGTCTTCAAGGCGATCACGATCAAGGGCGTCTATGGCCGCGAGATTTTTGAAACCTGGTACAAGATGATCGCCATGCTGGAAAACGGTCTGGACGTGCGCAAAGTGATCACCCACCGATTCAAGGTGGCCGATTTCGCCGCCGGATTCGAGGTGATGCGTTCGGGTCTGTCGGGCAAGGTTGTGCTGGATTGGGCGTAAGCCTTTACAGCCCGACCCATCGGCGAATGTCGGCGGGGGTTGCCCCTTCCGCCCGATATTTGGCCAAGGCGCGCGCGTCATCGCGCTTGGCCAGCCGTTTGCCCTGATCATCTCGGATCAGGCGGTGGTGGTGATAGACCGGTGTTGGCAGGCCCAAAAGCCGTTGCAGCACCACGTGAATCGCGGTTGATTCCCGCAGATCCTCGCCGCGCGTCACCTCGGTGATGGCTTGGGCGGCATCATCGACAACGACAGCGAGGTGATACGATGTGCCAATTTCGCGGCGGGCCAAAACGATGTCTCCGACGGCGGAAACCATCTGTTGTGCATCAAAGACCTTTGGTCCGGGGAGCAGTCCGGTCTCTGTAAACTGGATCTGCCCGATCCTGTCCATCGCGGCGGCCATGTTCAGCCGCACCGCGCCTGTGCCATGCCGCGCGCTCCGGCACGTGCCGGGATAAAGCGGGCCGTCGGGGCCCGTGGCCACAACGCCTTCTTGCGGGGCAGAAAGCGCCGTCTTGATATCCGTGCGGGTACAGGTGCACTGATAGGTCACGCCCAAATCACCCAGACGCGCAAGGGCAAGGTCATAGGCGCTGCGCCTGTCGCTTTGGCGCACAACGGGCTCGCCCCAGCTCAGGCCTAGCCATTGAAGATCTTCATAGATCGCCGCTTCAAATTCCTGTCGGCAGCGCGCGGTGTCGATATCTTCGATCCGCAGCAGCAACCCATCCCCGCGCGCCTGTGCGATCAGTGCGGCATAGGCATGCCCCAAATGCAACGGGCCCGTGGGCGAGGGGGCGAAGCGGGTTACGACAGCCATTCTTGGAACGCTTGTTTGGCGCGGTCGGTATAGGCCTTATACCGGTCCTTGCGCCCTCTGCGCCCGCCTTTCGCCTCGATCGGGGGGAAGAGGCCAAAGTTCACGTTCATCGGCTGAAAGGTTTTTGCCTCGGCCCCGCCGGTTATGTGATGCATCAGCGCGCCCATGGCGGTGTCGCGGGGCGGCGGCGGCAGATCCCGGCCCAAGATCTCGGCTGCGGCCATGCGCCCCGCCAACAACCCCATCGCCGCCGATTCGACATAGCCTTCCACGCCAGTCACCTGCCCGGCAAAGCGGATATTGGGGCGCGACTTTAACCGCATCTGATCATCCAGCAGCGTCGGAGAGTTCAGGAATGTGTTGCGATGGATGCCGCCAAGACGGGCGAAATTGGCATTTTCAAGCCCCGGAATCATTTTGAAAACAGTGGTTTGTGCGCCATACTTCATCTTAGTTTGAAACCCGACGATATTGTACAGCGTGCCCAGTTTATTGTCGCGGCGCAGCTGCACCACGGCATAGGGTTTCTTTTCGCTATGGGGGTTGGTCAAGCCGACGGGTTTCATCGGGCCAAAGCGCAGCGTTTCGCGTCCGCGCTCTGCCATCACCTCGATCGGCAGGCAGCCATCGAAATAGCCAGCGGTTTCGTTTTCGTGGAACTCGGTCTTGTCGGCCGCCAGCAAGGCATCAAGGAAGGCATAATACTGATCCCGGTCCATCGGGCAGTTCATGTAGGCGGTTTGCTCTTCCTCGGTCTCGCCCTTGTCATAGCGCGACTGCATCCATGCGACGGACATATCAACGCTGTCGGCATAAACGATCGGGGCAATCGCATCAAAAAAGGCAAGGCTGTCCGCGCCCGTCTCCTCGCGGATCGATTGGGCGAGCGTGCCAGAGGTCAGGGGCCCCGTAGCCACAATCCAATGCCCGTCTTCAGGCAGTTCGGTGATCTCTTCATATGAGGCGCGGATCAAGGGGTGTGATAGCAACGCCTCACTGACCGCCGCAGCAAATGGATCGCGGTCCACCGCCAAGGCGCCGCCCGCAGGAAGGCGGTGGCGCGTGGCCATCTGCATGATCAGGCCCTTGGCCGCGCGCATTTCCCAATGCAGCAGCCCCACCGCGTTTTGTTCATCGTCGTCTGATCGAAACGAGTTGGAACAGACCATTTCCGCGAAATGCCCGGTGCGATGGGCAAAAGTGCCGACCGCCGGGCGCATTTCGTGCAAAACCACGCGCACGCCGGCTTGGGCGGCCTGCCAAGCGGCTTCGGCTCCGGCCATGCCGCCGCCAATGATGTGAAGTGTATCGTCCATGCCCCGCTGATACCCAAGCCGGGCCGTGCGGACAAGGGCGGTTTAGACCAAGGCGATGCGTTCGCGCTGCGCGGGGTCGGGGAAGGGGCGGTACAGACCCACCTCGACCGAGGCGATCATGAAATGCATCTTTTCATAGGCTTGAAGGCCGGCCTCTTCGACACCCGAGACGGCGTTGAAGATGGAATCCAACTCGGCCAGACCGGCCACTTCGATTTCCAGAATGAAATCGCTGTGCGCCCCTGACGCAAGGCCGAATTTTCGCCGCATCAGCCGCCAAGAGGCGATCAACTGCTTGGATGTCAGATACTCCATCCAAGCGCCTGTGGCGGCCGCGAAGGCCAGCACATGGGCCCCCTCTTTGGTTTCAATCATGCAGTGATACAGGTTCATGGCTGCCTCCGGGCCCAAAGACCATTTGGGGCAGTGAACCACGCGCAGATTGCCAACCGCTTAACGAAGAAGGGGCCCCAAAAAAGGGGCCCCTCTCAGGCGTTACTTGTCCAAGGCCACGGCGCCAGCGCCATGCGCAAAGAACATCAAGAAACCGCCCGCGATGGCAAAGTTCTTGAGGAACATGACCATCTGAACCTGATCGGCAAAGTTGTTGTGAAACATCACGGCGGTAAAGACGCAGAACGCGGCCCCGGCCAAAGCGGCGATGCGCACCTTGAAGCCGACAATCATCAGCAGACCCAGCACGATTTCAAAGATAATGGCGGGCCAAGCCAAGGCACCGGGAAGCCCGACAGATTGAATATAGCCGGCCGTGCCAGCAGGATCGGCGACCTTGCCAAGGCCCGCCATCAAAAAGAAGCCGCCAATGATGATCCGTGCGATCAAAGGCGCATATTTGGAGAGTTGATCCATTGTTCCGTTCCCATGCAAAAAGCCCGTCTCAAGCGGGATACGGCACCCTAAAATATTGCCGCTGCGCACGAAAGCCGCAACGCCGCAAACTTGCTCTGCATGGGCGCACATAACACCGCTGGACTTTAGGATTTTTCGAACAATCTTTCGCGGTTGTTTTTGACAAAACGGTCAGGGTCGGAAACGTCAAAACCCAAGGCGACGGCCTTTTCAAAAAAACCCGGGGCGGGACGCCCGCCGCCAAGGCGCGCTTCGCACAGGGCGGCGCGGATCGGTCGGCCCAAAGCAGCGTCAGCCTCCATCAGGGTTTCCAAGGCTTGGGCAAGTTTGGCAATGCTGCCGGGACCGGGAATGTTCAGATCGGCCGCAAGGGCACCGTAGGTGGCCGTGTTTCCTTGCGCGGCCATCTCCTGCAGCCGTGCCGCGAGGCGGGACAAAAGCCCCGCCTCTTCGGTCATTCTTCTTCGCCTTGTTCGGCCACGCGCGCCACCGAGACGACAACCTCGTCAGCGCCCACATTGAACACCTTCACCCCCCCGGCCGACCGCGAGCGGAACGAGATTTGCGCCACCGGCACACGAATCGATTGCCCGGTCGAGGTGGCCAGCATGATCTGGTCCGACAGATCTACCGGGAAAGACGCCACCAAGGGGCCGCCGCGCATCGCGCCGTCCATGGCCTTGACGCCCATACCGCCGCGGCCGCGGACCGGATAATCATGGCTGGAAGACAGCTTTCCCGTGCCGGAGGCTGTAATGGTCAGGATCAGGTCTTCGGCGGCCGACATTTCGGCATAGCGTTCGGTCGACAATTGCCCTTCGGCCACGGCGACCTCGTCTTCGTCCGTTTCGGCCTCATCCGGGGCGCCGGCCATCAGGCGGCGCTGTTTCAGATACAAAGCCCTTTCGGCCGGGTCCGCCTCGAAATGGCGGATGATGGCCATGGAAACAACGCTGTCGTCTTTGCCCAGCCGGATGCCGCGCACCCCGGTTGATCCGCGCGATTTGAAGACCCGGATGTCGGTTGTCGAAAACCGGATCGCCCGGCCAGAGGACGTCACCAACATCACATCGTCATTTTCATCGGCGATGGCCGCATTCACCAGCGTCACCCCTTCGGGCAGGTTCATGGCGATCTTGCCGTTCCGTTTGACATTGGTGAAGTCAGACAGATCGTTTTGCCGCACATCCCCATCCGAGGTTGCGAAGACGATTTGCAGATTTTCCCACTCTTCTTCGGGCACATCCACCGGCATCAGGGCCGCAATCGACACGCCTTGTTCGATCGGCAGAATGTTGACCATGGCCTTGCCCTTGGCTTGACGCCCGGCCAGCGGCAGGCGCCAGGTCTTCAGCTTGTAGACCATGCCATCGGTGGTGAAGAACAACAGCCAAGTATGCGTGTTGGCCACAAAAAGCGTGGTCACAACGTCATCTTCCTTGGTCGACATCGACGACAGGCCCTTGCCCCCGCGGTTCTGAGCGCGGAATTCGGCAAGATTGGTGCGTTTGATATAACCGCCCGAGGTGATGGTCACGACCATGTCTTCGCGCTCGATCAGGTCTTCGTCTTCCATATCGCCCGACCAATCGACGATCTCGGTGCGGCGCGGCACGGCGAAATTGGCCTTCACCTCCGCCAGCTCTGCCGAAATGATCGCCATGATCCGCTCACGCGATCCCAAAATCTCAAGGTAATCCTTGATCTTGGCGGCCAGTTCTTCCAGCTCGTCCGTGACCTCTTTCACGCCAATCGCTGTCAGGCGCTGCAACCGCAGTTCCAAAATGGCGCGGGCCTGCGCTTCGGACAGGTTATAGGTGCCATCGTCATTCATCGTGTGGCTGGGATCATCGATCAGCCGAATATAGGCGGCGATGTCATGGGCGGGCCAACGGCGTGTCATCAGCTTTTCGCGGGCTTCGGCCGCATCGGCCGAGGCGCGGATCGTGCGCACAACCTCATCCACATTGGAGACGGCCACCGCCAATCCGCACAGGATATGGCTGCGCTCGCGCGCCTTGCGCAGTTCGAACGCGGTGCGGCGGGCCACGACCTCTTCGCGGAAGGTGATGAAATTTGACAAAAAGTCCCGAAGGCTCAGCGTTTCGGGACGCCCGCCATTCAGCGCCAACATGTTGCACGCAAAGGACACCTGAAGCGGGGTAAAGCGGAACAACTGGTTCAAAACCACATCAGCCGTTGCGTCACGCTTCAGTTCAATCACAACGCGCACGCCAATGCGGTCAGATTCGTCAGCCACCCCGGATATGCCTTCGATCCGCTTGTCCCGCACCAACTCGGCGATGGTTTCAATCATCTTGGCCTTGTTGACCTGATAGGGGATCTCGTCCACGACGATGGCCCAGCGGTCTTTGCGCACTTCCTCGACATGGGTGCGCGAGCGGATGATGACCGAACCGCGGCCTTCCAGATAGGCTTTGCGCGCGCCTGATCGGCCCAGAATGGTGGCTCCGGTGGGGAAATCGGGGGCGGGGATGATTTCCATCAACGCTTCAACCGACAGGTCAGGATTGGCGATCAGCGCCAAGGTGCCATCGATCACTTCGCCCAGATTATGCGGCGGGATCCGCGTGGCCATGCCCACGGCAATGCCTTCGGCCCCATTGACCAGCATGTTGGGATACCGCGCGGGCAGAACCGTGGGTTCGCGGTCTTTTCCATCATAATTGTCTTGAAAATCAACGGTATCTTTGTCGATGTCGGCCAAAAGAAACGCAGCTGGCTTGTCCATCCGCACTTCGGTATAGCGCATGGCGGCAGCGTTATCGCCGTCCATCGATCCAAAGTTTCCTTGTCCGTCCAGCAGTTTCAAAGACATCGAAAATGGCTGGGCCATGCGCACAAGCGCATCATAAATCGCGCTGTCGCCATGCGGGTGATATTTGCCCATCGTGTCGCCGACGGGGCGGGCCGATTTGCGATAGCTTTTGTCGTGGGTGTTGCCGGTTTCATGCATTGCGAACAAGATGCGACGGTGTACCGGTTTCAACCCATCGCGCAAATCAGGGATCGCGCGGCTGACGATAACGGACATCGCATAGTCCAGATAGGCCGTCTTCATCTCGGCAGAGATGTCGATCTGCGGTCCCACATGAACAGGACGCTCGGGGGCGGCGTCTTTGTTTTCGGTGTCGTCAGGGGTATCGGCCATGGATCCTCGGATGCCCCGCAGCGGGGTCTATATTTAGCTGGCTCAACCCTACACCATCCAAGCTATGGGGTGCAATGGCGCGGCAGGCAATCCGCCGCCGCAGACCCAAAACTTTGCCGATCCGGTGGTGTTCAAGGGCCGTTTGGCATCGCTGTCTTCGGTCTTGGGGGCAGGGCCGCCCCTGCGGCGCGGTGGGCCCTGCGCGGGTTTGGGCGGGCCTTCGCGCAGCGGCGCCTTGGCCGGTCGCCGCAGGGCAAAGACTGCGCTAAACTCCCCTCATTGGGTGTGAGGTATTGGATAATGGTGTCGCGGCGCATTGTGCTGTCTGGTCTGGCGGCTGTTGGGGTTTCGGCCTGCGTCGGAGGCGGGTCAGGGGCCCCGGTGGCGGCGCAAACTTGGCCGGCGGTGCCCAATGACGGGTTTGACCGATGGCTTGTCGGCATGCAGTCCCGCGCCGCCGCACGGGGTATTTCGCCTGCCACGCAAGGGGCCTTGATGCGGGCCGGATTTTTGCCCGATGTCATCGATAAATCGCAAACCCAACCCGAATTTACCCGCACAACAGAAGATTATCTGGCCATCGCCACTGCGCCGGACCGCGTCAGCCAGGGACGTGCCCAGTTGGCCGCCCGCGCGCCGCTTTTGGCGCAGATTGAAACAGCCTATGGCGTGGCACCGCAGATCGTGACGGCCATCTGGGGACTGGAAAGCCGCTATGGCACGCGCATGGGCGATGCGCCGCTGATTTCGGCCTTGGCCACATTGGCCTATGCGGGGCGACGGGCCGAGTTTTTCGAGACGCAGTTGGTCGCCGCCCTGAAGATTATTGACCGCGGCGATGTGCCCGCGGCGCGCATGACAGGGTCCTGGGCGGGGGCAATGGGGCATACCCAATTCATCCCCACGACGTTTTTGGCCCATGCGGTGGACTTTACGGGTGACGGACGGCGCGACATCTGGGGGGCCGATCCGACAGACGCCTTGGCCTCGGCGGCGGCCTATTTGCGCGATTCCGGATGGCAAAGGGGCGGGCTGTGGGGGATCGAAGTGCGTCTGCCTGCGGGGTTTGATCGCGGGCTTGGCGGGCGCGGAAAAGCGCGATCGGTCCCCACCTGGCGCGAGATGGGGATGACGGCCGCCGCGGGCGGCGCGGTGCCCGATGAGGGCGCAGCCAGCCTGTACCTGACCGGCGGCGCGGGAACGCCTTCCTTCCTTTTGTACCGCAATTTCAATGTGATATTGCGCTATAACAACGCCGTTTCTTATGGGCTGGGCATCGGCGTTCTTTCCGACAGGATCGCAGGGGCCGGCGCGCTGCGCGGGCAGTTTCCGCCCGATGCCGCCGGGATGACCCTGGCAGACCGGCAAAGCCTGCAGGTCAAACTTGCCGCCCTTGGCTATGATATCGGCACCCCCGATGGGGTGATCGGCGACAAGACCCGGGCCGCGATCCGCGCGTATCAGCGCCGCAGCGGATTGGCCGTGACGGGCGAGCCGACGATGGCCCTTCTTGCGCGGCTTTAACCCGCGCGCATCACCATGCCAAACAGATCGCGCGGGTCGTCCGGATCGGCGATCATATCCAACTGCTCGCACAGTCCGGTGTCTTTCAGCGCGCGCGCGACATAGCGCAGGGCACTGAAATCCTCGATGGCAAAGCCCACGGAATCAAACAAGGTGACCTCGCGCGCCGACGCGCGGCCCGGAACCCGCCCCGCGATCACTTCCCACAGCTCGGTAACCGGATGGTCGCCCGCAAGCTGCTGGATCTCGCCCTCGATCCGGGTTTGGGGGGGGTATTCCACAAAAATCGCGCTGCGCATCAAGATATCATGGTGCAGTTCGGTTTTGCCGGGGCAATCACCGCCCACCGCGTTGATATGCACGCCCGCGCCCACCATGTTGTCCGTCAGGATCGTGGCGAATTGTTTGTCTGCCGTGACCGTGGTGATGATCTGCGCGCCCAAAATCGCTTCGCTTGCTGATGTGCAGCAGATCACCTCAATCCCGCGTCCCGAAAGATTACGCGCGCATTTCGCGGTGGCGGCGGGATCGATGTCGTAAAGCCGCACCTCGCCGATCCCGCAGATCGTCTTGAAGGCCAGCGCCTGAAACTCGGCCTGCGCCCCATTGCCGATCAGCGCCATCGTTTTGGCACCCTTTGGGGCCAGCCATTTGGCCGCCATCGCACTGGTCGAGGCGGTGCGCAGCGCGGTCAGAATGGTCATCTCTGACAGCAGCAAAGGATAGCCCGTTGCCACATCCGCCAAAAGCCCAAAAGCCGTGACGGTTTGCAGGCCCCGGCTCATGTTCGAAGGGTGGCCATTCACATATTTGAAACCATAGGTTTCCCCGTCCGAGGTGGGCATCAGTTCGATCACCCCCACCTGCGAATGGCTGGCGACGCGCGGGGTCTTGTCAAACAGCGGCCAGCGTCGGAAATCCTCTTCGATTTCCGCGGCCAGATCGGCCATGAACCGCTCGACCCCGATATGGTGCACCAATTGCATCATATGGGCGACAGACACGAAGGGCACATAGGCCTGTTTTGATGGCGCAGCGGCCATGGCAGTCTCCAGTTCAATAACTACGGGTGGGCCTGTCAAAGACCTTTTTGCCCATCAGACTGCCGACAAGATCCACCATCAATTTGGCGGTTTTGCCCCGCTCGTCCAAAAACGGGTTCAACTCCACCAGATCCAAGGATGTGACCAGCCCGGATTCGTGCAGCAACTCCATCACCAGATGCGCCTCGCGAAAGGTGGTGCCGCCCGGAACGGTGGTGCCGACAGCGGGGGCAATCGCCGGATCCAGAAAATCCACATCCAAAGACACATGCAGCAGACCGCCCGCCTTGCGAACCTCGGTCAAAAACTCGCGCAAGGGCGCGACGATGCCGCGCTCATCCAGAACGCGCATGTCGTTGATCGCGATATCCGCCTTCAGCAGCGCGGCATGTTCGGCCGGGTCGACCGAGCGGATCCCGTAAAGGCAAATGCGCTGGGGCGGAATCGGCGCGGGGAAGGGCGGGAAGGCATCAAAACCCTCTCGTCCGGCGATATAGGCCACGGGTGTGCCATGCAGGTTGCCCGATGTTGTTGTCATCGGGGTGTGAAAATCGCTGTGCGCATCCAGCCATAGCAAGAACAACGGTCGTCCCGTCCGCTGGGCAAAGGCGGCGGCCCCCGCCACAGACCCCAGCGCCAAGGAATGATCGCCGCCCAGCAGGATGGGCAAACCGCCCAGTGACAACGCATCATCCACCTTGTCGGCCAGAACCTGCGTCCAGCCCAGCACCTGCGGCAAGGAATGCACAACCGGATTTGCGCAGATCGCGGGGGTCAGATCGGGCAGAACCAGATCGCCCCAATCCTCCACCGCATGGCCCAGATCGCGCACCTCGCGCGCCAAACCCGCCACGCGGTAGGCGGCCGGTCCCATCAGGCAACCCGCGCGCTTTTGCCCCGCGTCAATCGGGGCGCCGATCAAAATGCAATGTGCCATGGCTCTATCCTCTTTCCCGGCAGTTTCTTTCCGACTTGTGGCAAATCCTATCCTCATTTATGCCGTTTTGCGTAGTCAATTGTGCATTATGATGGATGGAGCGAGCGAAGTGGATGATGTCGATCAGCGCTTGATCGCCGAATTGCGCCGCGATGGGCGGGCGTCTTTGTCTGATCTGGCCGCGCGACTGGATCTCAGCCGCGCGACGGTGCGCGTGCGGATGGAGCGGTTGGTCAGCCGAGGCGAGATTGCCGGGTTTTCCGTTCTGACCCGCGGCGATGTGACAGAGGCCCCGGTGCGCGGATTGATGATGATCGGAATTGAAGGGCGCGGCGGCGAAAAGGTGATGGCGCGGCTGGCCGGGCTTCCGGCGGTGATGGCCGTTCATTCGACCAATGGCAAATGGGATCTGATCGCTGAACTGGCAACCCAAACCCTGCTGGAGCTTGATGATGTGATCCACAAGGTCCGCGGATTTGAAGGTGTGATCACCTCAGAAACCAATCTTTTGCTGTCCACGCGGCGCGCCGGGCGGCGATAACCCCGCTTTGGGGCCTGCGCGATTGGTCACAGTGGTTTGACATTGAAGCTGCTGGCGATGCGCCTAGAATGACCGCAGTTTGTAAAGGATGCGTCTGATGATCGTCGAACTGGGACATTTCGCTTTGGTCCTCGCCCTTGCGGTGGCGTTGGTGCAAACGGTGCTGCCGATCTGGGGGGCGCAAAAAGGCGATCTTCGGCTGATGGCGGTGGCAGGGCCCGCTGCGATTGTTCAATTCGTTTTGGTCGCCACGGCCTTTGGCGCGCTGACCATGGCCTTCGTCACGTCGGATTTTTCGTTGCGCCTTGTGGTGAACAATTCCCACACGCTCAAACCCCTGATCTACAAATTTGCCGGGGTATGGGGCAACCACGAAGGATCCTTGCTGCTGTGGGTTCTGGATCTGGCGGCGTTTTCTGCGGCGGCGGTCTGGTTCGGTCAAAACCTGCCTTTGCGGCTGAAGGCGCGGGTCTTGGCGGTGCAAGGGGCGATCGGCGCGGCCTTTCTGGCCTTCATGCTGTTCACGTCAAACCCCTTTTTGCGGCTTGCCAGCCCGCCCATGAACGGGGGGGATTTGAACCCGTTGCTGCAAGATCCCGGTTTGGCCTTCCATCCGCCCTTCCTGTATCTGGGCTATGTTGGCCTATCGATGAGCTTTTCCTTCGCCGTCGCGGCCTTGCTTGAGGGGCGGGTTGATGCCGCTTGGGGCCGCTGGGTGCGGCCCTGGACTTTGGCCGCTTGGATCTTTTTGACCATCGGTATCTCGCTGGGATCGTGGTGGGCCTATTACGAATTGGGCTGGGGCGGTTTTTGGTTCTGGGATCCGGTGGAAAACGCGTCTTTGATGCCTTGGCTTTGCGCCACAGCCCTGCTGCATTCGGCCATCGTGGTGGAAAAGCGTGAAAGCCTGAAAGCTTGGACCATTCTTTTGGCCATCATGGCCTTCGGCTTTTCGCTGATCGGCACCTTCATTGTCCGCTCGGGTGTCATCACCTCGGTTCATGCCTTTGCAGAAGATCCCTCACGCGGCGTGGTAATCTTGTTCTTGCTGGTGGTCTTTGTCGGGGGCGCGCTGATGCTGTTTGCCGCCCGCGCCGGCGCGCTGGAGGCGAAGGGCGTGTTCCAGATGATCAGCCGCGAATCGGCGTTGGTGGCCAACAACCTGCTGTTGTCTGTCGCCGCCTTCGTGGTTTTTGTCGGAACCATCTGGCCCTTGGTGTCGGAACTGGCTTTCAACCGGGTGATCTCCGTCGGAGAGCCGTTTTTCAACGCGGCCTTCACCCCCTTCTTTGTCGCGCTGGCCGTGATCCTGCCCGTGGGGTCGATTTTGGCATGGAAGCGGGGCGATCTGGCGCGCTCGGTCCGCGGATTGTGGCCCGTGGCGATTGTGGCGCTCGCCTTTGGCGGACTGGCTTGGTCCATGGCAACGAACCGCACGCTTTTGGGGCCCATTGGCGCGGCTTTGGGCGCTTGGGTCATCTTTGGCGCCCTGTCCGACCTGTGGGGGCGCACCGGCAAGGCGGGGGCGAGCGGACGCTTGGGGCGCCTGACGCGTCTGCCTCGGGCCGATTGGGGCCGCATGGTGGCCCATAGCGGGCTTGGCGCGGTGATCTTCGCCGCCAGCGCGATGACCGCTTGGGTGACCGAAGATATCTTGGTGGTCAAACCCGGCGAAAGCTTTGCCTTGGGCAGCTATGAGGTGCAACTTGTGGCGGTTCGGGATGTAAAGGGTCCGAACTACACCTCCACCATGGCGGAAATGCTGGTCAGCCGGGATGGCGCAGAGGTTGTCCGTCTGTTCCCCGAAAAGCGGTTCTATCCTGTGGCCGGCATGCCCACCACCGAAGCCGCGATTGATTATGGCGTTTGGCGCGATCTTTATCTTGTCATCGGTGATCCGCAAGACGGGGGCGGATGGGCGGTGCGCAGCTATATCAAGCCTTTTGCCAATTGGCTTTGGGGCGGCGCCTTGTTGATGGCCTTTGGCGGGCTTCTCAGCCTGTCTGACCGACGCTACCGCGTGGCGGCAGGGGCAGCGCGGCGCGGCGCGGCGCCGGTGGCCGCCGAATGAAGAACCCGGTGAACCGCCGCCCTACGCTTCGGTTTTTGGCCCCCTTGGCCTTGGCTCTGACGCTTCTGGCCCCCAGTCTGCCCGCCGTTCAGCCTGACGAAATTCTGGCCGATCCCGCGCTTGAGGCGCGGGCCCGCGAGATTTCAAAGGGTCTGCGCTGCCTTGTGTGCCGAAACGAGAATATCGACGACAGTGACGCCGCCTTGGCCCGCGATCTGCGGATCTTGCTGCGCGATCGGATCACGGCCGGCGACACCGACGAGGCGGCGGTCGCCTTTATCGTCGACAGGTACGGCGAATATGTTCTGCTGTCGCCGCAGACCAACGGTTCGGCGCTGGTTGTCTGGCTGGCAGGGCCGGCCATGCTGGTGTTGGGCGGGGCCATCGCCTTGCAAATGCTGCGCCGCCGCGCGCGCGCGCCGGTCCCTTCCGCGCTCAGCGCCGAGGAAGAAACCGAACTGGCCAACATGCTTCGCCGCGATCCGTGACGTCGGGTCAAGGCTGACGCTGCGCGCAAGGGCGGCTATCTAAGGCAAGAAGGAGGCGCGCATGTCTGACGGTCCCGTGCTCTACGCCCTCAGTGACGGGGTCGCGACAATCACCTTGAACCGGCCCGAGGTGATGAATGCCCTGTCGGCCCGCCTGCGCGCCGATCTTTTGGGCGCGCTGCATCGGGCGCATGATCACGCGCGGGTCATTGTGCTGACGGGGGCAGGGCGCGCCTTTTGTTCGGGGCAGGATCTGGCCGATGCCCAAGCGATGGGGGCCGTCGATTTTGAACGGATCTTGAACGAAGAATATGTGCCGCTGATCCGCGCAATCACCGATGGGCCTTTGCCTGTGATCGCCGCCGTGGGCGGGGCGGCCGCCGGGGCCGGGGCCAATCTGGCACTGGCATGCGATGTGGTGATCGCGGCCCAAAGCGCCAGTTTCATTCAGGCCTTCACCCGCATCGGCCTGATGCCCGACGCCGGTGGCACCTATTGGTTGCCGCGTCAGGTGGGCATGGCGCGGGCCATGGGCGCGGCGCTGTTTGCCGAAAAAATCACCGCGCAGCAGGCCGCAGACTGGGGCATGATCTGGGAAATGGTTCCAGATGCTGATTTTGCGGCCCATGTGGCGGCGCGCGCGGCATCTTTGGCCCGCGGGCCCGGACAGGCCCTGCGCGCGGTCAAATCCGCCCTGCGCGCCAGCGCCGATCATGATCTGGGCCAACAACTGGCGCTCGAGGCGCGGTTGCAAGGCCAGTTGGGCGCGACGCGCGATCTGTCCGAAGGCGTGGCGGCCTTTCTTGAAAAACGCGCGCCCCGGTTCGAAGGCCGATAAGGGCGGGGACGCGGGCCGTGCCCCGTCCCCTGTCGGGTCAGATCATCCGATCAAATGCCGCGGGCCAGGGCGGCCACCCCGGTGCGCGCAATCTCGCGCAGGCCCAAGGGGCGCATCAGATCCGCGAAAGCGTCAATCTTTTCGGGCGTACCCGTCATTTCAAAGACAAAGCTTTCCAGTGTGGAATCAACGACATTGGCGCGGAAAATCTCCGCCAGACGCAGCGCCTCAATTCGCGCTTCGCCCTTGCCCGCTACCTTTACCAGCGCCAGTTCGCGCTGCACCGATGGGCCTTCGGCGGTCAGGTCATGCACGGCATAAACCGGCACCATGCGCCGCAACTGCGCTTCGATCTGGTCAATCACCTGCGGCGTGCCGCGCGTGACCACCGTGATGCGGCTGCGGTGGCCGGTATGGTCCACTTCGGCCACCGTCAGGCTGTCGATGTTATAGCCGCGCCCTGAAAACAGGCCGATAACGCGGGCCAGAACCCCCGGCTCATTCTCGACGATCACAGCCAGCGTGTGGGCCTCGATCACCTCGGCATTGGGGTCGCGCAGCTCATAAGCCGAATGGCTGGTAGAGCCTTTTTTGATATTCAGTGCGGACATGGTGTGCCCTTTCATCTGTTCAGAACCATCTCAAGGCAAAGCGGTCACTCCTTTCGGAATTCAACCCTCAGGGGCTCCATCGCCCCTGCTTTGCCCTTCTTAAACCAACACCGCCCCTTTGGCGCCGATGACCCCTTGGGTATCTGCATCGCCCAGCAGCATCTCGTTATGCGGCTTGCCCGACGGGATCATGGGGAAGCAGTTTTCGTGCTTTTCCACACGGCAATCGAAAATCACCGGGCCGTTATAGGCCAGCATTTCCTTGATCGCTTCGTCCAGATCGGCCGGATCGTCGATCCGGATCCCTTTGCAGCCAAAGGCCTCGGCCAGTTTGACGAAATCGGGCAGGCTTTCGGACCACGACGACGAATACCGCTCGCCGTGCAGCAGTTCCTGCCACTGGCGCACCATGCCAAGACGTTCGTTGTTCAAGATGAACTGCTTGACCGGCGCGCGGAATTGCATCGCGGTGCCCATTTCTTGCATGTTCATCAGCCACGATGCCTCACCGGCCACGTTGATCACCAAGGCGTCGGGATGGGCGATCTGCACGCCGATCGACGCGGGCAGGCCATATCCCATGGTGCCCAAACCGCCAGAGGTCATCCAACGGTTTGGATCTTCAAACCCCAGAAACTGCGCCGCCCACATCTGGTGCTGGCCGACTTCGGTGGTGATATAGCGGTCCATCCCCTTGGTAAGCGCTTCCAGCCGTTGCAGGGCGTATTGCGGTTTGATGACCTTCGTCGAATTCTTGTAGGTCAGGCATTTCACGGCCTGCCATTCGGCGATCTGTTTCCACCACTTGGCCAGACCTTCGCGGTTCACCCGCGCGCCGCGCGTCTTCCACAGATGCAGGGCCTCTTCCAGAACATGGCCCACATCCCCCACGATGCCCACATCCACCCGGATCACCTTGTTGATCGACGAAGGATCGATATCGATATGGATCTTCTTGGAATGCGGCGAGAAATCCTTGATCCGGCCCGTAATACGGTCGTCAAACCGCGCGCCCACGTTGATCATAAGATCGCAGCCATGCATGGCCAGATTGGCCTCGTACAATCCATGCATGCCCAGCATCCCGATCCAGGATTTGCCCGACGCCGGATAGGCCCCCAGACCCATCAAGGTTGAGGTGACAGGAAATCCCGTGGCCGCCACGAATTCGCGCAGCAACGCGCTCGCGCCCGGACCCGAGTTGATCACGCCGCCGCCGGTGTAAAACAGCGGGCGTTCTGCTGTTTCCATCATCTCGACCATGCGGGTGATCGCGGCCTCATCCCCCTTCATGCGGGGTTGGTAATGGTCGGTTTTTGCCTTTTCCATCGGGGTGTAGTCGCCCAAGGCAAACTGCACGTCCTTGGGAATGTCGACCAAAACAGGGCCCGGACGGCCCGAGCGCGAGACGTGAAAGGCCTGATGGATGGTTTCGGCAAGACGGTTGGTGTCCTTGACCAGCCAGTTCATCTTGGTGCAGGGGCGCGTGATGCCAACGGTATCGGCCTCTTGAAAGCCATCCGTGCCGATCATGAAGGTCGGAACCTGCCCCGAGATCACAAGAATCGGAATGCTGTCCAGCAGGGCATCGGTCAGCCCCGTCACCGCATTGGTCGCCCCCGGACCCGAGGTGACAAGGGCCACCCCGACCTTGCCGGTCGAGCGCGCATAGCCTTCGGCCATGTGGACCGCGCCCTGTTCATGGCGCACCAGCACATGGCGAATGTCATTTTGCTGAAAGATCTCGTCATAGATGGGCAGAACAGCGCCGCCGGGATAGCCAAAGACCACCTCGACGCCCTGATCCTTCAGGGCTTGAACCACCATCCGTGCGCCGCTCATCTGTTTGGTCATTCCGCTTCGTCCTTTTGCTGCCGCCACGATGCGGCCCATTCTTTCGACATTAAAAAACCCCCGAAGGTCGTTCGGGGGCGCATGGTCCTGTCAGGGAAAACCGTTACCGGCCCATGCGCCTTCTTTTCACAGGTACTACGAGGTTCAGCATATCTGCCCCTTTAGACCGATCCGTGGTCGTCGCGGCAGACATTACGGGCGGGGAAAAGGGGCGTCAACCGCAAAAGGAATGAAAAAGTGTCGCAGCGGGTGGAATTTTTGAAACTTTATTGCAAAATCGTCCATCTGATCGTAACTTTTGCAAATAAGCCTGGCCTGCGGCATGTCTGCGGCCCGCCAGCAGGGCGGTTGCACCCGGCCCCGTGCCCCGTCACGCTTGCTGCCATCGCCCCGCGCAGGCCCCGTTTTGGGGGGGACTGCAAGATTTTGTTCTCAACCGCGATTTCTCTGTCTAGGGTTGCAGGGCAGCCGGCGATAGGCCCGGCGCCACCGAACACAGGGAGAGAGAATTCATGGATCGTCGTTCCTTTCTGACCAAGGCCACGGTGGGCGGTGTTGCCGCCGGGGCCGCCTCGCTCGCCGCGCCCGCCCTTGCGCAGGACAGCCCAAAGATCACCTGGCGTGTCACGTCATCCTTCCCCAAGGCCTTGGATACAATCTTTGGCGCGGCCGAAACCATGTCGAAATATGTGTCTGAGATGACCGACGGCGGGCTGACGCTGCAGGTTTTCCCTGCCGGGGAATTGGTTCCCGGGCTTGAGGCGGCAGATGCCGTCGCGGCCGGCACGGTTGAGGCTTGTCATACCGCCAGCTATTACTTTTGGGGCAAGGATCCCACCTATGCCTTGGGCTGCGCCACACCGTTTGGTCTGAACTATCGGCAGATGAATGCCTGGCTGTATTACGGCGGCGGCATTGACCTGCTGAATGAATTTTACGCCACCCAAGGGCTGATCTCGTTCCCCTGTGGCAACACGGGTGTGCAGATGGGGGGCTGGTACCGTAAGGAAATTAATTCTCTGGCCGATCTTCAGGGGCTGAAGATGCGCATTGGCGGCTTTGCCGGAAAGGTGATCGAAAAGCTGGGCGTTGTGCCGCAGCAAATCGCGGGCGGGGATATTTACCCCTCCCTTGAAAAGGGCACGATCGACGCGGCAGAGTGGGTGGGCCCCTATGATGATGAAAAGCTTGGATTCTTCAAGGTCGCGCCCTTCTACTATTACCCCGGTTGGTGGGAAGGCGGCCCAACGCTGTCAACCATGATCAATCTGGCCAAATGGGCCGAACTTCCGCCCAATTATCAGGCTGTTCTGAAAACCGCCTGCGAGGCGGCCAATTCGAACATGATGGCCAGCTATGACATGAAGAACCCCGCCGCCTTGAAATCACTTGCGGCGAACGGCGCGCAGCTGCGCCCCTTCCCGCAAGACGTGCTGTCGGCGGCCTTCGATGCGGCCAATGCGACCTATGCCGAAATCGGGGCGACCAATGCCACCTTCAAGAAGATCAAGGACAGTCAGGATGCGTTCAAGCGCGATGCCTATCTGTGGGCACAGATCGCGGAATACAACTATGACGTCTTCATGATGACCCAGCAGCAGGCTGGCAAGCTGTAAGATCTGAGCCCGAAAAAAACCACGCCCCAAGCGAAAGCTTGGGGCGCTTTTGTCAGGGGTTGATCACCGGTGCGCCCAGTTTTGGCGCGCCCAAAGTTTGAAGGCCACCGCTTTGCGTGCCGGACGGCGCCCCAAGGGTTTGCATCTGCGGGATGATGATCTCGACGGTTGACGGGTCGATGACCAAGCCCTTGTAATGCATGACCATCTGCGGAAAGGCGATGACCACCCCGATCATCACCACCTGAATTATCACAAAGGGAATCGCCCCGTAATAGATTTGACCCGTGGTCACCCCTGCGGTGCGAATCCCCGTCACCTTGTCGATAAAGGATGATTTCGGGGCCACGGACCGCAAATAGAACAGGGCAAAGCCAAAAGGCGGGTGCATGAAAGACGTTTGCATGTTGACGCCCAGGATCACCCCGAACCAGATCAGATCGATCCCCAAAGCCTCGGCGGGGGCGATCAGAAGCGGCACGATGATGAAGGCCAGTTCGAAAAAGTCCAGAAAGAAGGCCAAAAGGAACACTAGGATCGACACAAAGATCAAGAATCCCGTTTGCCCGCCCGGCAGGCCCGTCAACAGATGTTCCACCCAGATATGGCCGTTGACGCCATAGAACGACAGGGAAAACACGCGCGCCCCAATCAGGATGAACATCACAAAGGCCGACAGCCGCGTTGTGCTTTCCAGCGCCTGTGTCACGACCGAAAGGGTGAACCGCCCCTTCAGCGCTGCCAGCACCAAAGCCCCGACCGCGCCCATTGCCCCGCCCTCGGTCGGTGTGGCAATGCCCAGAAAAATCGTGCCCAGCACCAGAAAGATCAGGGCCAGGGGCGGGATCAACACCCGGATCACCTGACTGGCAAGACGGCTCAGCAGACCAATCCCAAGCGCGCCGTCCAGCAGCGCATATCCATAGATCGCCGTAATCCCCAAGGTCGCGCCCAGAACATCGGCATTGGCCCCATAGGTTGGAAAAAGCGCGATATGGGCAAGATACCCAATGCCTGCCGCCAAGGCGACGGCGACAAACAGCGACGTCACCCCATGGCCCAGCCGGCGCGCTTCCAGTGGCAGGGCCGGCACCCACGACGGCCGCACAATCGAGACGATGAGGATATAAAGCATGTAAAAGCCGCTTAGAACCAAGCCGGGCAGCATGGCGCCTTTGTACATATCGCCGACAGATCGGCCCAACTGGTCGGCCAGAACGATCAGCACCAAAGAGGGCGGAATGATCTGCGCCAAGGTTCCACTGGCGGCGATAACCCCCGATGCAACCCGTCGGTCATAGCCATAGCGCAGCATGATGGGCAATGAAATCAACCCCATGGCAATCACGCTGGCCGCGACAACCCCGGTTGTGGCGGCCAAAAGCGCACCGACCAGAATAACCGCATAGGCCAGCCCCCCCCGGATGGGCCCGAACAATTGCCCGATTGTGTCCAGCAGATCTTCGGCCATGCCAGAGCGTTCCAGCACAATCCCCATGAAGGTGAAAAACGGGATCGCCAGCAAAGTCTCATTCGACAAGACACCCCATAATCGCTGCGGCATCGAGAATAAAAGCGGCCAATCAAGGGTGATCGTATCGGCCGAATAGGGCGCAAGCCAGACACCAATGGCGAAAAATACAAGGCCGTTGGCGGCCAGCGAAAAGGCAACCGGATAGCCCAGCAGCAAAAAGATCACCAAACTGGCGAACATGATCGGGGCCATGTTGATGGCAATAAGTTCAAGCATCACGGCTGCCCCTTCTTGGCCAGATCGGCAACGGCGGCCGCCAAGGCCGCACCTTCCAACTCGGCCGCCTCATGCGCCGAGACAAAGGGATTTGGATCCTCCAGCAAACCCCGCATCACGGCAATTTTCTTGATGATCTCAGACAGGGCCTGCGCCGTCAGCAGCGCAAATCCCCCCGCCAGCAGCGCGCGCGCGGGCCAAATGATCAGCCCGCCGGAATTGGTGGAAATCTGGCCGATCTTCCAAGCCTGATAGGCATAAGGCACCAGCATCCACGTCATCAGCACCACGAAGGGCAGCAAGAAAAAGACATGACCGAACAGATCGATCCAATGCTGCGCCCGCCGAGAGCGCATGCCATACAAGATGTCGATCCGGATATGTTCGTTCTGGCGCAAGGTATGGGCGGCGGCCAGCAGGAAGGCCGCGCCGAACAGATACCATTGCAACTCCAGCCAGGCATTGGATGACGAATTGAACACCTTGCGCACGATGGCATTGCCCGCGGACACAAGGATCGCCACCAAAATCAGCCACATGACCGAACGGCCCATGAAGGCACTGAACCGGTCAATGGCGCGCGACAGCGCCAGAAATGTCTGCATGGATCTTCCCCCCATCGATACCCCTTGACCAAAAAGGGCATCCATCAAGGATGCGCGCAGCCGCCGGGCCGGTCAACCTTTCCGTGCATCAGGGCCGATTTTGGATCAAATCCCACCGGTTGCCAAAATCGTCCCGCCAAACGGCCACGGTGCCATAGGGTTCGTGGCGCGGCGCTTCTTCAAAGACAATTCCCGACGCCAACATCGCGGCATGATCCCGGGCAAAATCATCGGTTTGCAAGAACAGCCAGACTCGGCCCGCCCCTTGTTTGCCGATGGCGGCAGTCTGTTCCTGCCCCTCGGCCTGTGCCAGAACAATCCGCGTGCCCCCGCCGGGCGGCTGAACCGTGACCCAACGCTTCGTGCCCTGATCCAGATCCTCGATCAGCCGAAACCCCAGTTTTCCGCAGTAAAAGGCGATGGCGGCATCATAATCGGGCACAATCAAACTGATCAGCCCCAGAACGGCCCCGGTCATTACGTCTCGCTGCGCGGAACGCGCGCCTCGGGAAGGTTGATGCGGGCGACCTGTTCCGATATCGGATCCACCGACAGCGGGTGCAGTTCAGACGAATGATCCTTGGGATCCCCCATCTGCTGCCACTTCCCGCCTTTGTAGATTTCCAAGGCATTGAAACCGGCCTTGTATCCCATCTTGCGGCTGCCCGGCACCCAATAGCCCAGATAGACATACGGAAGTCCCGCTTCGCGCGCGATTTCGATGTGGTCCAAAATGGCAAAGGTGCCAAGGCTCAGGTCCGGCAAATCGGGGTCATAAAAGCTGTAGACCATGCTCAGCCCATCATCGAAGACATCCGTCAGACTGACGGCGGCCAAGGGGCGGCCCCGCTCGCTCGCCTGTGGGCTGCGCGAGTATTCCACCACGCGCGAGCGTACGGGCGTCTCTTCAATCATCGCGGCAAATTCAAAGACATCCATATCCGCCATGCCGCCATCCGCATGCCGCGCATCAAGGTATCGGCGAAACAATTGAAACTGGTCTTCGGTCGCCCAGGGGCTGGTGGCATTTCTGCGCAGATTGGCCGAATTTTTCAGAATCTTGCGCTGGGTTCGGTTCGGCGTGAAATCCGACACCCGAATGCGCACCGACATGCAGGCCGAACATTCCGCGCACGAGGGGCGGTACAAGACGTTCTGACTGCGCCTAAATCCCTGTTTTGACAGGGAATCATTCAGCTTTTGGGCATGTTCGCCCTGCAAGGCGGTAAACAATTTCCGTTCCATCCGCCCATCAAGATAGGGGCAGGGCTGCGGCGCGGTCACATAGAACTGGGGGGCGATGGGAAGGGTATGACGCATGGGTTTCAGAGCCTTGGGCGCAAACTTTCGTCATGTGAACGGAAACAATGACCCAAGTGTTAGCAAGACCTGTGCCGAAGGCCAAGCATTTCCTCTGCCAAGACAAAAAAACCCGCCCAAGTTTCCTTGGGCGGGCCGGAATCACGGCGCTTGCACGCGGTTCAATAGCTTTGCGGCACTGGGCCACTGGTTGCGGCGGGGGCAGGGGGAACAGCGGTCCCTTCCGCATGGGGCCGTGCCCGATCGTCCATGAACGTGTCGAACTCGGTCTTGTCTTTGGCCGCGCGCAGGCGGTCTAGAAAGCTTTCAAAGGCGATCTGCTCGTCTTCCAACCGGCGCAGGGTTTCGGCCTTGTAGGCATAAAAGGCGGTGTTGCCAGAAGTGCGAAAGGCCGCATGATTGCCCCAAGGGGCATGGCGCCCTTGGGCCCGGTCGCGGTTGTGACGGCAAGATTGTCCGAACATGGTTTTGCTCCAACGGTTGGTGAAGGTGATGTAGAACACAAGGGCAAGGCCCAGCGGCCAGAAGAAGATGAACCCCAGAACCATGGCGGCAATCCATGCGCCACGTCCCTTGCTGTCCAGCCAAGCTTCCGCGCGGGTAAGATATCCGCCGAAGCCACGGGCTTGGGCGGCAGAGGTGTCGAGGGTGGTCATCGTCGGTGTCTCCCGGAAAGTGGTGAAGTTAATGTCTTTCACATGACATCAGATGGAGAGCGTTGTTTCCCCTTTCAAGAGCTATGTTAAACTATTTTACATACCCATACCTGTCCCCGTCAAAACGCAGGTTTGTGCCAGATTTATCGGCAATCTGACGGGCCCGGTACCATTGGGGCCACCGAAAAAGGGTTTCCTGACTTGACAATCAGCGGCCGAGCACGGCGCATACACCCT
>CANHLE010000021.1 GCA_947461435.1 Paracoccaceae bacterium | reverse complement strand
TGACCGTGGTTTTCTGGGGCTGGCTTTGGGGCATTGCCGGGGGCCTGATGGCCGTGCCATTTCTAGTCTGTCTCAAGGTCATCTGCGACAACGTTTTGTCACTCGGCACGCTTGGTAGCTTTATTGGGGAAGGATCTACACTCCCTGATACAGACGATCCATGAAGGGGAAAATTGTCCGCAAAGGTCGGCCGTTGTTCCTGCAAACTGGAACTTCGCACCGCAGAGCAAGGCATCCCACACAGCCCGCACCCTGACACTTGCCCCGGACTGAGAGGGCAATCTGGTAAAAGCAGGGTCGGGATGGCCCCGAAATAGGTCCGGTTTCCAGAGATGCGTGCTGAGTCCTAAAGGAGGGTCCCAACCCGGCCCCTATCCGTCACGTCAAGGCAACTTTTGCTAGGTTATCATTGGCATTGGCCTTTGGATCGCCCCCCAACAGGAGTTTCAGACCGGATAACAAACCTGATCCGTCACGCCAGATCTCGGCACTTGCAGGATCAAACCGCAAAAGGGCAATTTTTGGGTCATCCTTGCCGCCATCGTACCAAGCCGCGACCCAAACATTCCATAGCCGATCAACCGTGGCGCGGTCGGTCGTCCGCGTCATATGGCCATGCACCGTCGCAAAGACGTCATAGCCTTTCGAGACAAAGGTAAAGATGGACAGATCTTGAGAATTCAGTTCTTGCACGATGGCAGAGTCGGTCGAGGTGAAAAACCAGATCGGCCCCTGATCCGCCTCTGCGTCCAGTTGAGCCGTCATTGGTCGCAATGTTGTGGGCGCGCTGGCCTCAAGCCCAAGCATCACCGTGCGGTCCGACCGCAGGTGCTTCCAGAAAGCGGCGGTGATTTCAGCGTCGGGGGTCATGGCGGCATTCCTTTGATGAGGGATTAGATTGGCCGGCTCGGCACTCTCAAAACGTGCTGGGCGGCAGGAAGAGCAACGGCAGACGGGTGGCCTGCGACCATCCCTGTCAGGCGTGGGCCTGCGCTTCGCTTTCGGTAGGCAGTCGACCATTCGGGGTGAAACGGTTCACCACCTGCGGCAGAGCGACGTTCAGGCGCAAAAGCAGTTCGGCCCGCGGCAAACCGGTTTTCTGCGCAAGGTCCGCCAAGGTTTCATTTCCCAAAGCGGCTTCCAGCTCGTCGACGCCAAGCGGCATGTTTGCCTTGTCAGATACCCAACTGGCCGCAGCGTCACCCCAACCAGACGCCTTGAACCGGTCGACCAGGTCGTTCAACGCGGTGAAAAGATGACCGGTCTGAAAGAATTGGCCGACCTCGGCCATGAATCCGCCATTGGCGGAAGGCATTGCCTGCCCGGGTTCGGTGGCTTTTTGCCTTGCGTCTGAAAGCATTTCGCCGATCCGGTCGCGGTTCTGGTAGCCTGCGACAGCAACCAGTCCCAGAAGGGCAAGCAAGGATGGCGTGGATCGTGACATGATGTTTCTCCAATTTAGTCAGGCGCGTCGACGCATCATGCCCCAGACCGCAAGAATGATGATGGCGCCGACGGCGGCCCCGATCAGTCCGGCACCCTGGCCCGGGCCATACCAGCCTAATGCCTGGCCAAGGTAGGTGGCGACGAAGGCGCCGACGATGCCCAAGATTGTTGTCAGAATGAAGCCAGCCGGCTCATTGTCACCGGGCATGAGGAATTTGGCGATGACGCCCGCCACAAAACCGATGAGGATGGTCCAGATAATACCCATGAAGGCCGCTCCTTGTTTCAACGCGCAAGGATACAACGTGCGGGCCCGCAGGATGTTCCCTGCTGGCCGACAATTTTGCTGCAGCGATGGTCAGATACAAAAAAAATGTGCCGATCGGATGGCCGTTTATGTGTGCCTGTGCTGAAGAAAGAACCGTATCATCTGGCGAGATGCGTCAGGGCCCTTTGGATCGGTGTAACTTCCAGCGGGATCGCCACCGGCCCAGGCATGGCCGGCGCCCTCGATCTGCCAGTGTTCGGCAAGGCTCCGGCCGTCGGCGGTATGGTGCGCCGTGGCGCGATACCGGTGCCCGCCTTCCGCGACGCCTTGCCGCGTCATCACGTGCAGGCCCGGCATGGCATTTAGGGCCTGTGACATGACGGCCGTGCCGTTGTCGGGGTGAACCGTGCTGTCGGCCAGACCGTGAAAAACGATCGTTGGCACGAAAGTCTTGTGCGGTTTGCCCTTTGAACCGCTGTGCATCGCGGAAAAGGCCGACGGGATGTCCCGCGCGCTGCCCGCAGGCAGGCCCGAATGAACGCCGACTGCACTGAAGATATCCGGATAGGCAATGGCCATCACAACGGCGGCGGCCCCGCCTGCCGAAAGACCGGCAATATAGGTGCGCGCAGGATCGGCGTTGTGGTCACTCAAGATCGTGCGGGTCAGACCCGCAATCAACGCAGGCTCGCCCCGATCGCGCATTTGATCTTCGGGGCGATACCAGTTCCAGCATTTCTGGGCATTGGCCCCCGACGGCTGCGCCGGATAGGCGATCAGGCAGCCAAACTCCTCGGCCAGAGCGTTCATACCGGTGCCAACCGCAAAATCCTCGGGCGTCTGAGTGCAGCCGTGCAACATGATGATCAGCGGCATCGGGGCGGCAGACCGCTTGGCCGGGATGTAAAGCCGATAACCACGACTGCCCTGCGCCGAGCGATAGGTCAGTGACAGGTACTGCGCGCCCTTGGGCACCGGATCGCTTTGGCCCGACACCGGGCGCCGGATCGGCATTCCACCGGCTGTGATCTTGCGCAGCGTTTCAGCCAACGGGGACGTCGCGGCCCGCCGTTTCCCGCCCCCAGGCTTTGCCTTTGGCGGCGCAGCTTTTGCGTGTGGGGGGGCTGGGTCTAATCTGGTGAAGTCGCCTTCAATCACCGCATCCACCGGGTTGGGGTTGGCCGCGGGCAGGCTTGTATCAAGGCTGGGACGGTGCAGCAGCGACTGTATCAGAACAGTTGCTTCTTGCAGCTTACCAGAACGGGTCAGTTCGGCGGCTTTGGTCATGGCTTGCATGAAAGAGAGGGTCATAAGGGGCTTTCTTGGGTGAATGGGTCAGGTGATCCGGTCGGCCAGCGCGGCCTTGACCGCATCGCTGGCCTGCAATGCGCCCAGAACATGCAGGGCGGCGATCGTGGTGCGGGCCAGATCGGCGGTTACGTCCGGCGCGATGACGGCAAGGCCCAGAACCCGGATATCCAGCATCTGGCCCGCCGTCTTTGCCGCCATTAAGTCCGCTGACGAGATGTGACGCAGGCCAAGATCCACACTTTTGCGGGTCACGACCTGACGCACAGTTTCGGCGTGCCGCTCGATCTGGTTGCGAATGGCGGTGCGGATAAAGTCGCTGCGGTTGGAATAGAATCCTTCCTGCACCAAAAGTTCGATCTGGCCCAAATCGACGAAGCCAAGATTGATGGTCAGCTTTTCAGACTCGGGGGGCTTGGGCGCTGAGACAAGGGTTGGTTTCGGCATTCTTCCTCCATACACCATCTGTGTAGATGGTATTTGGAGTATATCCGGAAAGTTACAAGGACTTTGCAGATGTAATCGGGCCATTTCGCGCAAATGGCACGCAAAGAAGCGCCCCCACGGTTAGGATGGCGATCATCAGCCAGGCTTCATTGATTGCTGCAGTCAGGGCGGCCTTTTCCAAAAGGGGCGCAAGAAGACCTTGGGTAGCTCTGTCCAGCGGCCCAGGCGGCAGTGTTGCAAACATCTGGGCAGGTATGCCCAAAAACGCGGCCGCAGTCGCATCCCCCGCCTGCAACTGCGCCATCAAGTCCCGACCATGCACTGGCGCGCGCGAATAGATCACCGTATCAATCAGCGCCAGACCAATGGCCCCACCCAGATTGCGCATCAGGTTGAACAGTCCACTGGCATCAGGCACACGGTCAGGCGACAGTTGCCCAAGCGCTAGCCGCGTCGGTGGCAACAGGCAGAACATGATCGCAAGACCGCGCACGACCTGGGGCCAGAACATGCCATCTGCATCGGTCTGCGGTGTTGCAAACCCGCTCATCCCCAACCCCAGCGCAAACAGACCAAACCCGAGCGCTGTCAGCAATCGGGCATCGGCCCGTTGTTCCAGCGCCACCGCGACCGGGGCCATCAGCAGTTGCGCCCCCCCCGTCGCCAGCATGATCGTTCCGATTTGGAACGCGCCGTGACCGCGCACGAAGGCCAGAAAGACCGGCATCAGATAAACCGATCCGAATAGGCCGATACCCAAAACAAAGCTCAGCATGCACCCGACAGCAAAGCTGCGATTTGCAAAGTTGCTTAGGTCCACCACAGGCAGTTGCGCCGAAAGACTGCGGCGGACGAAGCCTACACCGCTGATCCCCGCAAGCGTCAGCAGCCCCAACACCAGTCCAGAAAGCCAGCCACGTTGCGGACCTTCCTTCAATCCGATCTCCAGCGCGGCCAGGGCAAGGGCAAGCATGGCCAGTGAGAGCCAGTCAACCGACCGGATCAAAGACGGCCGCGCCGTCTCGCGCGGCAAGACCGCCGCTGCAACGGCAACGGCGGTAACTCCGGGGGCCACGTTGATCAGGAACAGCCAGTGCCAGGAATAGGTCTCGGTGATCCAGCCCCCGATGATCGGGCCGACGGTCGGGGCAAGCACGGCCAAAACCCCGGCGACTGTCGTAGCAATCCCTTGACGGCGCTGCGGAAACAACAGGAATACCGCTGCGAACACCGCCGGGATCAACGTGCCACCCGCCAGACCTTGCAGCACCCGCCAGCCCACAAGCGCCGCAAAACTGCCCGACGCCGCACAGCCGATGGAGGCCAATGTGAACAGCGAAACTGCCCCAACGAATAGCCAGCGCATCGTCAGCATCCGCATCAACATGCCTGTCAGCGGAATGGCGATCACCTCGGCGATCAGATAAGCGGTCTGCACCCAACTCATCTGATCCGGCGCGATTTTGAGCGCCGACTGGATGTTCGGCAGCGAGGTGGCCACGATCTGCACATCCAGAATGGCCATGAACATGCCAACACACATGGCCACGAACCCCAGCCATACAGCGGGCCTGACCATTGCGACGTCAGGCGGTTGCATCGCGGTGCGCCTGTTTCAAACCGTCATTCTCTGCCTGAATGCGGACGGTCAAGACGGCTGCGTTCAGCGCACTGAACACAACAGCGACCCAAGGCAGGCCCAGACACAGTGGCAACACCGCGATCTCGCCAATCACCACCAGATAATTGGGATGGTTCACGAAGCGGTATGGCCCCTTCGCCACCAGATGCTCACCGGGGATGACGATGATACGCGTGGTCCACCGCGTGCCCAGTGTGGTCAAAACCCAGACCCGCGCCACTTGCAGGCCCAAAAACACCGCCAGCCAGAAGGGATTCACCGGCTGCCCCGCCCCGTACACCCAGAGAGCCACCAGCCAGCCCGTGTGCAACGCCACGATCAAAGAGTAATGCCCCGGCGCAATCTCGATTGCACCGCGCGCCAGCAAAGCCGCGGTATTGCGCCGGGCCAGCCATAATTCGCCCAAACGTCCAAGGGTGACCAATGCCAACAGAAGGCCAGCGATCATGCGGCGGCCTGCAATGACACACAGCTTGCCGTGAACCCCGGCCCCATCGCGGTCAACAAGGTGCGCGGCGGCAGCCCGGCCTGCATCAGCCGTTCCAGAATAAACAGCGCGGTCGGCGCGGACATGTTGCCATAATCTGCCAGAACCGAACGCTCATGGTCCAGCGCGCCCTGCTCCAGCACCAACGCCCGTTCCAAAGCGGTAATTACTTTGGCACCGCCGGTGTGACAGGCAAAGCGGTCGATATCCCCGAATGCCAGCCCGCCCCGCGCCAAAATGCCGGAAATTGCAGGGGCGATGTTCGCCTCAGCAAAGGGCGGGATTGCGCGGTCAAAGATCACGCCAAGTCCGGTGTCATCGACGCTCCAGCCCATGATGTCCAGCGTCCCCGGCCAGGTGTGCTGGCCCGACATCTCGACACAGGCCAAGCCGCCCTCGCCAGCGCGCAATACGCAGGCCGCGGCCCCATCGCCGAAAAGTGCGGTGGCCACGATGTTTTCTTTGGTCAGCTTGTCCATCCGGAAGGCAACCGAGCACAACTCCACCGCCACGACCAGCACGACACTGCCCTGCCGCGATTGCGCCAACCTTGCACCCAGACCCAAGCCCGTCACCCCGCCCGCGCAACCCAGCCCAAAGACCGGAACCCGCTCGACATCGCTGCGAAAGCCGAGGGCTTCCGCAGCGCGCGCATCAATACCGGGGGTTGCAAGGCCAGTGGAAGATACCGTTACAACGGTGTCCACATCGTCGCCCGACAAACCGGCCGCCGACAGCGCCTTTTCGGCGGCGGCAATGAACAGATTGCAGGCCCCAGCCAGATAGGCCGCGTTGCGTTCGGACCAGCCAAGGGGCTGCAAGTACCAATCCAGCGGTTGCACCAGATAGCGCCGAAGGATCCCTGAGCTTTCAAACACCTTCACCAAACGGTCAAAGTCGTCAAACCGCGCCGAAAAGGCATCGTGCGCCACTTTCGCTGCATCCCGCTGGTTGATCATGTTGGGAGGGACTGCCGAACTGACCGATAACAATTTGACCTGGTGCGACACGAGTTTTCCTATTCCGCCGAAGCTTCTACGCGTTGAACCCGCCGTGGAGCGGGCTGCACTTTTGTAAACGCAGGGGCGGGTCATAGGTTCCCTTCCCTCGCTCCATGCCCAGCCCGCTGGGTTCGCTGCGAGATCACTCAGTCGAGGCTGGGACACCTCCAATCCAGATTCCCGACTTATTCTGTCAGATTTTTGATGTAGATGAGTGTGCTGACGGCCAAACCGGCTCAAGGTCAGCCCACCTTATATGCCTGTTTTCCAATGGTCTGTAGCCTGCGGACTATGGATCTGGCCAAGCGAACAAAGATAAATCATGACAACTTTTCAAAGACAGCCAGCGCGGGTGCTGTCAGACAAATGCGAACCAGTCTCTGTTTGCCCAAAACAACTCTGCGTTATGCCGCGCAGAGTTGACGCCACACGGTGAGAGTGGCGGTGCGGGTCGCCTTGAAATTGCCCCGGACGGAGATGGCGCGCTCCGCGTTGAACAGATTGTGGATTGAGGAATGGACAGCGACGAATTTCTGGAGCGATCGCATCCGGCGGAAGCGGAGCATGGCGCTTTCTCGTCGCCGAAATGGCTGGTGCGAATTTTACGCACGATTGTTGAGCTACCGACCGGTTTCGCGATCGTCAGGTAACTCCAGATCTTTCAACAACGCGCCGAAGGACCGGAGCTTGTCCGTGACGAAGATATGCGGCCGTCCATGCCGTTTCATAGTTTTCCTAAGGAGTTTCAACGCGGATTTACGGTCTCGTTTCTTCGAGACGTAAGACTCCAGCACTTCCCCTTCGTGATCGATGGCGCGCCAGTGGTAGTGCGTGATGCCGTTGATCTTCACGAAAACCTCATCCAAACGCCTATAAAGACATGCGCTATGTGGAATCGATGGCAAATGCGTCAACGGCGGCGACGTCTATGGCCAGCGATGTGAAGAATTCCCTCGCTTTGGCGATGGCGACGGGCGGCAATCTTGCAGAAGATTATGTGCCGCATCTGTCGGACTTTATTGCAAAAGCAAACGGCCTGTAAAACGCTAGCGCCCGCCGCGAAATCCCGCGGGGCGCTCGCCACGATCCCATTCGGTTTAGGTGGTTACAGCAAACCACGAGCGGCAAGGTTGCGCATCAAGGCCCCGGTGCCGAACTGCCATTCGGGTGCCTCTGTCGCCAGACGCACAGTGTTGGTCAATGTGCCCAGTTCCGGCGTAAAAATCGTCACAACATCGCCCAGATGGTGAGTGAAGCCCTGCCCTGGGCCGTCACGATCCTGCACCGGAGAGAACATCGTGCCACAGTACAACATAAAACCATCGGGGTATTGGTGATGCCGCCCTCGCGTCTGCGCGACCAGATCGGCAGGGTCACGGCTGATCTGACGCATGGACGAATGGCCGTTCAACGAAAAGCCGTCCTCACCGGTCACTGTCAGCGAAAGCTCTAACCCTCGCACCGTGTCGAGAGTGAAGCTATCGTCAAAAACCCGAATGAACGGGCCGATCGAGGCAGCGGCATTGTTGTCTTTTGCTTTGCCCAACAGAAGTGCAGAGCGGCCCTCGATATCTCGCAAGTTGACGTCATTTCCCAAAGTGGCACCAACGATCCGACCCGTGGAATTGACCACCAAAACCACCTCGGGTTCGGGGTTGTTCCATTTGCTGATCGGATGCAGCCCGACGGCAGCGCCATACCCTACAGCCGCCATTGGTTGTGCTTTGGTAAATACCTCGGCATCGGGGCCGATGCCAACTTCAAGATACTGGCTCCACAGGCCCTCGGCTTGCAGCAGAGATTTGACCTCGGCGGCCTTGGCCGAACCGGGGACCAGATCGCGCAGGCTGTCGCCGATCACCCCGGCGACGCGGGCTCGGATTTCAGAGGCAAGTGCAGGATTGCCAGCGGCGCGCTCTTCGATCACCCGTTCCACCATCGAGCGCGCGAATGTAACACCACAGGCCTTGATCGCCTGAAGGTCACAGGGGGCAAGCAGGTGGTTTGCCTCTGCGGCGGGTTCAATAGAAGCCGCCAGAAAGCCCGCAATCGCCCCGAGGTCTTGGCCCGGAACATCCGCAATAAAGCCGGCGATATCGCTCTTTTCTAACAGATCGCGCATCGTGGGAGCAGCTTTGCTGGTAATGTCAAACACATGTCCCGCGCGGATCGTGACGATACTGGGACCAATGCCAGAACGCCAAACGCGGCCAAGCCATAGCCCGTTGGGCAGAGAAAATTCGATCATTCTTGCAGCCATTTCTTGAAGGGTTCAACGTAATCGGGGTGCCAGCGCGATAACGGGGGGCGGTTATCGGCAATGTCGCCTGCTGCCCAGCGGATGCGCTTTTCATCCGTGCGGCGGTCCACCTCGTTGTCTGGGCAAAGGATGTAGAAATCGCCATGATCAATCGAGGCAAAAAGGAAGTCCACGGTTTGTGCGGGCGTCCATGCACCCGCAGGCTTTTCGCTGCGTCCATGAGCGGTCAAGGGGGTATGAACATAGCCCGGAATGAACAAGCGCGCTTCAACCTGACAATCGGGGGTGTTGCGCAAATGGTGCTGCAAAGCCTCGGTAAAGACTCTCACTCCAGCCTTTGACACGTTATAGGCCGGATCGCCCGGAGGCGTGGTAATCCCCTGCTTGGACCCTGTACTTATGATCAACCCAGGGGTGCCGCCTGCGATCATTCGAGGTGCAAAGATTTGCGCACCTCGGATAACACCAAACATATTGACGGCGATGATGCGGTCCCAATTTGTTTCTGTGTCAAAGATGCTGCTTCCCGGTTGCATACCGGCGTTGTTCATCAGCACATGCACCGAACCAAGCGCGGCAAAGGCGACATCTGCCAGATTACGCAGCGCCGCCAGATCACCAACATCGGTTTCTTGAACGATGATATCAGCATCATCGACACCCGAAGCAATGATTTGCGCGCGGGCGCGGGTCAAACGCTCGATGCCTATGTCCGCCAGACAAACCCGCATGCCAAGACTTGCCAAATACTGCGCGGCGGCAAACCCAATGCCAGACGCGGCCCCAGTAATCACCGCAGCATTGCCTTTTGCCAGTGTCAAATGCATCTTTGTTTCCTTCTGGGTCCCAAACCCAGAAGGCGGACCGAACACGAGGTTGTCAAGCGCAGGAACTGGCAAATCTTCTGCGGGATCTCCCCGGATCCTGCTTTGCTATGTTTAAGCCTACGTGCTAATTTTTACGCGTAATTAAGGAGACTGTCGTGACCGCTTCCAGCATCCGTTTGCACCCAGATGATTCAGTGGCGATCGCGCTGCAAGACCTTGAGGCAGGCGCGGTCTTACCCGAACATGCTTTAACTTTGGTAACGCCAGTCAAACGCGGTCACAAGTTCGCGCTCGCCGATTTCGCGGCTGGCGACAAGTTACTGCGCTATGGTCAGATCATAGGACAAGCACTTGAGCCAATTTCGCAGGGCAGCCATGTTCACACCCATAATCTTGGAATGGGAGAGCACACTCAGGATTATGCAATGGCGCAGGCAAATGCACCGTTGCCGACCCTAGAGCAGACCCGCACCTTTGATGGCTATCATCGCGCCGATGGTAAAGTGGGGACTCGCAATTATCTGGGGGTACTGACGACAGTCAACTGTTCGGCCACGGTGGCCAAACTGGTGGCCGAAGCGGCAGAACGCGATCCATGGTTCCAAAGTCTCGAAAACATTGATGGCATCGTGCCGATCGTGCACGGGTCAGGCTGTGCGATGGACATGAAGGGCGAAGGCTATCAACTGTTGTTTCGCACGCTGCAGGGCTATGCGCAGCATGCCAACTTTGGCGGGATATTGCTGATCGGTCTGGGGTGCGAAGCAATGCAGGTGCCCGCGTTGGTCGGCGCAGGACGGCTGCGGCAGGACAACAATTTCCGCTATATGACCATTCAGCAAGAAGGCGGCACACGGCGGACGATCGAAGCCGCACTGCGCGAATTGCGCGAGATGGCAGAGGTTGCCAATAAGGTGACGCGGCAGCCCGCTCCGCTGAAGCATATCGTGGTCGGTCTGCAATGCGGTGGTTCGGATGGCTATTCCGGTATCACCGCCAACCCAGCATTGGGTGCGGCGTCGGACCTGCTGGTGCAACACGGCGGCACCACGATCCTGTCAGAGACGCCAGAGATTTACGGAGCCGAACATCTGCTGACCCGCCGCGCCGCAACCCCCGCGATTGCCGAGGCGATGATCGCGCGGATCAAGTGGTGGGAAAACTACACCGCCCGCAATGGCGGCGAGATGGACAACAACCCTTCGCCCGGCAATAAACGTGGCGGGCTGACCACCATTCTAGAGAAATCACTGGGTGCCGTCGCCAAGGGCGGCACAGCGCCGATGGTCGGATTTTACGAATACGCCCAACCGATCACAACGCCTGGATTTACGTATATGGATAGCCCCGGCTACGATCCTGCCTCGGTCACGGGGCAGATTGCCAGTGGTGCCAACCTGATCGCCTTTACGACGGGGCGGGGATCAGTTTCAGGCTTCAAACCTTCTCCGGGACTGAAACTGGCGACCAATACCGAAATGTACAACCACATGTCCGAAGATATGGACATCAACTGCGGCGACGTCATCACCTCTGGTGTCAGTATTGCCGACAAGGGACGCGAGATTTTCGAGGCCTTTGTGGCGGTCGCCTCTGGCAAGCTAACCAAGTCAGAAGAACTGGGGTTTGGCGGTTCAGAATTCGTGCCGTGGCAAATCGGCGCTGTGATGTAAGTGCATGCAGTTTCGTGAAAATGCGCGTGTCGGCATCGGCTTTATGCTGGCAGGCATGTTTATGTTTTCGTTGAATGACGTCATGGGGAAATGGCTGATGGGCAGCTATTCGGTGGCGCAATTGATGGTGATCCGCAGCCTTTCGGCGCTGGTTGTGCTGATGCCATTTCTAGTGCGTGACGGTCTGGGCCAGTTGTGGCGGGTGGATCGCCCTGCCTTGCAATCGCTGCGCGCCGGGCTGTTGGCCGTTGAAGGGCTGGGGTTCTATGCCGCCGTCGCCTATCTGCCGCTGGCCGATGTGGTGACTTTTTGGCTGGCTGCGCCAATCTATGTCGCGGCACTGGCACCGCTAGTGTTGGGCGAGCGGGTCAGCCGCAGGGTTTGGGCTGCGATCGGTTTAGGCTTTGTCGGCGTCGCCATCGCCATGGCCCCGTCGCAGGCCAGCCTGACGCCTGCTGCCGGAATCGCACTGCTGGGAAGTGCGGCCTTCGCCGGAGCGATGCTGCTGGGGCGCAAGCTGCACGGCACGCCTGACACGGTGCTCGTGGCTTGGCAGATTGTCGGGGCGCTCATCGCTTCGGGTGCGATCATTGCTTTCACGCCGGGCGCTTGGGTAACGACACCGCCACGCGATTTTGCGGCGCTTTGCCTGCTGGGCGTCGCGGCGATGGCTGCGCATATTCTGGTGAACCGGTCGTTCAAACATGCCCAAGCGGCAGTGGTGATGCCCTATCAATACTCGCTGCTGATCTGGGCTATCGTGTTCGGCGCGGTGTTTTTCGCAGATACCCCGCGCCCGGCAATGCTGCTGGGGGCGGGGTTGATCGTATTGGCCGGGGTGATCAGTGCCCGCCTTGGTCGTGCCTGAAGTGTGTCAGGCTTGGTTAGAATTGAAAACCTCTCCCTCTCGCTCACGCTCGAACGCGCTTGTCGATGCCGCTGATTGTATCAAAATCTGACAGTTCTAGGGCTGCTGCGCGCCAGTGGTGGTAAGATAGATTGCGTAAAGCGACGTTGTGGCAGTGATGAATAGCCGGTTGCGGCGCGGTCCGCCGAAGGTCAGGTTGGCCACAGGCTCGGGAACCAGAATTTTACCCAATCGGTGTCCGTCAGGTGCAAAGCAATGCACGCCGTCCGCCGCAGAAGACCACAAATTGCCCGCAAGATCGGTGCGGATTCCATCAGGGATGCCGGCATCGATCACAGCGAACACTCGGTCGTGGGTCAGCTTGCCGTCCTGCACATCAAAGGCGCGGATGTGGCGGGGTTTGCTGCCATCGTGGCTCGCCCCGGAGTCAGCAATGTAAAGCGTATGTTCATCAGGCGAAAAAGCCAGCCCGTTGGGTTGGCAAAAATCATCAGCCACGAGGCTGATGTCGCCCCTGATGCTGTCAACTCGGTAAACGCCATGTACGGGCTGCTCGGGCGCGGCGCGATAGCCTTCGTAGTCAGACAAGATGCCATAGGTCGGGTCGGTGAACCAGATGCTGCCATCCGAATGTACCACTACATCATTTGGCGAATTCAACCACTTGCCTTGAAATCTGTCGGCCAACACTGTGACGCTGCCGCAGGCTTCGGTGCGGCTGACACGGCGCAGCCCATGTTCGCAGGTGACAAGGCGGCCTTGCCGGTCACGCGTCTGACCGTTCGAGAAATTGGAGGGCTGCCGAAAGGTCGTCACGCTGCCCCCCCCCGCAGAATCCGCCGCCCATCGTAGGATGCGTTGGTTGGGAATATCGCTCCACAGCAGGCATTGCATATCATCAAACCACACCGGACCCTCGGCCCAACGGCACCCCGTATACAGCACATCCAGCCCCGCAGACCTCACGATGAATTGCAAAAAAGTCGGGTCGTCGATCTGATACAGGGGGGCAGTCATGGCAATACCTTGTCCTAGCGTGCGCCAGCTTTGCGGCCACTGGCCAGCAGGATCACGGTGATGATGATAACTCCGGTCATGATCAGCCGCACCCCAGCCCCAAGGCCGTAGGTGTTCAGCATAGACACGACCAGAAACATAAACAGCGAGGCGCCCCAGATGCCCGGCACATTGCTGTCGCCCCCAGCAACGGCGGTTCCCCCAATCACCACAACGGCAATCGACATAAGCAGGTACTCGGTGCCCATATTCAGCGCTGCCCCGCCCGAGAAACAGGCGAGCAGGTAACCACAAATGGCAGCCAGCACCGCGCAGAGCAGGTAGGTTACAAAGCGGCAGCCATCAACCGCGATGCCCGCCATCCGCGCGGCAGGCAGGCTTTGGCCAATGGCGGCGATCCAGCGACCATAGGGTGTGCGGTGCAGCAAAACCCAAGCCAAGATTGAAATCAGCAACGCAATCAAGGCGATGTTGGGAATACCAAAGCTGGTCAACGTTGTGAAATCAGCCAACACTTGCGGCGGCTTGATCCGCAGCCCGCGGTTGGTCCATATCGCGGCGGATTGCACGATAAAGCTCATTGACAGGGTGGCGATGATTGGCGGAATGCGCAGCGCCTTGATCAGCGCGTAGTTCAACACACCGACGCTGACCCCGACCATGATGGCAATGCCCAAGCCCTGCAAGATCAGTCCGTTCTGGCCATCCATGTATTTCAGCGTCACGGTTCCGGCCAACGTCATCGTGGCAGGCACAGACAGGTCGATGTTGCCGGGGCCAAGCGTGATCACGAACATCTGGCCAATGCCAACCAGCACCGAGAACGCGGCGAAGGTCAGTGCCGCCTGCGACAGCCCCACCGTGGACGCCCCGCGCGTAACAGCAATAGTCGCGAGCCACACCGACAGCGCTGCGATGAAAGACCATATCCACGGCTTTGCAAGAAGCGCTTTCATGCCATATCACCTTTGCTTTCCAGCCGGTTCAGCAACAACCGCAAGGCAAGCACGATGATCAGGATCGCACCTTGCGCGCCAATCTGCCAATCTGGAGAGATGCGCAAGAATGACAGGAATGACCCTGCCAGCGTCAATGTCAGCGCGCCGATCACGGCCCCGATGGGCGAGATGCGCCCCCCGGTGAATTCGCCGCCACCAAGGATGACACCGGCAATCGACAACAACGTATAGCGCAAGGCGATATTGGCGTCGGCACTGGTTGTTAGCCCGACAAGGCAGATTCCTGCAGCAACGGCAAAAGTGGCGGCTAGGGCATAGGCCCCAGCCCGCGCGGCAACAATCGGCCATCCCGCGCGCAGCACCGAACGTTGATTGCCCCCGACCCCACGGATCAGCACCCCAAAAGAGGATCGCATGATCAACAGGTGCGCAAACACCGCCAGCACCGCGCTGGCGACAATCGCCATCGGCATCAGCGGCGGTTTTGAGATCATAGCGGCGCGTGCCCATTCAGGCGCTGTTCCACCGGGCGCCGGCAGGATCAGCACGGCAAGACCGGCCCAGACAAAGCTCATCCCAAGCGTAACCACGATGGACGGCAGATCGCGCAGATAGATGATGACACCCATCACCGCATAGGCCGCAATGGCAGCCAACAAGATCGCGGCGCCCAGCAACGGCGTGTCATGCAGATATGTCGCGGCAACGCAGGCGACAAAGCTGACAAAGGTTCCCATCGACAGGTCCAGATCGTTAACCGCCATGATCAGCATCTGCGCGATTGTGGCCAGCGCAATCGGCACGGCAAGATTGAACAACAGGTTCAGTCCGGTATAGCTCATGGCGCGGGGTTGCAGATAGAACACGCCCGCCAACAGCAGCAAGAGCGACACAACCGGGACGGCAAGTCGAAGGGTGTCTGTTGAAATTCTCATGCCGCCGCTCCTTCGAACGAGGCGCGCAGAATGTCTTGCTCGCTGATCGCATCACCCACAAGTTCCGCGACGATGGCCCCGTTGCGAAAGACGTAGACGCGGTCACAAAGCTGCATTTCTTCCATTTCGGTTGAATACCATACAAAGGTGCGGCCCGCTTCGGCCTCGGCGCGGATCATGCCGTAGACCTCTTGCTTGGTTCCAACATCGACGCCGCGCATCGGATCATCCATCAGCACAACCGGGGCACGCGTTGACAAGGCGCGGGCAAACAGCACCTTTTGCTGATTGCCCCCCGACAGAGACAGAATCGGATTTTCCATGTCGGGTGTGCGGATTTCAATGCGCGCTTTCCAGTCTGCGCCGCGCTTGGTCTCGGCGGCATCCTGCAGCAGACCCCGACGTGACAGATCACCCAGCGAAGCCACGGTCATATTCTTCAGAATGCTCCACAAATCGAAAATGCCGTTCTCGCGCCGGTCGCCGGCGACGAAGGTGACGGCAGGATCGCGGCGGGGCCACCACTGCGGGCTGTGGCGATCAAACATCGCCAGCAGCATCCGGGTCTGGCCGTGGCCGCCAAGACCAGCCAGGCCGACGACCTCGCCTTTGCAGGCGCGGAATGGCTGACTTTTCGGCAGGCTCAACTCCAACACTGGTTCAGTGGCAGCATGGCTGCGCCGGGCGGCGGCCTGATGCGCGACAGCGCTGCCCATCGCCTTGACCAGTCCGGCGTGATCAAAGCCGCCCGCACCCCGTTCAGCAACGATCTTGCCGTCTTTCATCACCACGACGCGACTGGCGGTTTCGAGAATTTCGTTCAGCATATGGGATATCAGGATCACCGCACCGCCGGTTGCCACAAAGCGGCGCACATGCGCCAAAAGCTGCGCTGCAAGCCCAGCATCAAGCGATGACGTGGGCTCGTCCAGGATCACAAGGCGCGGCGGCTGGCCTGAATCGGAAAACGCCATCGCTATTTCCACCATCTGGCGCTGCGCAATCGACAGCGCACCGACGGGGCCGCCGACGTCGATGCCATGGCCCGGAAACACTGCATCAAGGCTGGCCGCAATGATCCCTCGCACCCGGGCACGCCAGCCGAAACCGCCCAAGTTGCGGTGCATGATGCGGGTGTTTTCGACGATGGAAAGGTTCGGGCAAAGCGACAGTTCCTGAAACACGCAGCGCACGCCGCGACTGCGCGCCACGCCAATTCCATAGGGGGCCAACCGCGTGCTGTCGCTGAAAATCTCGCCCTGATGTGGGCTTAGGCTGCCATTGATCACAGCGACGATGGTGGATTTGCCCGCGCCGTTATGGCCCACAAGACCAATACACTCGCCTGGCATTATCGCCAGTGACACACCGTCCAACGCGCGCACCTCGCCAAAACGCACGGTGGCATTGGCGACTTCCAACACAGCGGAGGGATGTGACAGGGGCAAAGCGGCTTTCCAGTGTTCGGCAGGGTGCAGGCGACCTGCCCCAAGGGAGGCAAGGGGCAGGTCTGGTTGCCAGCACTTCAAGACTCGCTGGCAGGGATGGCGTTACTTGGTGGCGTCAATCACCGCGATCGCGTCGGCCTGGCTGTATTCGACGTTGGCAACGCCTCCGGCCTGTGTATTGGCAAGATTGGCCTCAAGGTTATCCTGATCGATGCGCAGGAACGGCACGGTCAGATCTTTCGGCACCTCTTTCCCGTCCAGGATCTGTTGCGCCACCCAGAAAGCCAGCGTCGAAACACCAGGGGCAATCGACACCGACATGGTGGTATAGCCGTTAGCGTCCTTCTGCTCTTTCCACCACTTCAGCTCATCCTCGCGGTTGCCCATCACGATTGTCGGCATTGGCCGATCTGTGGCGGCAATCGCCTGCGCTGCGCCGTACCCGTCACCGCCCTGCGTTACGACCGCGGCAATTTCTGGCAATGACGGTAAAATACCGGCAACGGCCTTTTGCGCCACGTCCTGCGCCCAGTCGCCATGCACCGAACCCACAATTTTGAACTGCGGGAATTGCGCCACGCCTTCGGCGATCCCGGCCGAGATTTCGTCATCGACGAACACCCCGGCAAGGCCGCGGATTTCGAGCAGGTTGCCACCGGCTGGCATGACGCCTGCCAGATACTCAACCTGGCTGCGGCCCATCTCTTTGAAGTTCACCGCGATGCGCCAGGCGCAAGGTTCGGTCACAATGCCGTCAAACGACACAACGGTAATGCCCGCATCACAAGCCTCTTTCACCGCGCCGTTCAGCGCGGTGGGCGAGGCTGCGTTGATGACGATGGCGTCATACCCTTGGAGAATCATGTTCTGGATTTGGGCAGCCTGCTCGGTGGCCTGATTTTCTGCGGTCGTAAAGGTATCGGCGGCGGCGACAGTGCCGTCTGCCACTGCCGGGCCGGTGATCTTTTCCCAGCTGGTCAACATGGCCTGCCGCCACGAGTTGCCGGCATAGTTGTTTGAAAGGGCAATCTTTTTCGCTGAGGTCTCTGCCAAGGCAGGCATGGCCACGGCTAAGATCGTGGCCGAGGCCAGCAACATCGTTCTGGTATTCATGTCTCTCTCCCTAAGTGTGCTGCACGCATGGCAGCCTTTATGGCGCCCACTCGGGCGACCGAATTCCGCTTGTGTTCCTGCTGAGGTTCCTCCACTCAACAAACTCACGATGGGTGAGAAGCCCAACGCTGTATAGGGTTTTTCAGGCAGCGCGTTTGCGGGATTTCCCCAAAATCCTGCGGGTTCCCGCAAGTGCTTTGCGCGGGATGCTGTAGGTGTGACGCGCCTTCTCTGCCATGGTAGCAGTGCGGCGGTGGTCGCGTTGACGGAGAGTGGGAAGATGGTCGAAACGTCTCCAGCAGCTTTGTTGAACCATCTGTTCACAATCTCGCGCCTATTGGCAGGGCAACTCGACTTTCAATCTGCCATCAAGGCGATTGCGACGGAAATCGGGCAGATTTTGCCACATGATCACCTGGACGTCTGCATCCTGCGCCCTGACGGGCAATTCCACACGGCCTATGAAAGCGGGATTGAAACCGACTGGGGCAAGCAACCGCAGGCGCCTATTGCGAACAGCCCGATCCGGGCGCTGCTACAAGGTGCGGTCGATCATATTCTGACCGAAGATGCCTGCTCCGACCCGCGCTTTCAATTCGCGGGCGGGTTTTACAAACCGATCCACGACCATGGCCTTCGCGCACGCATCCATGTTCCGATGATGGTGCATGGCGAAGTGATCGGGGCGTTCAGCGCCTCGTTGCGGCGCGCCGGTGCCTATGCAGCGGAGGATGTGGGCATTGCCCGTTATATTGCCGACCTGCTGTCACCCTACTTCTTTGCTCTGCGCGCCGCCGAACAGGCCCAACGATCCGCGATCATCGAAGCCGAGGCGCGGGCGCGCGAAGAAGGTTTGCGGCATGGGGCGCTGAAGCTGACCGAGGCTTTGGAAAGCGAGCGCCAACGTATAGGCATGGACCTGCACGACCAGACGCTGGCCGATCTAACGCGGCTGACCCGACATCTGGAGCGGCTACCACGTGAAGGCCCTGCGCCCGCCGAAGCGATCGAGCCGATCACCCGTGGCTTGCACCTTTGTATGCAGGACTTGCGGCAAATCATCGAGCAAGCCAAGCCGTCGCTTTTGCAGTTGTTCGGCTTTGCTCATGCAATCGAACATCATCTGGACAGGGCCATTCGCGACTCGGGACAAGACATCAACTGGACCCTGAATGATGACTCCGGCCGGGCGTTCGACGCGCTGGAGCCGACGGTAAGCATCGCTCTTTACCGTATCGCGCAAGAGGCGATTAACAACGCCGTCAGCCATGCCGAAGCCGGAAGGATTTCGGTGCAACTGGCGGCCATGCCGGGGCAGATTTCGCTTGCGGTAAGCGACGATGGCAAAGGCATAACCAAAAAGAGAACCCGGGTTGGCAGCGGCATTGACAATATGAAGACTCGGGCGCGTCTGATCTCGGCACGCTGTACTCTGGCGACGGGGATCGGCGGCGGCACCAGCGTCGGCATTGTGCTGCCGCTGTCGCCAAGCCTGCAGTTGGTCGCGGAATGAAGGGGGAAGACATGGAAGTGCTGATCGTCGAGGACGACCCCCTGCATCGGTCTTTCCTGCGGGAACAGGTCAGCGCAGCTTTGCCAGAATGCAGCGCCATCTATGAAGCCGAAAATGGTCAACAAGGTGAGACCTTGGCGCGGGCGCATCGGGCCGCCCATATCGTCATGGATTTGCAGATGAACGCCCGCAACGGCATCGAGGCCGCGCGCACAATCTGGCGAGAGCGGCCCGACACGCGCATTCTGTTCTGGTCGAACTACGCCGACGAAGCCTACGTTCGCGGCGTCAGCCGGATCGTGCCAAACGGCGCGGCCTATGGTTATGTGCTGAAATCCACCTCGGAAGAGCGGTTGAAACTGGCGCTCCGCAGCATTTTCATCGAGAACCAATGCGTGATCGACAATGAGGTGCGCGGGATGCAGCAGCGCAGCTTCGCGCAGACCTCTGGGTTCAGCGATTCCGAATACGAAATCCTTATGGACATCGCACTTGGCATGACCGACCGCGTGATTTCCGAACGCCGCCACCTCTCGCTCAGGTCTGTGCAGAACCGTTTGCAGCAGATTTACAGCAAACTTGACGTCCATCAATCAGCCGACAGCCAGCGCGAGGACAGCCCGTTCAACCTTCGGGCAAGGGCGGTGACGGTGGCAATGCTGCGCAAACTGCTGAACTACGGCGCATTGGAAAAGGCGGAAACAGAGTTGCAGCACTGGATGCGCGGGCGCTAGTCCTGTTGAGATCCCGTGAGAGTTGATAAGTGCTGGGAACTGATAACTGCGGTTGGGCCGGACGGTTAAGGATAACCCATCGGACAGCGTACCAACATGCCAGTCTGCATCATGATTCCCCCTCGTTTCAGCAGGGACTCGGCAAACGTTGACGCGGCGTTGACTAGTTTTTCGATCATTCTTACACAAACGAAACGTGGACCTGCACCGGTTATGTTCCGGTCAGATGCTCATGTTAGGCGACCCATTGTTCGAAGGCCACGGGTGATTTTCAGCCGAGGGCCGAGTGTTCGCGGCGCGGGTTGTAAAAGCCGTTGATGTATTCGAAAAGGGCGATCTCGACCTCGCGGCGGGTTTGCTAGTTACGCCGCCAGACGAGTTCCGCCTTCAGTGACTTGATGAGGCTTTCGACAGCGGAATTGTCGTAACAATTGCCCTTGCCGCTCATCGAAACCTTGAAGCCATGGTTGCGCATCAGCTTTTGGTCGTCGTGGGCGCAGTGAAGAAGCAATTCAATGCGAATTGTATATCAAATCGCCGCACCACACCCAGATCACAACCCCAGCTTGACAAAAAATATAATTATTTCAATAATTTAAAATGCGTTATTCTTGTGGTGGGTGGCGGACAGAGAGGGATTCGAACCCTCGAGACGTTGCCGTCTACACACTTTCCAGGCGTGCGCCTTCGACCACTCGGCCACCTGTCCGTGGCGCGGTGTGTAGCTTGAGCCTGAGGGGCAAGGCAAGGGGCAAGCGCAATAAAACTTTGCAAAGCTCAATTCAGATGCAAGGTGATCCGTCGGTTCTGTTTTCCCTTGTTCTCAAGCTTGCCCACCGTGATCCGTCCGATCTCTCCGGTGCGTGACACATGGGTGCCGCCGCAGGGTTGCAGGTCGGTCTGTACGGCATCGGTTCCAATGCGCACAAGGCGCACGCGCCCTTGTCCCATCGGGGGACGAACCGACATGGTTTTCACCAGGCCGGGATTGGCAAGCAACTCGTCATCCGTAATCCAACTATCAGTCACGGGCAAATCCAGATCGATCAACCGGTTCAACGCGAGCTCGGCAGCCTGCAAATCGGCCAAAGGTTCCGGCATGTCAAAATCAAGCCGGCCGCGCTCTGCCCCGATTTGGCCCCCGGTTACCGGCAACGGCACCACAACGGACAGAAGATGCAAAGCCGTGTGCATGCGCATCAGGCGATGGCGGCGATCCCAGTCGATCCTTTGAATGACCATCGCCCCCAAGGGCGGCATTGCCGCCGGTTCGGCCGGAACCAAGGCAACCCGACCCCCTTCAACTTTGACGGCCGTGGCAATACTCAACCGCCCCCCCTCCCAGTCGATCGATCCGCTGTCTCCGGGCTGCCCCCCCCCGGTGGGGTAAAACACGCTCTGATCCAGAACGATTCCCCCTTCCATTGTATGGGCTAAAACACGGGCCGGGGCTTCGGTCAGATAGGCATCGGCGCGAAACAGAAGTTCAGTTTGCATCAGAAGAGGGTCCTTTAGGGGTCTTTTTGCGGGTCGGTTCGGGAAGGGGCGCAGGAAGGTCCGCAAGGTTGGGGCCCAGCCAATGTGCCACTTCGGCCTCACGCACAGCCAGCTCTTGCTCTTCAGCCGCAACTTCAGCCAGCTTGGCCAAATGGTCCCGGTGCGCGTTGGTAAAGGGGATCCCCTCTTCGCGGAACCGGCGCAGAATTTCGTGGTTCACATCACTGCGGGCCTGAAAAAGATTGTGAATGTCTTTCAGCACAAGGCGCAGCTCAAAGGTCATCATCTCGGTGGTAAACCCCATGAATATCACCTGCGGGGCGGGGTTGCGCAGTGCCAATGGCAAGGCCAGACCAATCTCCATCAAGATCCGCGAGACCTGCTGGCTGTCAGAGGTGAAGGGAACCGTCACCGGCACGACGATGCGGCCAGACAGGCTGAACCGTGTCCAATTGGTCACGCGTCCCGTGATCAGGTCCTGGTTGGGAACGATCACATCTGAACGATCAAAGGTCTGGATACGAGTGGACCGAACCGAGATGGATTTGACGATCCCCTGCACAGTCCCCACTTCGATCCAGTCGCCCTCAGACACAGGTCGTTCGATCAGCAAGATGATGCCAGAGACGAAGTTGGACACGATGGCCTGCAGACCAAAGCCGATGCCGACAGACAGCGCACCAGCCACGATGGCCAGACCCGACAGGTCAATTCCCGTGGCATTGATCGCAATCAGTGCAGAGACAAAGATCCCAACATAGCCGGTGCCCACCGCAATGGCGTTGCGCCCCCCCTGATCCATGCCGACACGCGGCAAAATCTGGCTCTTCAGCACCCCCTGAAGCATCCGCGTGGCGGTGTAGCCAATGGCAAAGATCACCGCGAAGAGCAGAAAATCCGTGGGCGAAATCCGCGTCTCGCCGAGCGTAAAGCCTTCCTGAAAACGCGCCCAAAGCTCTGTCAGGTCCGCAACATCTGCACCCCAGATAAGCGCAAAGACGGGCAGCGACGAAAGGGCAAGTCCAAAGCCCAGCAAGACCGGCACCAGTGCCGTGTTTTCGGCCGTTTTCTGGCGCATCAAAAGCGCCCAAAGATCAAACAGGATCTGTTGAAACAGCGCCAAAATTCCCAGCAAACCCAAAGATATGGCCGCCGGCAAAATCATCGCCGCCGCCGCCGAGTTATATCCGATCGCCGCAAGGGTCGGGCCAACAACGCCGATCGTTGTGGCCACTTTCGCGATCAACCCGATGATACTGCGCAGGGTCGCACCTTCATCGTCGTCGTCGGGCACCGCTGCCACCATCTGCGCCATAAGTCGCCCGATCCGCAAAAGGACCAGCCCACCAAACAGCAAGATCGGAAACCAACTGACCGACGCAAAGGCATCATCCAATTGCAATTGCGATACGAGTTGTGCGCGCGCGCGCGACAGGGCCATCAGCAAACCGCAGGCAAACAGCAAGAACCGGCCTTCCACCCAGCGGTCGGGCGTCAGTGCCCCCACATCGCGCAGCGGAGAGTTGGCCGAAAACAATTGACCGCCCAACCAGATCGACGTGAAGATCACCAGACCGCCCGACGAGATAACGCCGGACAGAACAAATCCGACAGGGCCAAGCATGCCACTGCGTCGCAGCGCGATTGTCAGGGCAACGCAGGCCACCACCGGAATGATGACTTGCCCCAACGAGGCCAAAACCATCATCAGCCGCGCGGCCTTTTCATCTTTCGGCAGCGGCAGCATCTGCAAAAGCCGGTCCAAAACCCGCCGTCCGCGCCACAAGACGGCAATCGAAAAGGCAAATAGCAACAAAACTAGCGGCAGATTGTTGAAAAACGTCTCTTGGGCTCTGGGGTCTACCAACTTCGCCCCGGTTTCTTTCCACAGGCTCATCGCCGCCGCCGAGAATCCTGAAAGCGCGGCAGGCCAAGTCGACGGGTTCAAAGGAGAGGGCCAAAGTCGCAGCAGTTCTTCGGCCTGCCGGTCGCGGCGCAAGCTGTCGATCTGCAAGATCAATCCATCTGCCTGCTGATAAGCCTCATCCGCCTTGATGCCCGGCGCCTGAAGCCTGACCAACTGATCGCTCAACTCGCGGCGGCGGCGAACGATTTCTTCGGCTTCTGCCTCGCCCGTGTCGGGGGCAGGGCCAAGCGCCTCTATCTGGCTGCGAATAACCTCGATGCGGGTGGAATTGGCACTTCGCGCGCCCAAAAGCGCTTCGCGCCAATCCACCAAAAGCGCCCGCATGTCGTCAAGGTCATTGCCAAGGGTTTGATCATTGGCCAACAAGGCATCGGCCCGTGCCGCCATGGCCGTCCAGTCGTCATAGTTCAATCCTGCGGAACGAACGCCTTGCGGCGGGGCAGCAGCCGAAGACCCACTTGGTCCCCTCCCCCCAGTGTTGGGCACCAATGCACCCGTCTGATCCACGCGCGGCGCGGACGATACCCCGGCCCCTTGCTGTGCCAGAGTTGCCATCGGGGCCAGCGCCAGAACGGCAGCGACAAGAAGGGCCGCTAGCCAGCCAGACAGGGACAGATTGTGACCCTGCCCCGTGATCATGCGTCTTCGTATACCGTGGGTAATCCACGCGGCGCGCGGTCAAGCCATTCTGGCACGGGAAGTCCCTTTTCCTTCAGGAAGGTCGGGTTGTAGAGTTTAGACTGATACCGGTTTCCGTAGTCGCACAGGATGGTCACAATCGTATGGCCCGGCCCCATGTCTTTTGCCATTCGCATCGCCCCGGCAATGTTGATCCCCGAAGATCCGCCTAGGCAAATACCTTCCTCCAGCAGCATCTCGAACACCAAAGGCAATGCTTCAGCATCAGGAATGCGATAGCTGTAATCGGGCGTGAACCCTTCAAGGTTGGCCGTGATCCGGCCCTGCCCGATCCCTTCGGTGATCGAACTGCCCGGACTGTCGAGCGTGCCTGTCGTATAAAACGCGTGCAGCGCCGCCCCATCGGGATCTGCAAGCCCAATTTTCACACCTTTGGGCTGCAATGCCATCCCAACGCCGGCAAGGGTTCCGCCCGATCCAACGGCACAGATGAATCCGTCGACCTTGCCACCAGTCTGCTCCCAAATCTCGGGGCCAGTGGTTTCGATATGGGCTTGGCGATTGGCCACATTGTCGAACTGGTTGGCCCAGATCGCGCCATTCGCTTCCGTGCGTGCAAGCGCCGCAGCAAGCCGGCCCGAGTATCTGACATAATTGTTCGGGTTCTTGTACGGCGCGGCGGGCACCTGCACCAATTCCGCCCCTGCCAGACGCAGCATGTCTTTCTTTTCTTGGCTTTGGGTTTCCGGAATCACGATAACGGTGCGAAACCCCATGCTTGCCCCGACCAACGCCAGTCCAATCCCGGTGTTGCCAGCCGTCCCTTCGACAATCGTGCCGCCCGGCTTCAATTGGCCTTTGGCCACAGCATCTTTGATCATGTACAGCGCCGCGCGGTCCTTGACCGACTGACCGGGGTTCAGAAACTCGCATTTACCCAAGATCGTGCACCCCGTCAGTTCCGAAGCGCGCTTGAGCTTCAGCAAGGGTGTATTGCCGATCGTATCGGCCAGATCAGAATGAATGCGCATAGGGGGTCCTCACCTTTTGTCAAAGGTGTAGGATGTTGGGGGCCGAAACTCAATAACCCCGCACTATGTCACAACGGAAAAGGACATCTGAACGGTCCGTCACAGCCCAATGGAACACCTTGGGCCCCTTGAGGCGTGGTTTCGAAACGTCGGCGGCCAAGATCAGGGCGTTCTTGAACAAATTCCCTGCCAAAGCGGATGTTACACAAAGAAGAAGGGGGCCAAGACAGCCAAAAATCGCCGCCTCAACCCCCTGTTTCGCAATGATAAAGACCCTTGAAGTTGTCTGGCCGCGCTATGACGCGGCAACCATCAGTCCCTCGGACTTCAAGATCGCATAGCCTTCGTCCAGTGATTTTGTGGCCCGGGCGATCAGAATATCTATTTCATCCGGCGTGATCACCAAAGGCGGTGCGATGATCATTCGGTCCCCGACGTGGCGCATGATCAAATCATTGGCAAAGCAGCGCTCGCGCACCTTGTAGCCGACGGTGCCGGCCTCACTGGCGAACTTCGCCCGGCTTGCCTTGTTGGGCGTCAGCGCGATCGACCCCATCAATCCCACCAACTTCGCTTCTCCCACCAGCGGATGATCGGTCAATGCATCCCATCGGGCCTTAAGATAGGGATGCGCGACGTCGCGAACATGCTCGACGATGTTCTCGTCCTGCATGATGCGCAAATTCTCCAGCGCGACCGCAGCTGCGACGGGATGTCCAGAATAGGTATAACCGTGGTTGAAATCGCCGTTGGCCCCCATAACCTCGGCCACCTCGTCACACACAATAGATCCGCCAATCGGCTGATAGCCCGACGACAGCCCTTTTGCTATGGTCATGATATGCGGGCGGATGCCAAAGGTCTGGCTGCCAAACCAGTTTCCAGTTCGTCCAAATCCGGTGATGACCTCGTCGGCAATCAACAAGATTCCATATTTGTCGACGATGCGCTGAATTTCAGGCCAATAGGTGCTGGGCGGAATGATGACGCCCCCCGCCCCCTGAATGGGCTCACCAATGAAGGCTGCAACATTCTCGACACCCAGTTCCAGAATCTTGGCTTCCAACTCTTGGGCGCGCATCAGGCCAAAGGCCTCCGGCGTCATATCACCGCCCTGCGCCCACCAGTTTGGCTCTCCGATATGAACGATCCCGGCGATCTTGCCGCCATGGGCGTGGATGCCTGACATCCCGCCCAAGGATCCGCCCCCCATGGTGGATCCATGATACCCATTCGTCCGCGCAATGATAACGCGCTTTTCGGATTGTCCTTTGATATCCCAATAACGGCGCACCATGCGAATGTTGGTGTCATTGGCTTCGGAACCCGACCCGGCAAAGAAGACGTGGTTCAAATCCCCCGGCGCAAGTTCGGCAATCTTTGCGGCCAGCGCGATGGCAGGGACATGGCTGGTTTGAAAAAAGGTGTTGTAATAGGCCAGCTGGTCCATCTGCGCCTTGGCAACATCCCCCAACTCTGTCCGGCCGTACCCGATGTTCACACACCATAGCCCGGCCATTCCGTCGATGATCTTGTGACCCTCACTATCCGTCAGCCAAACGCCCTTGCCTTGCGTCATGATCCTGACGCCTTTTTTTGCCAAGGCGGCATTTTCAGTGAAGGGGTGCATGTGATGCGCTGCATCCAAAGCCTGCAACTCTGCGGTAGGCATATGATTGGTGATCTTGTTCATGGCGGGCCTCTTGGCGTGACGCGGGGGGCATGCCCTGATTCAAAACCTAGGCTGCTTACGCTACATCTAAGGATAAAACGCAGAGGGATCAAGAAATTTGATCAAATTATGAGAGCGCCCAGATCGGCCCGCCCTACCCCCTGTCGCCACTCTGTCCCAGAACGATCCGCACTTGATCAATTCCCTGCGCGATATCCCGATCCATGGCCTCGCGAAGTGCCGACCAATCCCCGGCGCGCATCGCCGCCAAGGCTTCCGCGTGTTGATCCGGCAGGCCCAAAGTGCCCGCCCGCGTGCACACAACCCGCAACGAGGGGCCAAAGCGCAGCCAAAGGGAGCGCGCCATATCCACCAGAACCGATGCACCCGACACGTCGTACAGCGCGAAATGAAAGGCGTGGTTGGATTCAAGATAGGCCGGAATATTCCCCGTCCGGATCGCGTCATTGACGGCCGCATCCAAATGGGCCAACCGGTCAATCAGGCGCGGGGTCAGCAGTGCCCCCGCCCGTTCCGCCAACATCGGCTCAATCGTCCGCCGGGCAAAGCCGACCTGATCCAGAATGGAAGGGGTCATCTTGGGCACGGTCACCCTGCGGTTGCCTTGCGGCATCAAGGCACCCTCGGCCGCCAACCTTCGGATCGCCTCGCGCACCGGTGTCATGCCGACGTCCAACTCTGCGACGAGGCCTTGAATGGTCACGGGCTGGCCAGGTTCCAGAATCCCGTATAGGATCATATCGCGCAGACGCGCATAAACCGTCTCGTGGGTCGGGATCTTGCGGGCGTCTTGAATCATCTAACCTGCACCTAAGTCGCAGATCTTTTAATCCGTCAAGTCCGATCCATGCAAGCTTTGATCAAAAGATCATCGCGGTTTGGTGGCGGTGATCTTTTGATAGACCAAAATGCCATCCTCAGTATCCCGCCCCAATCGGCAGACCGCCGGGCCGAATAAGGCCGCAATGGCATTACGGGTCATGTAGGGCGGCAAGGCCTTGATCGCGATGCGCTTTTTCCAATCGCTCAACGTGCGGTGGCTCATCTCGACTTGATGGTAAAGACCTGGCAGCAAATTCTTTGTGACATCCTCGACAGGATCCACCACCAACCCGGCCTTTTCCAACGATTTTTCCCATTGGCCTGCGGGCAAAAAGCCATTCGTCATGGCCAAGGATATTCCATAAAGGCGCGTTGCGCGGGCCAGATCAGACGGCAAAGCATCGACGTCGCCCATGGCCTGCATATCAAACATCACAAATCGCCCACCGGGTCGCAGGGCCGCGGCAATCGATGCTGCGACCAAATCTGTATCTTTGGCATAACACAATGTCTCAAACCCAAACGCCACGTCATAACCGCGAAAGCGATCGGGCAAGGGCTCATAACTGGCCTGTTCATAGACAACGTTGTCACGGCCGGCGTCCGCGGCAAAGACGCGCGCCTTCTCAACATGCGCCGGCAACAGATCGGTGCCAGTGAACTGCACATCATGAATATGCTGGGCGCAAAAAAGACTGTTGAACCCCTTGCCACAGCCCAGTTCCAGAACGCGGCTGCCCTTTAGGGCCGCAACCTCGGCCAGCACCGCACGCGGTTGTACAAGGTATCCTTCATAGGAAAAGACGCCGTCGCTGTTCAATGCATAATGCATGCAGCCTTGGGTAGAATGCATGCGTTCATAGGCGGGCCCGGACTGCGCGTAATATTCCGGAACAACGTCCCGGCCCCAATCTTTCATGACACGGTCAATGCCAAAAGCCTTGTCCACAAGCGTCAACATTTCCGAAACGGAAACAGTTCTTGGATCAAATGTCATGACGCCCACCTCAAAATGCTTTGAAAGGTCTAAAGACCATTGGCACAGCGTTCAAGGACCATTCCCAATCGACCTGTTTCAGCCCGGAGCATAAGAAAACGCGGTTACCAGCGCCGTCCAGCCCTGCCCTGTCAGATCATGCGCCAGAATGCCGACAAAGGTGCCGGTGAAATTTGCATGCTCCCCTCTGCCGCCTTCATCAGAAAGGATCGCGGCATCCAAGGGTGCGCCAAGTGGGGCGAAATCGCCCGTGCCGGTTGCCCAGTGAAATTGCTGGCCCGCCCCGTCAACGGTGACCGCCAAACGCACCGGCCCCTCCGGAACCGCAAGGATAGCGCCAAAGCTCAACCCCTCGCCCGGCCAATCGCCCAGACAAGAAACAATCCGCAGCACCCGTCCCAAATCGGGGTCGTGCGTCAGCAAAGCCGCATGGAATTTGTGGCGGTTGTAATAGGTGGTCAGACCCGCAGCGCGCTGCCAGTTCGGCGGATCGGCAAATAGGGTCATCTCGGCCCGGTAAGCGTGATGTTCCTGCCGCCGCGCAACCAAGGATTGTTCAAACCACGATCCAATGGACTCTCGCCCGGTCAGCTTGATCCCGCTGCCTGACATGCTGAAAATTCGGTCAGGCTCTGGGCTTCGCAACCACTGGAAATCGCTGGGAAGTTCAGGGCCGGTCAGATCATAATGCCTCGCCGCCTCGCGGTCACGTGTCGCCGGGGCTTGATAGGTCAGGGCGGGGGCCATGCCGCCGCCCTTCAGGTACAGCCACCCATCGCGCCATTCCACCGGCGCCAGTCCCGTCTCGCGGCCCATGGCGCAAAAGGCGCCCCTTGGCCCCTGAAGCGGGCGCCCGCACAGAAAGCTGTGCCAATGTTGCCCGTCGTGGCCTTCAACATATTGGCCGTGCCCCACACGTTGCAGCGCATTTTCGGGGTCAAACCTTGCGGTCAAGACATGCCGTTCCGGATGGCTTTCATACGGCCCGCAAATATGGCGTGACCGCGCCATCGTCACAGCATGATCATACCCCGTCCCCCCTTCGGCGACAGTCAGATAGTACCACCCATCGCGTTTAAACAGATGCGGCGCCTCTGTCAGTCCCAGATCGGTGCCGGTGTAGATGGTGGCGACCTCGCCGATCAAACCCTGCACCGGGTCCCATTGTTGCAGTTCAATGCCGTCAAACAGATCGTTCGCCGGGTTCAGCCCTGTGCCCGGACCCCGATGGTTCCAACGCATATTGGTGACCCATTTGCGCCCATCATCATCATGAAACAACGAGGGGTCAAATCCGGATGAGGTGACATAGATCGGATCTGACCAGTCGCCATCAATTGTTTCGCAGGTGACAATGTAGTTGTGGGCGTCCTTAAACGCTCCATCAAACCGCTTCACATCAGTGTAAAATAGCCAGAATTTGCCATCGGCAAACGACAGGCACGGCGCCCAGACGCCGCAACTGTCGGGATCTCCGCGCATGTCCAACTGGCTTGCCCGCCGCAGGGGCCGCGAGACCAAAGTCCAGTTCACCAGATCGCTGGACCGATGAATTTGAACGCCCGGATACCATTCAAAGGTCGATGTCGCGATATAGTAATCGCTGCCAACCCGCAAAAACGACGGATCAGGATTAAATCCGCGCAGGACGGGATTTTCAATCATCGGGACGCCCTTTTGCATCTGTAGAAAAAAGGGATGCGACAGCCCATTGGGAAAGCCGCGCATCCCGATTGCCCGCCGCCGTTCCGGCTGGCCGGCAATACCTCAGACCATAAGCGCCCGCGCTTCGTCCGGCGAAAGTGCGGCAGGCCGCGTGCAGGTCGTCGTCAAGGTCACGAACTGCCCGGTTTCCCCCGATTTCAAGCAGGCGGTCATGATATCCACGCCGTGCAAGGTACGGTCCAGCGAGCAACGGTGATCGCGCCCTTCGATCAGCGCCACAGCCATATCCGCCAGCCCCGCCGTGCGATAGTTCGCGATCGGCTGACCTTGGTTGTTCTTCTGGTTGGACACACCGAAAGGATGATCCCAAGGCGCAACAGCCGTGATCACGCCATCCTTGCCGCCAATCTCCAGCGGCCCGCCAAAGAAGTTTGGATCGGGCACATACAGCGTGCCTTCCGTGCCATACAGTTCAAAATGGTTGCGCTTATGGCTCCAGACATCCCAGCTGGCCGAAAAGCTGATCGTCGCACCAGAATGAAACTCCAAAATCGCTTGAATGTTCGACGGCGTTTTGACCGGAATCTGTTGGCCTTTCCGCTCGCCAGACCCAATGGTGCGCATCGCATCTGCGGACGAGGTCAGCGCGCCCACCCGGGCGACCGGACCCAACAAGCTGATCAGGTTGGCAAAATAATAGGGGCCCATATCCATGATCGGGCCCGCCCCAGGCATGTAAAAGAAATCGGGCGATGGGTGCCAGCTTTCAGGTCCATGGCCCTGAATGGCAGCATTGCCCGTGGTGATCCGGCCAAGTTTGCCCTCGTCAATCAGCGCGCGGGCCTGCTGATGGGTGCCGCCCAGGAAGGTATCAGGCGCGCAGCCCACCGAAAGCCCCTTGGATTTGGCAAGCGCGCGCAAAGTCTCGCCCTGCTCAAGCGTCAAAACCAGCGGCTTTTCGGAATAAGCATGCTTGCCTGCCTCCAAGATCCGCTTGGTGATCGGGTAATGCGCATCGGGGATGGTCAGGTTGATGACCATATCGATGTCTGCATTGGCCAGCAGATCATCCACCGACTGTGCCTTGGTGTTGAACTCGGCCGCACGCGTTTTGGCGACCTCCATGTTCATGTCGGCAACTGCCCGAACCTCAAGTCCCTTGAACAAAGGGGCCAGGCGCAGATAAGCCGACGAGATATTGCCGCATCCGATGATGCCAATGCCAAGTTTCTTCATGTGATCCTCACAGTGCTTTGGCAGCCGCAATGGACCGCGTCGCGAAACGCTGATGGTCCGAAGGGTTGTCATGTTCCAGTACGAAATGTTTGCAGCCAACAGCGCGCAGCGCTGCCATGATGTTCTTCCAATCCACCGTGCCTTGCCCCAGATCGGCCCATCCGTCCTCATCCGTGTTGGTGCCAGCCGCAGCGATGTCTTTCACATGGGCCGCGGTGATGCGACCTGCATATTGCTTGATCCAGGCAATCGGATCGCCGCCGCCCCGCACCACCCAAGCCACGTCCAATTCGACTTCCAAGCTTGATCCGCCGGCAAGGATGGCCGCTTGTGGAATGGATCCGTCGGGCAAAGCCTTGAATTCAAAGTCATGGTTGTGCCAGCCAGCCCCGAAACCTGCCGCACGGATGGGCGCAAAGGCCTTTTCCAACCGCGCCCCGAAAGCGCGCCAACCTGCGGCATCAGAAGGCCGATCATTTGGCATGATATAGGGAACGTACAACCGCTCCATCCCCAGTGTTCTTGCCACCTTCAACGCCCAGTCCGGTGTGTCTTCGATTTGGCCCAGACCAAAATGCCCGGTCTTCATGGCAATGCCTGCCCCGGACAAAGCGGCGGCCGTGGTGGCCAAACTTGCCTCATCCGCATAAAGACCGCCGAAGCCTTCGGTATCCATGATCCCCGCCGCCGCCAGCATCTTGCAGGTAGCATCCAGCGGCGGAAAATTGCGCGATGAGTAGAGTTGATAAGCGAACATGGGATCAGATCCTTGTGGGGTGTCAGGAAATCGTTGGGCCATAGGTGGCCGAATGCAGGTCGCGCAGGGTAAAACGCGGTGCAGGGCCCTTGGACTGCGGCGTAAAGGTGATTGTGGCAGCATGGCCCGGGAAAAGTGTCACGGCATTGGCCGAAAACCGCCCGGGCACATCCGCTTCCAGCGCAACAAACAAGGCCAGAGCCTTGGCTGTAACGGTGATTTCGAACCCGTCATCCTTGGCCACAATACGTTGCTCCAGGTGCGCAGGCACAAGATCGTAAGCCTTGTAAGGTTTGGGGGCAAAGACATCGCCCCCAATCCGACGATCGCCGTCGGCCCACACATAGGCCAGCATCTCGTTCTCGCGCAGCGCGGACAGGTCAACCTTGACAACCATCACGGCCGCATCCGGTCCGATCCCTATGGTCTTTCGGTCCAATGACCGTGTGGTCCCATCCATTGCAACGGCAACTGCGCTTACCGTCAGGTCAACCGCCAGCGCCGTATCATTCATCGCCCGCAGCTCGATGCCGTCCTTGACAGGAACAGCAGAGACAAAGATCGGTGCGTAGAAGGCTTTTGACATGTGATGCAACAGCTTCCAGCCGCCGCCGTGGTCCAGACTTGACCATGAACAGACCGGCCATGTGTCGTTCAATTGCCAGATCAGCGTACCCATGCAATGCGGTTTCAGACTGCGCCAATGGGTCACGGCGGTCTTGATCGCCAGACCCTGCTGAACCTGCGAAAGATAAACAAAATTTTCGAAATCCACCGGAAAGCGGAAATAGCGGAACATGGTTTCGGCGATCCGTGCATTGCCGCCGGCGTTCTTTTGGTGGCTTTCCATCACGGGCGCCGCAATGTTGAAATCCGCCGGATCGGCGAATTTGCGGATCACATCGATCGAAGGATAGGATTGAAAGCCGAATTCGGAACAAAAGCGGGGGCTGACATCACGGTAATGGTCGAAATCCCGGCCTTCATGCCAGACCGACCAGAAATGCATGTCGCCTTTGCTGTCGTCGTGCCAGGCATCGCCAAAATCCATCGGGCCCGGGCTGGGCGAAGACGGCCACCAGACCGCCCCGGGCACGGCGGCTTTCAAAGATTGTTCGATCACCCGGTTCAGGCGGTCATATCCCACAAGATACAGATCCCGGTTTGCCCGCGTTTCGGGGAACCAGGTCAGTGCCCCAATCAGTTCATTGTCGCCACACCACAGCGCCATGCTGGCGTGATGATGAAGCCGCAACGCCTGTTCGCGCACTTCCACGGCGACATCCGCCAAAAACGCCTCATCCGCGGGATAGATGTGGCAAGAAAACATGAAATCCTGCCAGACCATCAGGCCCATCTCGTCGCACAGATCATAGAACCAATCGGGTTCATATCGGCCGCCGCCCCAGATGCGGATCATGTTCATGTTCGCGTCGACGGCAGATTGCAGCAAATCGCGGGTCTGTTCGACTGTGATGCGCCCAGATAGGGCATCTGCCGGAATCCAGTTTGCGCCCTTGGCAAAGATATCGCGGCCGTTGACCTTGAACTTGAACCCGCGCCCAACCGCATCTTTTTCGGCGATCAGGGCCATGTCGCGCAGTCCGATCTTCCGATGTTCCACCTGATCGCCCAGCGTTACCGTCAGATCGTGAAGGACCTGCGCCCCCTGCCCCGCTGGCCACCACAGGTTTGGCGCATCAACGGTGACAGTCGCAACCGCTTGGCCCCGAACAATCTGTGCGTTAACCGTTTGGCCGCACAAGCACACCAAAATCTGCGCCTCGTCGCCCTCGACAGCGACGCTCACCTGAACCTGCGCGCGCCCGGTCTGGTGGGTCTGCGCCACAACGACCGATGCAATGCGCGAAGACGTGATTGGTTCCAGATACAGATCGCCATAAAGCCCGAAACTGGCAAGCGCGATGTTCCAGTCCCAGCCGAAATCGCAGCTGGGCTTGCGCAGCATATTGCCATTGCCGATGGGCGTGTTGTTGGCACTGAAGGGAACAAAGTAGGGCTGCCGTGCTTGGCGCGCATCCGCCTCTTTCGCAGAAGATCGGAAGGTGATTTCAATCTCGTTGGTACCGACACGAAGGGCACTGGAAACATCCACCCGATAGCTGCGAAACATGGAATCCGACGCGTGGACCCGCACTCCGTTGATCGCAATCTCAGCCACGGTGTCCAGCATGGAAATAACCAGAACCTGATCGGTCCGCTCTACCGTAAAGCTGCGCTTGGCGATCCAGTCGCGCTGGCAAATCCAGCGCAAACCGTATTCGTTGCGGCCAAAGTATGGATCTGGGATCGCCGCTGCGGCATGCAGCGCCGAAATGCCGTCACCGGGCAGGGTCAAGGCAACAGAATACAATCCGCTTTCATCCGAAAGCGCCCAAGATCCACACAAGTCCAACATGGTTTAGATCCGCTGTTCGCTCACGGCGTCAAAGACTGACGCCTTCGAGATGTCTACTTTCAGATGCACCGATTTTCCGTGTTCCGGCCGATTTTCCACCGGAACCCGAACCGAAACAGGCACATCGCCCACTTTCAGCCACACCAGGCTATCTGCCCCCATGGGCTCGTCGATTTCCACCATCGCCGGAATGGTTTTTCCCGGGATCGGCGCGTCGACCATTTCCAGATGCTCTGGGCGCAGACCCAAAATCGCCTTGTCCCGCGCGCCAACGGCCCCACCCTCATAACCAGAAAGGCTTAATGTGGTGCCCGCCGTTTCAAAGGCAGTGCCGCCGTCAACCGTCTTGCCATGCATGAAGTTCATCGACGGCGAGCCGATGAAGCCCGCCACAAACAAGTTAGACGGACGGTTGTAAATTTCCTGCGGCGCGGCGAGTTGTTGAATGATCCCGCCGCGCATCACGGCAATCCTGTCGGCCAAGGTCAGGGCTTCGATCTGGTCATGGGTCACATAGACCATGGTGTTCTTCAGACGGTTATGCAGACGCTTCAATTCAACACGCAATTCGCTGCGCAATTTGGCGTCAAGGTTCGACAAGGGTTCGTCAAACAGGAACACATCCACATCGCGAACAAGCGCGCGACCGATGGCAACCCGCTGGCGCTGGCCACCGGAAAGCGCGCCTGGCTTACGGTCCAGCAAGGGCCCGATCTGCAAGATTTCCGATGCGCGCTGAACCCGCTTCTCAATCTCGTCCTTGGCCATTCCTGCGATCTTCAGACCAAAGGACAGGTTTCCGCGCACCGTCATCTGCGGATACAAGGCATAAGACTGGAACACCATGCCAATTCCGCGTTCGCTCGGCTCAGCCCAGGTGACATTCTTTCCTTTGATGTGGATCTGGCCTTCGGACAGTTCCAACAGCCCTGCAATGCAATTGAGCAGCGTTGACTTTCCGCAGCCCGAGGGCCCCAGAAGCACGATGAACTCGCCTTCTGCCACATCAAGATTAAGGTTTTTCAGAACCTCGGCAGCGCCGAATTTCAGGGTTAGGCTTTGGACGGAGACTGAGTGCATTGGATCAACCCTTGACGGCGCCGGCTGCAATGCCGCGCACGAAGTATTTGCCAGAGACGAAGTAAATGGTGAGCGGGACCAGCCCGGTCAGGATGGTCGCGGCCATGTCCACATTATAGGCTTTGCCGCCCATGGCCGAATTGACGATATTGTTCAGCTGAACCGTCATCGGATAGTTCGTGGGCCCCGCATAGATCACGCCGAACAGAAAGTCGTTCCAGATACCGGTAATCTGCAAGATCACGGCCACCGTAAAGATTGGAACCGACATGGGAACGAACACACGAAAGAAGATACCCCAATAGCCTGCCCCATCCACACGCGCCGCCTTGAACAACTCTTGCGGAAGGCTTGCGAAATAGTTTCGGAACAGCAGCGTCAGGATGGGCAAGCCAAAGATCGTGTGCACGAACACCACGGCCGGGAGCGTCGAATAGATCCCCATCCACCGCGTGATGATCACCAAGGGATAAAGCATCACGACATAGGGGATAAACGAGCCGAGAAGAAGGACGGTGAAGTAGAACTCCGACATCTTGAACGGCCAGTTTGCAAGCGAATACCCCGTCACAGAGGCCACAGCGATCGATACCACTGTAGACGGTCCGGTAATCTTGACGGAGTTCCAGAACCCAACTTTGATCCCTTCGCAATAAAGACCCGTACAGGCCGAATTCCACGCCTTTTCCCAGGCATCAAATGACGGCGACATCGTGGGGACAAAGATGTTTCCACCCTGAATTTCCTGAATGCTTTTCAGCGAGGTGATGACCATGATGTACAAAGGCAGCAGGAAAAACAGCGCGCAGACACCCAGAACGGAATACACGACAAACCGCTGCCAGGTGATGAAGGGTGTCGGTTTCTTGCCCGAGGGCACTTGGTCAAACGCGGTTGTATTGGCCATTTTGTCCTCCTCAAGCCTGTGATTTCTTGCCAAACTCCATCCGGATCCATGGGATCAGGACGATAGCCATCGTCACCAGCAGCACCGTCGACGCCGCCAGCGATTGGCCCAGATTGGCCGAAAAGTTTTGATAGATATACCGAGACGGCACATCGGATGATATTCCCGGGCCGCCATCCGTTGTGGCCACCACAAGATCGTAAATCCGCACCGCGCCTGAAGTGACGATCACAAAGGTGGTCACCAAGACAGGCTTCATCATGGGCAGAACGATCTGAAGATAGGTACGCCAAGCCGGAATGCCGTCCACTTTCGCGGCTTTCCAGATATCTTCATCAATGCCGCGCAAACCGGCCAGCATCAAGGCCATGACAAAGCCGGTGCCCTGCCATATCCCCGCGATGACGATGGCATACATCACCATCTGGCGGTCTGCGATCCAGTCAAAGGTGAAGCTTTCCCAGCCCAACTGGCGGATCGAATGTTGCAGGCCATATTCCGGCGACATGATCCAGGCCCAAACGTGACCGGTCACAACGAACGACAAGGCAAAGGGGTAAAGATAGATCGTGCGAAATACCCCCTCAGCCCTGATCTTTTGATCCATCATCACCGCCAGCAAAAAGCCCAACGACACCGAGATGACGATCGAAAACACGGCATAGGTCACCATGTTCGGCAGCGCGCCCGCGCATTTGAATTCCCAATCCTCGGTCAGGATCTTCGTGATCCCGGGGCAACTCATCCAGCGGTCCGTCTTGAAAAGACGGGTGTAATTGGCAAAACCGACAAACCCATCCATCCACTGCTGCGGTGTGAACAACGGCAGGATCTTGATGTTGGTAAAGGAGAAAAGGACGGTCCAAATCGTCCCGCAGACAAAGACAACCCACACGATCAGCATCATCGGCAACGACGCGGCCTTTGACCATTTGTTTCGGAAAAAGGGATTTGGTCTGTCCATGGGGCATTCCGTCTGTCTAAGGGGTCAATAAACAGGCCCGGCCACCTTTGTGGAAGCCGGACCTGCGATCTTCGTCAATCACTCAGCGGCAGCTCACTTAGGAGCGGCTTCGATGATCGAAACGAACTTGGCCTGCGCGTCTGCAGCAGCCATGTCAGGGTTGGCCATGAACTCGGTGAACAGATCGTTGATCTGGTTGATCGAGTCGCGGTCAATCATCTGGACGTCGTTCGGGAACACGGCGTCAGAGCCGTCGAGGATCGCCAGACCCTTCTTCATGCAGTCGTTGGCAGCCGACAGGTCAACGTCAGCGCGCATCGGCAACGAGCCCTTCTTCAGGTTGAACGCAACCTGAACTTCCTTTGTCACAAGGGTCGAAGCCAGTTTCAGCTGTGCTTCGGTGACAGCCGGATCAGCCGACTTGGGGAAGTAGAACACGTCGCCGCCAGTGTTCAGAACCGGGGTCACACCCAGACCTGGAAGGCAGTCATAGTCCTGACCAGCAACCATGTTGGCAACAGCGAATTCGCCGCCAGCCCAGTCACCCATGATGTTCGCGCCGGCCTTGCCTTGGATCACAAGACCAACAGCTTCGTTCCACTGGGGAACCATCTTGTCGGCAGGAACGAACTGACGGACAGCAGCCAAGGATTCGAATACCTTGGTGAACTCAGGACCACCAGCAATCGCCAGATCGCGGTCTTTGTAGACTTTCACAAAGTTTTCAACACCGGCTTGTGCCACCAGGATGTCGTTAACCATCAAGCCAACGGGCCAGCCCTGTGCAAGCGAGAACGGCTGGATACCGGCAGCTTGCAGCGCAGGAGCGGCAGCGACAGCTTCGTCAAAGTTCTTTGGCGGCTCGATGCCAAGATCGGTATAGACCTTGCGGTTGGTCCACATCCACTGGGCTGAGTGCAGGTTGACAGGAACGCAATAAACTTTGCCGTCAACGGTGCACGATTCCAGCTGCGATGCCGGACGCAGAATGTTTGCCCAATCTTCGGCGGTTGCCAGATCAGTCAGGTCCTGCATCAGACCAGCAGCGATCAACTCGTCTGCGTCCTTGCCAGGGTTCAACTGGGTGGCGCCCATCGGGTTGCCGCCCAAGATACGGCTGATGATGATCGGACGAGCGGTGTCGCCCGAACCAGCGATCGCGCCATCAACCCACTTGTTGCCAGTCGCATCAAATGCCTTGGCGAATTCTGCCACGGCAGCGGCTTCGCCGCCTGATGTCCACCAATGGGTCACTTCCAGATCGGTTGCGAGCGAGGCGCTCGGCAGCACGACCGACAGCATAAGCGCTGCGATTTTCCAAGTCTTCATAGGGTCTCCTCCCAGTTTCTAAATCGTTATAGCCGGAGCCTATAACGTTATAGTTTTGCCGATCAAGTAATCTTTTCGCTTGTAGCGCGCATTTTTTATGGGCTTCATGCGACCCAGGTCTTGCTTAGAAGATATGTCGAAACGCCCTCGCTGCAGTGCGGAAAGACGTTGAAAACGTTGAATGCCGCTCTGCAGCGTGACCGGGTTTCCGCCAAAGGACATCGGGGGAAATCGGCGAATCACTTCCAAGCGATTCTCTTTTTTTGGGCCCCATCGGGGTCAGAGTACCTGAAATGAACGAACGACCACCGTTGCACCCCGAATCAGCACGTCCAACGCTGAAGACCATCGCCGAGGCGACAGGCTTTGCGGTGGCAACGGTAAGCCGCGCGTTGAAGGACGCATCTGACATTGGCGAGGAAACAAAACGCCGCGTCCGCGAGGCCGCTGAACGGCTCGGCTACAGACAAAACCGGGCAGCCGTGCGTCTGCGGACCGGAAAGACCAACGTGATCGCGCTTGTTCTTTCGACCGAAGCGGATGTGATGAACCACACCTCCAAACTGATCTATTCGATTGCGGAATCCCTGCGTGGCACGCCCTATCACATGGTCGTCATGCCCTATTTCCCCGATCAGGATCCGCTTGATCCGGTGCGCTACATTGTGGAAACTGAATCTGCTGACGGAATTATCTTGAACCAGACAAAACCCGATGACAGCCGCATCCACTATATGTCCGAACGTGGTTTTCCCTTTGCCACCCATGGGCGCAGCGATATGGATGTCGACCATCCATATTTCGACTATGACAATGAATCCTTCGGACGCATCGCGGTAACCGCCTTGGCCGCCTTGGGACGCAAGCGCATATTCATGATCGCCCCACCGCGCAATCACATGTATTCGCGCCATATGATCACGGGTGCCCTGCAAGAGTCCGCGGCGTGTGGATTGACCTTTGAAGTGGCCGAAAGCTGCACATCCGACAGTTCCGCAAATGACATCGAAGAGGCCATTGCACGGCGCATGTCGCAGTCACCGCGCCCGGATGGATTGATTTCCGGCTCGACGACCGGGGCGATGGCGGCGGTGACCGGGGCCGAACGGTGTGGTTTGAAGATCGGCAAAGATTTCGATCTGGCCTCCAAGGAAGCCATCGGGTTCCTGCACCGCTTTCGTCCCGAAATCATCGTGGGCAAGGAAGACGTGGCCCGGGCCGGGCATTTTCTGGCCCGCGCCGTGATGGCCGCCATCGAGGGCCGCGCACCCGAATTGGCCCAAGACCTGCAAATCCCAATTTTGTCCGACTTCAAAACCGGACTGTAAGGAGACTGACATGAAAACGATCAAGGGCCCTGCCCTCTTTCTGGCCCAATTTGCCGGCGACGCCGCCCCGTTCAACTCGTGGGACACCATCACCAAATGGGCGGCCGATTGTGGCTATGTCGGGGTTCAGGTTCCGTCTTGGGATGCGCGTTTGTTTGATCTGGATCAGGCAGCCACCTCAAAGGACTATTGTGACGACCTCAAGGGGCAAGCGGCAGCCAACGGTATTCAAATCACCGAACTGTCGACACACCTTCAGGGGCAACTTGTCGCCGTTCACCCGGCCTATGACACTCAGTTTGATGGGTTTGCCGCCCCGCAGGTGCGCGGCAATCCGGCCGCTCGTGCGGAATGGGCGGTGACGCAGGTGAAAAAAGCCCTGACCGCCAGCCGCAACCTCGGTCTGACGGAACATGCCACGTTTTCAGGCGCGCTCGCCTGGCCGTATCTTTACCCTTGGCCGCAGCGCCCCGCCGGTCTGGTCGAAGAAGCCTTTGACGAACTGGCCCGCCGCTGGACACCGCTGCTGAACCATGCCGACGAAATGGGCGTGGATCTGTGTTACGAAATCCATCCCGGAGAAGACCTGCACGATGGCATCACCTTCGAGATGTTCCTGGAACGGGTCAACAATCATCCGCGCGCGAACATGTTGTACGATCCCAGCCACTATGTTTTGCAGGCGCTGAACTATCTGGACCACATCGATATCTACCACGAGCGGATCAAGATGTTCCACGTCAAGGATGCCGAACTGAACCCCACCGGCCGCCAAGGTGTGTATGGCGGGTTCCAATCTTGGGTCAACCGCGCAGGCAGGTTCCGCAGCCCGGGCGATGGTCATGTGGATTTTGGCGGAATCTTCTCCAAACTGACCCAGCACAACTTTTCCGGCTGGGCGGTCGTGGAATGGGAATGCTGCCTGAAACACCCCGAAGATGGGGCCCGCGAAGGCGCGCAGTTCGTGCGCGATCACATCATCCGCGTCACTGAAAAAGCCTTTGATGACTTCGCTGACGCCGGCACCGACCGTGCGGCAAACCGCCGGATGTTGGGATTGTGATTGCCAAGGGTCAGGGGGGCCGGCTCACGGCCGCCTTGACGCTGGTAGGTCAGATCTTCCCCGCGACAGGTTTCAACTCATGATGGTCTTGGCGTGATATTCGGCATCAATCTTCTGTTGTGGACGGCGCGCCTTGATGCGGCGCAGGCCCCGGTTCTGGCTGCCCTCAAAAGGCAAGGCTACCAAGGGGTCGAGGTGCCGTTCTTTGAAGGAACAGCGGCCGAAGCCCGCAAAGCGGGCCAGATGGTGCGCGATGCCGGTTTGCTGCCCGCCATCATCGGCACCCTGCCCGACGCCGCCCACAACCCTTTGTCTGACAACACCGCCGACCAGCGGCGGGGCCAGGACCATTTGCATTGGCTGGTGGATATGGCCCATGAAATGGGCGCAACTCTGATCGCCGGACCCTTCACCCAACCCTTGGGGCAATTCACCGGCCAGGGGCCAACACCAGACGAATTCGCCCGCATGGTGGCAGCCCATGCCAGCATGGCAGATCGCGCGGGCCCAGGACTGCGGCTTGCGGTCGAGCCGTTGAATCGATTTGAATGCTATGCCCTGACCACGGCCGCCGAGGCTGCGTGTCTGGTTGCCGCCGTGGCGCGTCCGAATTATGGGTATCTTTATGACACGTTTCACGCCCACATCGAAGAATCCGATCCCACGTCCGCCCTGCGGGAAACCCTGCCACAGGTGGCCCACTTCCACCTGTCAGAAAACCATCGGGGCACG
>CANHLE010000020.1 GCA_947461435.1 Paracoccaceae bacterium | reverse complement strand
TCAGCGCCGACGGCGGCGATGATTCCCTGTCGGGCGCAGATGGCGCCGACACGCTTTTTGGCAAAGGGGGCAACGACACACTGGGGGGCGCAATCGGCGCAGACAGCCTGAAGGGCGACGGCGGGAACGATCTTCTTTGGGGGGCGGAAGGCAATGATACGCTGACGGGCGGGTCAGGCTTCGACGTTTTTCAGCACAGCGGTGTCACAAGCGACGGAATAGACTGGATCACCGACTATAACCCGAACTCGGGGGACACGCTGATCTTCACCCCTCTCGGGGCCGATGCCAGCGACTTTACAGTCACCTACCAAAACAGCGGCGGCAGCAGCGCAGATGAGGCCTTTGTAACCTATGTTCCCACGGGTCAGGTCTTGTGGATATTGCAAGATTCCGAAGGGTTGACCGACATTTTCATTCAGTCCGGATCCAACAGCTTCAACCTTTTATAGTTCACGCCCAACAGATTTCGCTCGTGCGCATCGATGGCTTCGTCCACATCGTCGTAATAGGTCAGGGTGCCGTTTTCCAAAACCATGCCGGCATCACAAGATTGGCGGATCGTTGAAATCGAATGGCTGACAAAGATCGCCGCGGCACTGGACATTCTATCTGAAAAAAGTCGGCTGCTTTTGGCTTTGAAACTGCTGTCCCCGACCGACGTCACCTCATCGATCAGATAACAATCAAACCTGATCGCCATCGACATCCCAAAGTTCAGGCGAGATTTTTGCCCAGATGAATAATTGCGAACCGGCTGATAGTAGTTCTGCCCAAGTTCGGCAAAATCCTCGACGAAGGCAACCATGTCATCGGTATCCACACCGTAAACACGGGCGATGAACCGAACATTCTGCACCCCGGTCAATTCCGGGTGAATGCACCCGGCAAGTCCGATCGGCCAGGACACCATTCCTTCGGTAATCACACGCCCAGAATCCGGGTTGATCGTTCCGGCAATCAACTGAAGCAAGGTTGATTTTCCAACGCCATTTCGTCCCATCAGGGCAACGGCTTTGCCGGCCGGAAATTCGGCCGTCACATTTCGAACGATGTACTTCGGCGATCCCTTGTACCAATAGGCCTTTGTCAGGTTTTCAAGCCGGATCATGACAGGCGCCCAACCTATCTGCGGTCTCGCAGCGCGTAATAGATCAGCACTGCAGAGGCCCAAATAAAGAAGGCAATCAGACCGACAACCAAAGCCACCAGCGGCCGCACCGGGGCCGTCGACGCCTCGGCCAACGTTGGCTCCACATAGTTCGCAAGGTATCTGCTTTGCTGCGACGCCTTCGACATCGCACCATCATAGCCCGAAAGGGCCGCAAGATAGGTCTGTTCCGCAAAGGTCTTTTCAACCGTCAAGCGTTCGTATTCGCTCAGAATCTCGGCAAACCCTGCGCCGCCATCGCCGACCCCCATGTTTGACCGTTCCTGGTCAATACGGCTTTCGATGATCGTGATACGGCGTTCGATTTGAACGATCCTTGGATCATTTGCTTTGCTGCCGGCCCGGATCAAATCCAACTCCACCAACGCTGCGGCCAACTGCTGCTGCAATGACGAGACGACACCCATCTGAGAGGCGACCGCTGCAGTGGGATCGGCGACCTTGTTCACCACCCGAAACTCCGCCAGCGCCGCCCGGGCCTCTGTCGCCCGTGTGCGAGCCGCATCCAGATTTTCCCGCGCGTATCGCGTGCTGTCTTCAAGGGCAATGGCGGATAGATTATTGATAATCTTGCTGCTTTGTTCCAAGACGGCCGCCGATATTTCCTGCGCGTCTTCCGGCGTAAAAGCATAGACTGTCAATTCCATCAAACCCGTCGTGGAATTGTAATCAACAACGACCATGCGCTGCCAATAGGCGACCAAATCTTCGATCGTTCCGCTGGAATCGAAAGAATAGATTTGATCTGCGGGATAGCGAGAGTATTTTTCTCGCAGATTCAGCTTGGCATCAATCAGTTCAACAATTTCCTGACTGACGATATACTCGCTGAGGATATGCATATCCTCTGATGTCGAACCGCCTGTGCTGCCCAAAATGCCGCCAAACAGATCGGGCGTGGTAACCTGACCTTCCGCGCGGACAGCGAAACCCACGCGGCTTTCATACTGATCCACCGCATGTGTCCAAAGGTACCAGCAGCTAAGCCCGAGCGGGGCGAAAACCATGATCACAAGGGAAAGCAAAATTCCGAAATGGCGCAGTCGCATTTTTGCAGGCCGGACTGGTTGGGCAGCCCTTTCCACTTTCGGCTTTGAATCTGCCAAGGTTTCTGCGTCAGCTGGCGCATTCTCCACCGCTTTCGCGCGCCGCCCGCCCAACTTTTCCATGCGCCGTTCGCGCAGTTCTTCCAGTTGTGTTGCCCGGCGATTTTGGCCAGTGCGCCCTTCGCTGGCAGGGCGCGCATCAGACACGCGCGCGGGTGGCTCAACGCCTGCACGGCGTGCCCCTGGACCCACGCCATCGGCCCGCAGACGCGGGGTGCCATCGCGGCGCAAAGCGGTCACACCTGCGCGGGGGGACGTGGGGCTTGCCGCCACCACCACCTCATCTTCGTCTATCTGCGCAGCAGTGGCCAAATCCTCTTTCGAAAGATCCGAGTCGCCGCTTTCTGTCCGATTCACAGCGTCATCGGAAGAAAGAGCATCTGAGGTAGCCTTTTTTTGGGGTGCCACTCAACCAATCCGTTCTTTATGCGGCCCTGTTTTCGCAGTACGAATTGTACTTAGGCCCATCTCTTGTTATGAAATTGGGGCTATTGGTACAACCCCCCTTCGGCTCTGCGGCAAGCCTTTGCCGTATCATTGGGTCCAAACATTCCGTGACGATGAAAGAAAAACATGCAATCGACCGCCCAAAAGCGTGATTTTTCAGACCCCTTGGTGCCCAAGTCGCGCCGATTCAAAAGCATGCGGGTGATCATGGCGCTGATGCTGCGCGAATTGGAATCAAGTGACAGTCGGACCTCTTTGGGCTTTTTATGGTCGTTCATAGATCCCATCGCCTCTATCACGCTGATGAGCGTGGTTTTTGGAGTCATTTCCAAGACGCCGCCGATCGGAACAAACTTTCCGCTGTTTTACATGACAGGCATCGTGCCCTTTGGCATCTATGCGACCATCGCCAGCAAATCGGCCGGGGCCCTGAAATTTTCACGCTCGCTTCTGAGCTTTCCTGCGGTCAAACCCATAGACGCCATCATCGCCCGTTCCTTGTTGAACTTCTTTATCGAAGTCGTGGTTTTTCTGGCGCTTGCTTTTGTGATTATCTATTTCTGGCAGCTTGATCCGCATATTCGCCCGGATCTGGTGATCCAGTCGATCGGCCTTGCCGCCCTTTTGGGCCTTGGTATGGGCTGTTTCAACGCCGTTTTGTTCTTGATGGTTCCTGCCTACGATAACCTTTGGTCGATCATCACCCGTCCGATCATGCTGTTCTCGGGCGTTTTGTTTCCCTTGGCGTCGGTGCCGGAACCCTATGCAAGTTACCTGTGGTGGAACCCGATTGCCCACCCGGTTGAACTGATGCGGGCCGGATTTTATGCGGAAGTTGCACCCAAACACGTCGCGGAACTTTACGTCATCCTGATCTCTTTGGGCGCTTTTGCCTTTGGAATGGTGATGTTGCACCGCCATGTTCGGGATGTGATCGACGAATAGCCCAAGGCACCCGTCGCGCGGGGCAAGGACCTAGCCGCGTTTGGATCCGGCGGATTGGTGGAAATGCAGCCGAATCTGATGCATGACTTGGGAAATGGCGTCATTGTTCAAAACGGCCGGAAGCTGTACCTTTCCGATCCCTGCTGCAAATTCGGCAAAGCGGTCGCGTTCTTCTGGTGAGATCTGCATCAAGTCAGATTCCTGCCGGACGCCGCCTTCCACCTCGGGGCTTGGCCCGGGAAAAGGATGGTTCAATCGACGTTCTGCCCAATCATAAATATGCTGGTTGTTCTCGAAAAGGGCGGCGTCGACTTCGGGCACGAAGGCAAAGGCCGGGCCGCCCAAGCCGCCCATGGCCGCCAAGAATGCCGCACGGCCCTTTGGAAAGATCGTGGCATCTTCCGTAGGCTGCAAGGTGCGCCGATAGATATACAAGGCCTTGGTGGCAAGCAGCGACAGGCCCTCGTTGACGCGCTTCGTCTCAATCTTTGCAGGGTCAATTCCGACGACCTGCAAGAAATGTAAAACCACGTCGCCTTTGGGAAACAGGGTTCGGTCAAAGGGAAACGCCAAGACGTTTTCTCGGCCGATTTGGGCATCAAGACGATCAACAATTTCATGTGTCGTCAACTTCGATGCAGAGATTGTCTCCGCGTCGAAAGGTTCATTCAGATGGGTCTTCAACTTTTGTTGAAAAACCGCACGCGCCTGACCGATCGGATCGCGGATATAGCCCACATAACGGATAGACGACGCATAGAGATTTATCCGGTTATTGAGCGTACTCAATTCATCTTCGTTAAAATTTGAGATCCCTTCAGCGGACAGGATAATGCGGTTCGATTGCCCCACAGCGCGATTCAAGGAGGCCGTCAGATCTGCGAGGCCACGTTGCCGAAGCCTTTCGATATTTGGCACGACGTTTGACCGTGCTGCTTTGCCCTTGATGGCTTTCTCGCGGATAAAGGCATTGATCACCATGTTCGATGAATTGGGCACGCCGGATGAGACATAGGCGGCGGATTCCAACGCATCACCCGCATCAAACAAGGTTTGCTGAATCGAAGAGGAGCCCGTCTTATGGCTGCCAAAGTGCACAAAGGCGGTTCGCACCTCGGGCTGGGCCACAGCGCCGCGGCGCACCGAAAAGGCGCTGCGGCCTTGCAGGGCAATGGCACGGATCCGATAGGCCAGACCATAAAGCCGGGCGGGCAACGACCGCCGAGGGGTAGGTCTGGGTGCCACGGCGGGGCGGGGGCCGGGTAGGGATGAGGCAGGATCTTTGGCGAGGCGGGCGGCGTTTGTTGCGCCGCCCATTGGAAAGGCCTTGGCCAGCCAAGCAGCATCTTGATCAACGATAGGCCGGATCTTCTCAACCACCGGATCGGCAAGCGTGAATTTCGGGCCTTTCATCGACAAGAAGTGGGCATGCTCTGCCCCGGAAACGCCGACGGGCTTGCCCAAAGCACGATTTCGGGCCGCAAGCGCATCGACGCCCGGCTGCGACAAGCTTTCATTTTGAAACACCGATGTCTGGGAAATAAGCGCGCAGACTTGCGGCGTCAGCCCCAAACTTTCGCAGAAATGAGCCAACAGGCCTGCATCCGACTTTCGCCCTTTGTCGAAATCCCAGATCGAAATCCGGTCTCGGCCGAGAGACTTCATGATGGGCATCAACCGAGCGCGGGACCGCAGGATCGGTGGGTTTTCAAACTGGCTTTCCAGAAGAAGCCCCGATTTGATGTTTTGCTGGATGGTACTGCGCACCAGATCAAGCCCGTCACGCACGCTGAACACGACCTCGATCTGATCAAGTCCCATGCCCCGCAGCCAATCAAGAAATTCCTGCCATTCCTCGACTTTCAGGGTCGAAATCCCCTCACCTGAAAGGAACAAAGTGTGCCAGTCGGATGCCCGTATCTCAGCCTCAAGTTTGGTTTTCACCTCTGCTTGATAGCGGATCAAGGACGGCGGCGTCATGTTTGCAAAGCGAATATTTGTCAGGGCGTCCTTGCGAAAAAGGGCCAAAATGGGCTGCGTATGATTTTCGTCCAAACCCGGATACAAAAGGCCGTGGTCTTGCAGCAGGGCCTTGCGGTTCTTGAAAAACGCCTCTTGAATCGCGGTTGTCCCGGTTTTGGGCAATCCCGGATGAAGGATGACACGGCGCGTCTTGCCCGGGGTGGACGCCTGTTTGGCTTTGGGCGCGGCGCGGGGGGGGGCGTCGTTGCCGAAAGAGGTTAACAAAGCCATGGCCGCCTTCCGGATGGCCGGTCGGCCCCCTTCGCTGGAGGTTTGCGCCCCCTCAAGAAGGGCCTTGGCTAATTTGGGTTGATGCGCCAAAAGCCAGTTGGAAACGGCGGAAATTTCCTGATCTGTGACCGGGGGGGCAACGGCCGCATCCGACGACAGGTTTTCGGCAAAGAAATCTGGACGGCCCAGAAATTTTTGGCCCATTTCTGCATTGAGCGGGGCGAAATGCGCCAGGATGTCGGCCCGATCTTGAACGGACAGCAACCCTTGTTCGAAAAACACAGCGGTGGCCCCAGCATCTTGGGTCTTTGAGTAGTCAAGAAGTGGGGCGGTATAAGCACCGGAGTCTTCTGCTTTCGGGAAGACGCAGTTGATCAGACGCTTGTATTCCAGCGCGATATGGGAAAACCGCGGATTGCTGTTCTCTTTGGGCAGTTTTTTGAAGCCTTCGGGAACCGCGATCCCCAAAACGCCCAGAATGAAATCATCGATCAGATCGCCATTGATGAATTGGGCCCGTTCATAGGGCCGCACGATCATATTCGCCGCGCCGACGGCCGCCTCCCAATGGGTCAGTGTCGTGCTGTAATCAAATGTTTCGATCAATCTTTTAAGAATAAGTCCGATCGGTTTTATTTGCGATCCGGATTTGACCTGCTGATTGTACCCCGCCATGATGATGTTGTCTTGGCGGCGCAGGTAAATGCAGATCTTTACTTCAAAGTATTGGCGCAGGGCGGCGATGAACTGCGCCGCCACGTCGGCGCTTGCCCATGCGATCAATTCTGAGGACATCAAGATGCGCTTGGCCCCGCTGGCGGCCAGTTTTGGGGCCCAGTCTTCAGGCTTCAGGAAGGTCCAGCCGTTGCCATCCAGAACCGGCGGTACATAGGGCGAGATCAGATGATGGGCGGAGGCGACAGAACCGAGGCTAGGGTACAAAACACCCGAGCTCTCCAGCGTCTTTCGGTTTTGCCAAAAGGATTCCTGAAGGGCTGTTGTCCCTGTCTTGCCCATTCCGATGTGCAAAATAAGTTCGGGTTTCACACTCATACTTCGTTCCTGTGCGCATGGACTGCATGCAAATCATCGTTTCGGTGGCGGTCTGGTTCTGTCTATTCTGCGGCCTGCTGCGCCTCGTCTGGGGCTGCCACAGATTGATAGACCGCGTCATACTTATCGCGCATCACTGTTGGATCAAAACGGCGTGCCGCCTCGGGCACACGGGCGTTCATTTCCGCCAGCAACCGCGGATTGCGCGCGAGATCAGAGATTTGCAGCGCCAAATCCTCAATCGGGATCTGCCAATCTTTCAGACCAAAAATGGCGCCCGCCACCCCCGTTGAAGTGGAGAGCATATAGGGAATTTCCCCAACGTCCGAAGCGATGACGGCTTTGCCCGCATGCAAGCAATCAATCAGAACCAAGGGGAAGCTTTCGCCTTTGAACCGTGACGGCAAAAGGCCCACATCGGCCATCGCAAAATAGCCGCGGATATTGGTTTGAAACCCTTCAAGGTGAATGAAATCGGGGACAGAGCCTTTCATCCGGTCGTATTCGGGGCCATCGCCGACAATCACCAAATGGATGTCCTTGCCCGATTTTTCCCGGGCCAGACGGGTCGCTTCGATGGCCTCTTCCCAGCCTTTTGTCGGGATGGCCCGCGCGACCATGGCCAGAACAAAGGCATCGTGCGAAATGGCCAAACGGGCGCGATCAATCGGTGTGACAGGACCGATCGCCAAGGCATTGTCGATCCTTGGCAACTGATCGGCCCGGACCATGCCGCGCGAGACCAGCGCTGTTAGGTTTTTTTCGGCCGTATAGACCAAGGCGCTTGTGCGTTTGACCAACCGCGGCAGCGTTCGCTTCAACTGTTCATCTTGCATGGTCTCATACATGCCATGCAGGCTGATCACTGTTTTGACGGGGCTGTTTTCAGGAAGGATATCGAGGATCGTGTTGTCCACCCAAGCGTGATGCGAGTGCACGACGTCGATGTCAAAGGCGCGGACGATGCCGTTCAAATCCTCAAAGTTCGAAACCACCGGAATATCGCGCGCCAACAGGTTTCTGATCCCGGGCAACTCGTCTTCTTGCATGCAATTCAGGAAGGTAATGTCATACCCTGCCGTCTTCATTTCATTTGCCAAGGTGATGGGAAAGGTTTCTCCGCCGCCGGAACAAAACGCATATCCCGCCATCAACAGCTTTGGTTTGCGCTGGCTGGCTTCGTCCATGATCCGTGCGATGGAATAGCAGGCGTCAAATGCGGCGCGGTCGAACTGGGCACGGTTGCGCGTCCAATGAAGGATCAGATCTTGTTGTTGGCGCTGAAAGACCGAAGGGTCGACAGAATAGTGGCGCTGAATGGCCTTGGCGACGATTTCGTGCTCGGCGTAATAGCTGTCTTTGGAAAAGGACGTGACAGAGGTATTGGCCGCGTGTTGCCGATAATAATTCTGCGCCAATGGCGAATAGGCCAACAGCCCACCGCGGATCTGATTGAGATAGAACACCCAGTCGCCGCAGGTGCGCATCTCTCGCCAGATGGAATTTTCCATAACTTCAAGGCGATCGTGCAATCTGAACACCGCCGAAGAGGCGTTGGGAATGATGTTCTTTTCCGCAAATGCCTCGCGTACGATCTGGGGAGCGGGTACGACAAAGGGTTGGCCCCAACGGTCTGGGCCGACGCCGGACAGATATTCCCCCATCGACCAAACCTGTTCGGTGCCGGCAGCATTCATGAAATGCGACGGGACAAACGCCAATTGCACAGCTTGATTGGCGAAGAATGGCACCAGCGTTTCCAGCAAATTGGCCGAACACCAATCGTCACTTTCGGCAACCCAAATCAATTCGCCGCGCGCCGCGCGCAGCCCCTTTTCCCATTGTTTGAAGGCCCCGCCTGAATTTTTGTCATTCAACAAAAGACGTGTGCGGTCTGGATAGCGATCTGCATATTCCTGCAAGATGGCGCGGCTGTCATCGGTGGAACAGTCATCCATCAAGATAACTTCGAACTGCGTCCATGTCTGGGCATAGATGCTGTCCAGCCGCTGCCGCAAAAAGGGTGCATGATTGTAGTTCGGCACCAGAACCGACACCAAGGGACGATAGTTCTGCAAGGCTTGCGGGCGCTGAAAATCGAACTGGAACTGGGTTTGGCCTTCGACAAACCCGGAGTGCAAAGGTGTTGGCGTTGGAACATAGTCACTGCGCAAGATGACCCGATTGCCCATGCGGATCGCCGGCACAATCATGCGGCGCAGGACGTTGGCCAGCCAGGGAGATCTTTTGTCAATCGCTCGGTAGCTGCGTTTGGCCTGGTGATTGAACCGGATCCAAAGGGCGCTGGTCTTTTGCAAGGATTTTCGGGCCTGTTGCCCGGCAAGGCGCAGCGGCGCTGTTATTTTCCAAGACCGCGAAGCTTTCAGCGCTGCCAAGTTGGCGACGGCCTGCGCTTCGGCCGTTCGCACCGCCTGAAGGTCCCGCTCAAAGATCAGGCGATCATGTTCCTTTTGCGCCTCCAGCCGCGCCTCAAAGGCCTGAACCGTATTGTCCTGAAGCGCTGCGTATTCCCTGACAACGCGCGCACGATCCTCGCGGAAAGCCGCATCTTGGGCAGAAAGCTCCGCCTTATAGGCCAACTCCTTCGCCGCGAGTTCGGCGTCAAATGCCAGTGATGCGGCTTTTGACGCCTTGGCGAGACCTGCGCGATCTTCTTCATATCTCCGACGTTGTTCGTCGAGATGGGCACGCGTCAAAGCGACCGTCTTTTCAGCTGCTTGCAATTGGTTCTTTGTCCGCGAAAGCTCTGCCGAGGTGAGGCGCTTCGCGTTTGAAATCCGCGCTGCGGCTGCGCTTTGCAGATGGTCCATCAAAGGCCGAGCGTCTTTTGCAAGGGCCCTGATCGGCGCAATGTCGTCTTGGCGCAGCCCCGGTTTTTGACACAGCGGCGCCAAATGGGCGTACACCTCAAACACCTGCGGAAGGGCCTGCATGATACTGGCGCGATCTGTATCTTCGCCGCGGCTGTGGCGCAGGCCGGCATCCATGAAATTGGTGATGAATTCGGACCGTTTGCCGGCGTCAGGAACAAGGTTCAACCCATCGGCCAGAACATCAATCGCTGTTTCGGGCTGGTCCACCAACATGTCATAGGCCAAGACCATGTGACCGGCGTCTTCAAAACGGTCCCACATTTGCGCCATATAAGACAGCCACATCGCTGCCCCTTCTTGCAAGGTGCGGCCCATCTCATAGTATTCGGGACGACGCAGAACACGCTGGCGCTGCGACAAAGCCGCTTGCAAAGGATCGCGCAGAACATGGACGCAGTCGATCTGGGTAAAGCCTGCCTCTTTGATCAGCGGAATCCAGAAATCCAGCAAGAGGCACATCCGCGGATCTTTGAGGACGGCAAGGCCACTGGTTGCAAAGAACGTGTCAAGAAAGGCCAAAGCATCAGCACGAAGGATATTCAGGTTCTTTGGGTCGGACACAAGGGCATCGCGGCCGATAAACGACGCGGAATCCCAAGCCCCCCCCAACGCCATCAAGATGCGTTCGTTGAGCGCGTTCAACTCTTGATGTTCAAAAAAGCCCTTCTGGTTTTCGTCATTCGCATAGACCGCGCTGAACCCCAGATCTGCACCCAACGCTGCAATCGCCGCTGTGACGGCAGAGGTCCCCGTCCTGTTGGCCCCCAAGCACAGGATCATCCGGCGATCAAACATCAAGACTGTCCATATTCATATTCGTTCGATTCTCATCAAAATTCAGCAGTAGTCAGTAAATCCAGCAGCCCTTGATAAGCAAAATCAGTCAGATCGGGAACCGGAAAATAGATTACACAGCGTTTGGCACGACAACATCAGTCAACAACAGTCAGATCACCGAAGCCTTAACAGCTTACCGTCCGACCCCAACATAGTGTTCAAAACCTGCAGCTTTTGCAGTGGCTGCATCATAGACATTGCGCAAATCAGCCATGCGCGCACTGCCCATCTTGCGGGCAAGTCGTTCCAAGTCCAAGCCCCGATATTCATTCCATTCGGTCAAAATTACAATCGCGTCGGCACCCTGCGCGGCCTGATAGGCGTTTTCAACCCAGCGCACCCCTGGAAGAAGAGCCTCACCCTCGCGTTTGCCTTCCGGATCCGCGACACGCACCTTCGCACCGGCCCCCACCAAAGCGGGTATGATGGTCAGACTGGGGGCCTCTCTCATGTCATCGGTGTTGGGCTTGAACGTCACACCCAGAACACCGATGGTTTTTCCCTTGACCTCTCCGTCACACAGATCGACGATCTTGTCGATCATCCGGCGCTTGATCTCTTCGTTGACCTTTATGACCGTTTCGGTGATTTGCATGGGAACGGCATGTTCCTGCCCGATCCGCGCCAAGGCCTTGGTATCTTTTGGAAAACAGCTGCCGCCATAGCCGGGGCCGGCATGCAGGAACTTGTTTCCGATCCGCCCGTCGAGCCCCATCCCCTTGGCGACATCCTTGATATCGCCGCCCACCCGTTCACACAGCGCGGCGATTTCGTTGATGAAGGTGATCTTCACGGCCAGAAAGGCATTGGCGGCATATTTGATCATCTCGGCGGTTTCCAGACCAGTGAAGACAATCGGAAACTCGCGCAGAAACAAGGGCCGATAGACATCGGCAAGCACCTTTTGCGCCGCTTGGGTTTCCACGCCGACGATCACGCGATCAGGGTGCATGAAATCGTCAATGGCCGCCCCTTCGCGCAGAAACTCCGGGTTCGAGGCGACATCGAAGCGCGCGTACGGATTGGTGGCCGCGATCGCGTCGGCCACTTTTCGGTTTGTGCCCACGGGCACCGTCGATTTTGTGACGATCACCGCATAGCCCGTCAAAGCCTGCCCTATTTCGGCCGCAGCTTGCATTACATAGCTAAGATCAGCGTGGCCGTCGCCCCGCCGTGTGGGTGTACCCACCGCAATAAAAACCGCATCGGCCCCCGCAACGGCCGCCGGCAGATCCAAGGTAAAGCTCAGCCGACCGGCGGCCACATTCTTGGCCATCAATTGGTCAAGACCGGGTTCGAAAATCGGAACCTCGCCCCGCTGCAAGGCCCCGATTTTCTCAGCGCTTTTATCAACGCAAATCACGTCATGGCCAAAGTCAGAAAAACATACACCGGAAACAAGCCCAACATAGCCGGTTCCGATCATCGCAATTTTCATTCAGGGACCTCGTTAAACATATCGCTCTGCATAGAAACGGTCCAATCGCCTGTCAAATGCCAATCGCGCCAAACCCCGAGGGTTCGGCGCGTCGGCGCTTTTGGTCACTGGAAATCGGCGATTGTCAAAGCATTTGGTAGGTAAACGAAAACGCATAGGTTTTTGCCGCCGTCGACACAGGCCGGAACAAGAAAGACGCCGCATCGGTAACAGGCTCTGCTACAATCGCACAGCTTTCGCCAAAGGAACCCGCCGTTTGCGAGGCCCCGCTTCCGCCTGCCTGGGCTGCGGCAGTCAACGCGCTGGCGATGGGCAAGGACATGACCAGTGTTGTGTCGGCCAAAGCGGCGGTCGGCGTCATGGAGACAGAACCCGACACCGTCACGATTTGGCCAACCCGCAGGAATTGGCAGGCAAAGGCCGTGCTTGCAGCAACATTTGCGCCGTTTGTCAGGGTTGGGGTGTAGGTCCCCGAGGCCAGCGTGGGCCCCCAAACCGCCGCGCCTGCGCTGCCGCCCGACACCAGGGCCTGACCCGCGGTGCCAAAATTCGCGCCGCCCAGTCCCAACTGGCCCGCCGCCCCAATCCTGAGGCGTTCAATGTTTTGCGTCAGGAACCGAACCACGCCCGCCCCGGCAGCAAGCAAACCAATCAGTAGGTTCGAGTTTCCATCGGCCGTGTTGAAAATACGCCCGCCGCCGACGGCGTCGACATCCATCACCCAGCTGGGGTTGCCCTCTTTGGTGGTGAACTGAATTTCCCCGCCCTCTGTTGCCCCGGTGCCGGGGCCCAAAAGCAGACCTCCCCCGCCCAGATAGATGTTTCCGTCCTGAACGTGCAGCCTTTGGCTTGGTGACGTTGTTCCGATGCCCATGCGCCCATCATTGGTCATCGTTACCCGAGGGGTCGTGTTGTCGGAAAAGGACAGTTTGCCGTTCCCGCTTACCCCATTGTCGATCCGCCAAATGGTTCCGCCCACGCCCGTATCAAACAACTTGATATCGGGATTGTCCTTGCCAAGGTTGAGCAGGGCATCAAGCGGGCCGGGGGCGCCCAAACCCACCGCGCCGCTGGTGCGGTCAATTTCCAGCGCCGAGGTGAAAACCGTGCCATTTGCGCTGACCTTGATGCCGAAGTTGTCGCTGGCCATCGTGCCGATCAAGGCGCGGGCGCTGGCCCCTGTCTTGAAGGACAAGGTTGCGTCATTGGCCGCAGCGGCCTTGTTCAACGTCAAGTCCATTGACGCGACCGAATTCATCAAGGCATTGGTACCATTGAACGAAAACTTGTTCGTCGTGTCGGCAGTCGCGCCGCCCAATCCCAGCCGGTCGAAGCTGGCGTTCACCAAGGAGCCGTTCAGAACGGTTCCGCCCAGCACGGTGGTTGGACTGCTGAGGTTTGTTGTCCCCAAAGCCCCCGAGATGTTGGATCCGATGTTCACTGTGGTTGTGGAACCGCTGAGCCCGGCCGTTCCAAGGTTGACCGTTTTCGACACACCTGTGGTCGTGGCCCCGGTGCCGACGCCGATGGTGCTGGCCGCCGCTGATGTGCCAATCGTGGCCGTTGTCGCGGCAACGGTGGTCGTTCCGTTGAAGGTGGCGGTCGACGCAAAGGTTGTCGCCTGGTTCATCGCGATGGAGCCCAATGCCCCCCCCACACTGGATCCGATCGCGATTGTGGTGGTTGAACCGCTCAGTCCGGCGGTGCCGATATTCACCGCCTTCGTCACGCCGGTGGTGGTCGCGCCCGTCGCCAGCCCGATGGTGCTGGCCGCCGCTGAGGTGCCGATGGTGGCTGTTGGGGCTGACACAATGGTTGTGCCTGTCAGGGTCGCCGCCATGTTCACATTGACACCGCCCAGGGCCCCGCCCACGGACGATCCGATATTGATGGTGGTCGTGGACCCGCTTAGGCCCGCTGTGCCAAGATTCACCGTTTTTGACACACCGCTTGGCGTGGCGCCTGTGCCAAGACCCACGGTGCTGGCCGCCGTTGATGTTCCCAGCGAAACCGTCTGGGCCGACACTGTCGTCGTGCCAGAGACATCCAGCGAATTGGCGACGGTGAGCGCACCGGAGAAGGTTTGGGTGCCTGACAGCAGCGCCAAGGGCCCCGAGGCATTGGGCAGATCGTAGGTGCGGGTGGTTCCTGTCGCAATGCCGGCCGCTTGGAAGACCGCCTTCTTGGTGCTGTCCAGATCGTCCTCGATCCGGAATGTGGCATCAGAAAACACCGCAGAGGATGCCCCGGGGATCAAATCAACGGTTGCGCCGCTTTGGCGCGCCCGGAACTTTCCCGTGGTGGCGTTGTACCACAGGTACCCATCCCCAACCGAGGCGGCATCCCCCGTCATGGGCACCAGACGTACGGGCTGCTCCAGCGCGGCGCGCCCATTGTCTTTGTCGACGGTCAAAGCGGTGAAAAAGGTGCTGCCGTCCGGGCTGACCTTGACCGACAGATTATTGTCACCAACAAGGCCCAGTTCCGCGCGGCTGACGTAGTTTTGCTGCAGCAGGATGGATCCGGTATCAACGGCCGCGCCCTTGTTGATCGCCAATTGATGGGATCCGCCGGGGTTTGTGAACAGGGCTGCGGGGGATTGAACCGCCAGCTTGTTGGTGGCGTCCGCCGCCATGGCCACGCCCAATTGATTGAACTGCCCGGTCCCGCCACTGGGGATCGTCCAATTGGTGCCATCAAACACAACAATCGCGGCCTCGGCCACGACATAGGCCCGCCATCCCTGCAAGGGATCGAAAAACTCCCATGCGGTGCCGTTCCACAAGGCGATATCGCGGGGATGACCGGCCCAGGCCCCGGTTGGCGAGAGCGCGATGATATGTCGATCGCCCAAAACAGGGCTGGCGGGCGGTGCCGACAGACTGCGCTGTTGGACGGTCAGTTGAACCATCACGTCCAACAGCCGCAACGCTTCGTTGTGGGTCACATGTTTTTGGGCCTGCGATGGCAGGATGTGGGGCAGCGACAGGATCGTCGACTGATCTGGCATGGGGGCCTCCAGGATGCGCTTTTGAAGGCCGACGCTATGAACAAGCCCTTAAGAAGCGTTAAGCCCTGCGCGCGCCGCCTCTGGATCGGCCGCAACGGGCCGCCGTTCGGCCCAGCTTACCCACGTGATGGCCGCCATGATCATCGCCCCGCCCAACAGCACAAAGCCGTCCACCGGCTCGTCAAAGACAAACGCGCCCACGGCCGTGGCCCAGATCAACTGCAAGAAGGTAACCGGCTGCGTCACGGTCAAAGGGGCCACCTTGAAGGCCCGGGTCATGAAATAATGCGCCGTTGTGGCCAGCACCGCAACCACGGCCAACCAGCCGATCTGCGCCCAGTTGACCGGGACCCATACCCACAAGGCAAGGGGCAACAGGCCCACGGCAACCGTCAGGGACATCATGGCAACGACGGTGGCGGCGGGCAAAATCGCGCTGAGCTTTTTGGCAAAAAGGTAACTGCCCGCAAAGCAGATCGCGGCGCCCACCTGCGACAGATGCCCAAGACTGACCTCTTGCACCCCCGGCCGCAACACAACCAGCGCGCCCGCAAAGGCAATGGCCACGGCAAGGCATCTTACCCGCGTCAAGGCTTCGCCCAAGATCGCCGATCCGGCCAGAATCAACAGGACCGGGCTAAGGTATCCAATCGCCGTCACATGCGCGACCGGGATGCGCGCCATGGCATAAAACCAAAACAAAACGGCCCCGCAGTGCACCGCCCCGCGCCCCAGGATCAGGCGCATGGCCCCGGGCGGAAAGCCCTTTTTGAAGACCTGTACCAGCATCGGCGCCAGCATCATCACCCCGATGCCAAAGCGGATAAAGGCAGATTGCGCGGCAGGCAGGTCGGTGCCCAGATACCGCACGATCCCATTGACCCCAATAAAGGAAATGCCGGAGGCGACCATCCACAAGACGCCTTCAAGAGGCCGTTGGGGCGGATGGCCGTTTGTCAGGACCATCGGCTCAACCGCCAAGGGCCAGCCCCGCCGCTATGGCCCACATGGTCAGGCCGATGACCACCTCGAGGACGACCCAAGCCTGAGGCTTTGCAAACAGCGGCGCAAGAAACCTTGCGCCAAATCCAAGCGCCGCAAAGAAGGAGAACGAACCGCACGCCGCCCCGATGCCGAATTCAAGCTGATAGGGGGCATATTGCGCTGAGATGGAACCCAAGAGCGCAACCGTATCGAGATAGACATGCGGATTGGCCCAGGTCAGCACAAGGCAAGTCCCAAGGACGGCCGTCAACGACGCGCTTGCGCCATCGGCGGGGCGAAGCGCCTCGCCGCCGCGCAAAGCGGCCCGAAAGCGCAATGCGCCGTACACCAAAAGGAAGGCCACCCCGCCCAAGCGCATCGCCTCGCCCAGCCAAGGAAACCGCGCCGAGGCGGCCCCAAATCCGGCCACGCCGGCCGCAATCAAGATCGCATCTGACGCCGCGCAAACCAGAACCACGGCCAAGACATGCTCGCCCCGAATACCTTGGCGCAGCACGAAGGCATTTTGGGCACCGATCGCAAGGATCAAACTGACGGAGACGAGGTAGCCCTGGAGCGTTGCTTCAAGCATTTGAAAGGCTCCACAGGGCTGCAACGGCATCATGGCGCCGATCCCATTGGACAAGAATATGGTCATGGTAATAGCCGGCGATCACGTTTGCGCTGATCGCCTTATCGGCCAATGCGTTGACAAAGCGGGCCAAGGCCGGCGGCAAGGCCGCAACGGTGACAATCCCGAAAGGCACCGGTGCCAACGCGGGCTCCATGCCTTTGAGCATGTGCTGCAAATCTGAAATGGCCATCTTGCCCCCCCCCAAAGGCGCGTTGACAGCCGTCAATCATAAATGGGCCGCGCCGTCCAGTCCCCGGTGCATCGGCAGGTGACGCTAGAACTTGAACCGCTTTGGGAAAACATATTCGGCCTTGGGATCCGCCCCGCCCATCGCAAAGGTGACGCGGCGCAGATGGTCCACGATCTGGTCGCGCTCCATCACGGCGCAATCGATGGCGGCGCCCATGGCCACTTTGACCGGACGATTCAGCCGGCGCTTGGTCTCGCGGAAAATCATGGCGATCCGCAAGGGATAGCTGAAGTGGCTAAGGACCTGAAACAGGCGCGAATTTTGGCCGTGCAGAAAGATCGGCACGGTCTTGACGCCCGGACGGCTGGCCAACCGCGCGACGAAAGGATGCCATGCAGGATCTGCCGCCTTGCGCGACCAGGGTTTGGGTGAGGTTGAAATGCCGCCCGCCGGAAAAATCACCAGAACATGGCCCTGATCCAGCCAATCCACGGCCTGTTTGCGCGTCAAGGCCGAAACGCGGCGCGACTCGCTGGTGCCGCCAAAATCGACGGGCAAGAGGGAATCTTTCACCTCTGGCGGTTGGGCCAACAAGCTGTGCACCATCAGTTTGACATCGCTGCGCCCCAAGCTGGCCAGATGGCCGATCAGCAAGCCGTCAATGATTCCAAAGGGATGATTTGCGACGACCAAGACACCGCCCGTGGCGGGAATCGCATTTTCTTCACCCGACACAAACGCCGCCTTGACCCCCAAGGTCTGCACGGCTGACTTGAATATCGTCTCCTCCGGATCGCGCGGGACGGCCTTCCATTCATTATAGAGGCGCTCGAATGTCTTGCTGCCGCTGAGAACTTCCACGCCGCGGATCAGGCTGCGACGAAACCGGGATTGACCGGGATGCGAATAGGAAAAGGCGATATCGCCCTTGCCCAGTTCCGGCAGGCCGATTTCGGCAAACGCCGCGTCAAAGTCGGAAGAATTGATCAGCTTGGTCATCTTGATCCCCACATGCCCAAATCGGCCCCCGGCAGAAAGGGCCGTCGCGGTTTCATCATGCAACAAGGCCATGACAGGACTGTGACTGTTGCTTTACAAACGGGTGACAGAAGACAAAAGGCCCGCGCGAGCGGGCCCTGTACTGGCGCAGATCCGGGGCCGTTAAAGGGCGGCCGCAACATCCTCGGGGATGTCGAAATTATGCGTGACGTTCTGCACGTCGTCGTCTTCTTCCAACATGTCGACAAGGCGCATCAGCTTTTGGGCCGTTTCAAGATCGACCTCGGTCACGGTTTGGGGTTTCCAGATCAACTTGGATTCGGTGGACTCTCCCAAGGCTTTTTCCAAGGCGTCAGACACCTCATTCAAGGATTCAACGGAACAATAAATCCAATGGCCTTCGTCATCGGATTCCACATCATCCGCGCCAGCATCCAAGGCCGCCATCATCACATCGTCCGGCGAGCCGGCCTTGGCGGGATAGGTAATTTCGCCCACGCGGTCAAAGCCATGGCTGACCGATCCGGTCTGCCCCATGTTGCCGCCGCATTTGCTGAAATAGCTGCGCACATTCGACGCGGTGCGGTTCAGGTTGTCGGTCATCGCCTCAACCATGATGGCAATGCCATTGGCGCCGTAACCTTCGTACCGGATTTCGGTATAGTCGGCCGCATCGCCCATCGTACTTTTCTTGATCGCCCGGTCGATCACGTCCTTGGGCATCGACACCGCTTTTGCGGCCTTTACCGCAAGGCGCAAACGCGGGTTCTTGTCTGGGTCAGGATCGCCCATCTTGGCTGCGACGGTGATTTCCTTCGACAGCTTTGAGAACATTTTTGAACGAATACCATCCTGCTTGCCCTTGCGGTGCTGGATGTTCGCCCATTTTGAATGGCCTGCCATGACCTTAAACTCCGGTGCCTTTTCGGTAATGCGCTCCTCTACACCACCCGGTGGGGGGGCGGCAAGCCCCGCCCTTAGGGATACAAAGGCCAGATCAGCGGGATCAATGCCGAACAGACCAGCCATGTGATGACGTTCAAGGGAAGGCCGATCTTGGTGAAATCGAGAAATTTGTACCCGCCGGGGCCATAGACCATCATGTTGGTCTGGTATCCCACGGGGGTCGCAAAGGCCAAGGTCGCGCTGAACATCACCGCCACGACGAAGGGGCGCGGATCCACGCCCAGTTGATTGGCCAATTCGATTGCGATAGGCGTGTAAATCACGGCCACGGCGTTGTTGGACAAAAACTCTGTCAGGATCAGACCCAGCAGGTAAATCGCAAGGATCATCGCAAAGGGCGGCAAGCCTTCCATCCAGGGTTTGACCGCTGTAACGATCAAGGCCACAGCGCCGGACTGATCCAGCCCCTCGCCCACGGCCAACATGGCAAAGATCATCGCCATAAGGCGCCCATCGACAAAGCCCAAAGCCTCATCACTGTCGATGCAGCGGGTGATCAAGATCAAGGTGACGGCCAGAAACCCCAAGGCATAGATCGGGGCGACGTCGAAAGAAGACAGGACCACGACGAACAACAGCGCGCCGATGGCAATGGGGGCCTTGTGGCGACGGAAGGCCTTTTGGGTGGGATGGGCCACATCGACCATTTCCATGTCAGCGGCCAGACGTTTGATATCTTCCTGAGCGCCTTCCAGCAGAAGCGTATCGCCGACTTGAACCACCAATTCATCCAATTGGCGGCCAATATTCTGACTGCGCCGATGCGCCGCCAAAACATAAACGCCATACCGCCGTCGCAGGCGCAACTCGCCCAGAGTCTTGCCAATCATCCGGCAACCGGGCGTGATAAGCACCTCAACCGTTTCGGTTTCGACCGAGGACAGCTTGTCCACAATGCGCATGTCGGTTCGGTTTTGCATGCCCAGAAGTTCGCTCATCTCGGTGCGCAGAACCACGCGGTCGCCCGAATCGAGCACCACCCCCCCAAGGTCGCGGCGCAGGCTGGCATCGCCGCGCAGCACGTCAATCACCCGCACGCCGTTGCGTTTGAACTGCTGCACCTCCAGCACCGATTTGCCTACCAGAACCGAATCTTCGGGAATGGCGACCTCGGTGAAGTATTTCATGCGCTTGCGATCCCCCAGCATCGTGGCCATGGATTGGCGGTCGGGCAACAGGCGCTTGGCAAAAAGCGCCATGTAAAGGCCCCCGACAAGGGTGACTGCAATGCCCAGAGGCGCGATTTCAAAGAGGCTGAAGTGCGGCATCCCCGCTTTGACAGCCACACCGTCGACCAAAATGTTGGTCGAGGTGCCGATCAAGGTGATCATGCCGCCCAGCACCGTCATATGACTGAGCGGGATCAGAAGTTTCGACGGGGCGGATCCAATTTTCATCGCAATTTGAATGACGACGGGGATCATGACGGCCACCAAGGGCGTATTGTTCATGAAGGCGCTGGCAACCGCAATAAAGCCGAACAGAACGACAATCGTCGTCTTGGGGCGATCGCCGACGTGACGTTCGGCCAGACCGATCACCATTTCGACCGCGCCCGTTCGTACCAATCCGCCCATGACCATAAACATCAGCGCAATGGTCCAAGGGGCAGAATTGGACAGGACCGAAACTGCATCTTTGATCGGAAGCAGTCCAAGGATCAGCATCAAGGCGGCACCGGCGATCGCGACGACTTCCATCGGAAACGTCTCGCGCACGAACATCACGAACATCACGGCAAGAATGGCCAAAGCGACAAGGGCCTGAGTCGTCTGGCCGAGTTCAAGTCCGATCATACCTATCCCCTTGGAATCAAATCTCGACTGAAACTAGCGTGTATTGGTTTTTTTGGAAATAAAAATCTACTAATGCAGTCGTGTTTAGAATTCTGTTGCTTCCATCGCCTTTGGTTTCACCAAGGCGAGGCCGCACAGCATCACGGCTGCGGCCGCAAATACCCAAGGGCTGAACCGTTCACCCAGAACCAGCATTGCCATGACCATGCCCATCGCCGTCACGATATAAGACGATTGGCTGGCAAAGACTGCACCCGTTTTTGAGGCGAGCCAGACAAAACTGGCGTAAAGCAGCGCATGCATGGCCGAGGTCAGAATCAGAGCATATTCTGGGCGGCCCGGTGGCAGGGGCAGCATCATCCATTCCCCCGTGGCGCCCATTGCGGGGATGCACAGGATCAAGGCAACGATCTGGGTGCCAAACATGGCTTGCAACGGGTCCATCCCGGCAAGCCCGGTGCGCGCGACATAGGTGTTTTCAACGGCGTAAAACAACGGACCGATCAGCGCGATCGGCAGGAACGCCAACATGGCCCGGTCGGGCAAACTGGTGGACGGCAGCACGATCATCAAGACCCCGGACAAGCCCAAGCCGAGGCCCAACAGGCGCCGGGCAGACACGCGCTCGGTTCCCAAGACAAGGCCGATGGGCAGGGCGATCATCGGAATCGTCGAAATGATGATCGACATGATCCCCGAGGGAAGATGGGCGATTGAAAAGTAGAAGGTATAATTTGGAATCAAGGTGCCCAAGATCGCGACGACGACGTAAAACCGCAGGGCCTTGCGATGCAATGGCAGCCCCGTTCCGCGAACCACGGTCAGCAAACCCAGCACGACAACGCAGACAACCGATTGCCAAAACAAAAGACCAAAGGGCGGATGCCCCGTTGACGCGGCGATCTTGCCCAAAGGCTGGGTGCAGCCCCAGCCCAAGCCAAGCCCCACCAACATGGCCACGTAGAGCCATCGTTGCTTGTTTTCCCCTGCGCTCATGGTCCCGAACGCTCCAACCGGCCGCCCTGCCGAACCGGCACAACGCGCAGCGCCCGGCCGGTCTTGTCATCGGTTTCAACATAGATCCCCGAAAGGGTGGCCGGTCCGCCCGCAGGTTCAAACCGGGACGAGGCCATGCCCGTGATGAACCGCTTCAAGGGTTCCAGCTTTTCCATGCCGATGACAGAATTGTAATCGCCGCACATCCCGGCATCCGAAAGATAGGCTGTCCCGCCGGTCAAGATCTGATGATCGGCGGTAGGCACATGCGTGTGGGTGCCCACAACCAGCGACGCCTGACCATCACACCAATGCCCCATGGCCATCTTTTCAGATGTGGCCTCTGCGTGCACATCCACGATTGCCGCTTGCACGGCCACGCCCAACCGATGCGTCTTGAGCACGGATTCGACCGCCGAGAAGGGATCATCGAAAGGCCGCTTCATAAAGACCTGTCCCAGAACCTGGGTGACCAAGATCCGCCGTCCCTGAGTGACCTCAAAAACCCGGTATCCTTTTCCCGGTGCCACCTTTGAGAAATTCAGCGGCCGAAGGATGCGCGGTTCCTGTTCGATGAACTGCATCATGTCCTTCTGATCAAAGGCGTGATCGCCCAAGGTCAGACAATCCGCCCCTGCCCCCAGCAGAACCTTCGCGTGTTCCGCTGTCAGGCCCGCGCCTTGGCTGGCATTTTCGCCGTTCACCACAACAAAATCGAGCCCCCAATCGGCCCGCAGTTTGGGCAGTTGGTCAACCACCCCGGTCCGGCCCGAACGGCCCATGACATCGCCCAGAAAAAGAATGCGCATGGCCATGGCTCCTATCCCCCCGCCCCTGCCCCGTCCATCCTGAAAACGACAAAGCGGTCGCGGAAGGGGCGGCGAGCCCTGTCTTCGCCCAAGTTGCTGGGCAAGGTCGCCATGACCCTTGACGCGGGCGCCTTAAGCCCTGCAATTGGCGCCATGACCGCCCTTCCCGCCCCACTTGATGCCTTTTTCACCGCGCGCGGGTGGACATTGCACCCCCACCAGCACGCGATGCTGCAGCGGGGGCGCGACACTTCAACCTTGCTGATTGCCCCGACGGGCGGGGGCAAAACGCTGGCCGGTTTTTTGCCCAGCTTGGCGGAACTGGGCGCGGCCCCGCCCCCCGGTTTGCATACCCTGTACATATCACCCCTCAAGGCGTTGACGGCGGATATCCGTCGCAATTTGCGCACCCCCATCGAGGGGGCCGGCCTGTCCATCCGCGTCGAAGACCGCACCGGCGACACCACCTATACCCAGCGCCGCCGCCAAAGGGCGGACCCCCCGCATATTTTGCTGACCACGCCGGAAAGCCTGGCGCTGCTGCTTTCCTATGAAGATGCGCCGCGGCTTTTTTCGGGGCTGCAAAGGGTGATCGTGGATGAAATTCACGCCTTGGCCGAGTCCAAACGCGGCGACCAGTTGATGTTGCAACTGGCACGGCTGGCCAAATTGGCGCCGGGCCTGCGCAGGATTGGTCTGTCCGCCACGGTCGAAGATCCGCCCGCCCTTGCCGCTTATCTGGGCACGCAGACGCGGGTTCTGGTGGCGGAACCCGGACCAGACCCCGACATATCCATGCTGACCACAGATGCGCCCCCCCCATGGTCGGGCGGCGGGGGGAAATATGCCATCCCTGCCATTCTTGAGCAGGTGGCGCAGCACAAGACCACCTTGATCTTTCATAACACCCGCGCGCAGGCCGAGATTTTTTTTCACAACCTTTGGCTGGCGAACACGTCAGACTTGCCCATCGGCATTCATCACGGGTCCTTGTCGCGCGAGCAGCGCGAACGCGTGGAACAGGCGATGACCGAAGGGGCCCTGCGCGCTGTGGTCTGCACCGGCAGTCTGGATCTTGGCATCGATTGGGGAGATGTCGATCTGGTCATACAGGTTGGCGCGCCCAAGAACATCAAGCGATTGGTTCAGCGCATCGGGCGGGCCAATCACCGATACAATGCGCCGTCAAAAGCGCTGTTGGTGCCCGCCAACCGGTTTGAGGTCGTCGAATGTCAGGCGGCATTGGACGCGGTGCGCGACCATGCCCTTGACGGCGAGCCGCGCGGCCCGGGGCCGCGGGACGTGCTGTGTCAACATATTCTGGCAACGGCCTGCGCCGCCCCTTTTGGGGCCGACGCGCTTTTTGCCGAGGTGATTACCGCCGGACCCTACCGCGCCCTGACCCGACCGGAATTTGACGATTGTCTCGATTTCGTGGCCACGGGCGGGTATGCTTTGCGCGCCTATGACAAATGGCAAAGGCTGCTGCTTAAACAGGGCAAATGGCAGTTGCGAGATCCGCGCGCGGCGGCCGTGATACGCCAGAACCTGGGCACGATCATCGATATCGAAACCCTCAAGGTACGGTTTCGCCGTCAGATGGGCGGCGCCCCCTTGGGTGAGATCGAAGAGAGCTTTGCCTCGACCTTGACGCCCGGCGACACCTTCTTGATCGGGGGTCAGGTGGTGAAATACGAGGGCCTGAACGAAATGACGGTCGAGGTGACGCGCTCCCCGGGCCGTGATCCGAAAGTTGCGGTGTTCTCCGGGACGAAATTCGCGACATCAACCCTACTGACGCAGCGCATCCTTGATATCCTTCAGCACGAGTCCTGGCCCGACCTGCCGCGCCACACGGCACAGTGGCTGACCCTGCAACGCGAGGTTTCGCAGCTTCCAAAGCCCGGGCGCCTGTTGGTTGAAAGCTTTCCCCATGATGGGCGCGAACACCTGTGCCTTTATGGCTTTGCCGGGCGGAATGGCCAACAGACGCTTGGGCTTTTGGTGACCAAGGTGATGGAAGAGCGCGGACTTTCCCCTTTGGGTTTTGTGGCAACAGATTATGCGACGCTGATTTGGGGGTTGGACCCGGTGATGGATGCCGCGCCCCTGCTGAACCTTGATCATCTGCGCGATGGCTTGGAAGGCTGGCTTGCGGGCAATGCCGTGATGAAACGCGGCTTTCGCACTGTCGCCATCATCGCCGGACTGATCGAGCGCAACAACCAAGGGCGCCGCAAATCGGGTCGGCAGGCCACGTTTTCGTCAGATATCCTGTACGATACGCTGCTTAAATATGATCCGAACCATCTTTTGCTGCAGATCACACGCGAAGAGGCGATGCGCGGAATGGTTGATTTTTCGCGCATCGAAGATCTTTTGATCGGCATCAAAGGCCGAATTGACACCCGCCGCTTGCCGCGTCTTTCGCCGCTGTCGGCCCCCTTGTTTTTTGAACCGGGAAAGGTTCCGGTTCACGGCGCGGGGCGCGAACGTCTGGCCGAAGACGCCGCCCGCGCGCTGCTGCGCGATGCGGGACTTGACGGATGATCAACTTTACCTTCGGTCCTGCTGCCTTGTTCGCCCTTGGGTCCGGCGCCTGCTTTTGGCCCGCCGAGGCGCTGCTGTGCGTCTCTGACCTGCATTTTGGCAAATCCGAACGTCTGGCCCGGCGCGGCGGCAGTCTTTTGCCCCCCTACGAGACGCGCTCGACCCTTGAAAAGCTGGATCTTGATCTTGAGCGGACCGGCGCAAAGCGCGTGATCTGTCTTGGCGACAGTTTCGACGATATTGCCGCGGCAGGCAGCCTGGATGAGACGTGCAGGTTGTGGCTGATGCGGTTGATGGCGGGGCGCGAATGGATCTGGGTCGAAGGAAACCACGACCCCGGCCCGATAGATCTGGGCGGCAGCCACCGGGCCAATTTTCTGCTTGGCGGGCTTGTCTTTCGTCATGAAGGCGGCGGCGAAGGCTTTGAAGTTTCTGGCCATTTTCACCCCAAGGCCAGCTTGCCGGGGCGTGGCCCCAAACCCTGCTTTCTGCTGGGCCAAAGCCGCTTGATCCTTCCGGCATATGGCACCTATACCGGGGGCCTGCGGGCGCAAGATCCGGTTTTTGATGCGCTGATCGGCCCATCGGGCCGGGCCATTGTGACCGGGGCAAAACCCTTGATGATACCGCGCCCGCGCTGACGGGCTTTGCTGTGCGGCTTAAATCAATCCGCGCGCTTCCAGCTTCGTACGATTGGCCCGGCTGACGGGCACAAGATGTCCATCATACAGCCGCAAGGCCAGGCTTCCCCGCGCTTGTTCCACGGTGGCAACGGCGTTCCACGCCACCCAGTGCGAGCGGTGAACCTGCGCGCCGTCGACCCCTTCGGTTTCTGCAACCGCATCGGCCAGCCGCATCAAAAGGCTGGCGCTTCCGGCGCGTGTGCGCACGTCCACGTAATGGTCGCGCACGGCGATGGTCACAAGGTCGGCGTGCAGTGTTGCGTCAAGACGTTGCAGCAATCTTGGCAAGGCGGGTTGCGGCGCGGCCGTCCCCGGTGCGCCGCCCGTCTGCGGCACAGGATCGGCCGAGGCGCCGACAAACGGGCTTAACCTTAGGCTGAAGCGCACGATAGCAACGCCAAAGGTCAGCAGAAACACAAAAAGGGCCAGTTCCAGCAGCGTCGGAACCTCTCGCGGTTCGGACATCGGCAATCTGTTCACCAAGAAATCCAGTGGCGGCGTGAAGGCCATGGTGTTCAACGCGGATATCATCGACGCCGAAGGCCAAAACCCGGTCAGGCCCATACCCATGGTCACCAAAAGGCGAAAGAAAACGCCCAGCACGATTCCAAGGGCGATCAGGCCGCCCCAAAAGACCGCACGGTGCAAAAGATCAAGGCCTTCATAGGTTCCAAAGGGTCCTGCCATGCTGACCCAGACAGAGATCACAAACCAGCACACCAAAGTCACCCGCGAGGTGACCACGATCTTCCATTCCCGCAACAACCACAAATCAACGCCCCATCGGACCACACACGCACAGGTGGTCTTCTACCGATTTTTCGGCACAGGTCAAATTGCTTGGTCAGCGCTGGCCAACTCTTTATCCCGAAATGCCGCGTATGTTGGCGGCGCGCAGTGGTCAGGCTGTCAGGCCCTTCGGTTCTGCCAGACCATTCGCCCGGCAAGTGGCCGTCAGCGTGTTGGCCAAAAGGCAAGCAATCGTCATCGGCCCAACGCCGCCCGGAACCGGGGTGATGGCCCCCGCCACAGCGGCCGCGCTGGCATAATGGACATCGCCAACCAGCTTGGCCTTGCCGTCCCGTTCGATCCGGTTGATGCCGACGTCAATCACGGTGGCACCCGGCTTTACAAAGGCACCCGTGATCATTTCCGGCCGACCGACAGCGGCGACAAGAATATCGGCCCCGCGGCAGACCGATTCCAAATCTTTGGTCCGGCTGTGCGCGATCGTCACGGTGCAGCTGTCGCCCAAAAGCAACTGGGCCATCGGTTTGCCGACAATGTTTGATCGCCCCACAACCACCGCATTCAAGCCCGCAAGGCTGCCATGCAGATCGCGCAGCATCATCAGGCAACCCAGCGGCGTGCAGGGGACCATCGATTTCTGCCCGGTTCCCAACAGTCCGACGTTCGAGATGTGGAAACCATCAACATCCTTCGCTGGATTGATCGCGTTGATCACCAAATCACTGTCAAGATGTGCGGGAAGCGGCAACTGCACCAAGATGCCGTTGACCTTTGGATCATTGTTGAGCCGGTCGATCAGCGCCAGAAGATCAGCCTCGGAGGTATCGGCCGCAAGGCGATGTTCATAGCTGTTCATGCCCACTTCGGTGGTCGAGGCATGTTTGTTGCGCACATAAACCTGGCTTGCCGGATCTTCCCCCACCAGCACAACGGCCAGCCCCGGAACGATGCCGTTTTCTTCTTTCAGCCGCGCCACATGGGCGGCAACCTGTCCGCGCACATTGGCCGCAAAGGCCTTTCCGTCGATCACTTTGGCCGTCATGGCTACCCTCTCCTCAGGCTGTCAGGTCCAAGGCGGCTTTCTTCGCGCGCAATGGACCAATCAATCAGTCGCCGCCAAAGCTTTTCCACCAATTCTGGCGGAAGGCCGTAGGTTTCGGCGTGGCGGCGCACATTCTGCACCACTTCTTCGACCCGGTCTTCTATCCGCGCGGGCAGATCGATCTCGGCCTTGATCTGGGCCGCACGGTCGATATATTCCGCCCGCTGCGCAAAAAGGCGCACCAGATCATGATCCAATCGGTCAATCTCTGCCCGCAGGTCGCGCATTGTGGTGCAGTCACCCGGTTGCTTCATCTTACCCATCCTTGGACTCTCCCGCGCGAGGTAATCACCCGCGTGGGGCTTGGCAAGACAAAGCAGACCGGGATCAGAGACGACTGGGATCAGAACAGACCTTCGACGTTGCCTTCTGCGTTCAGGCGGATCACCTCGGCGCTTGGCACCTTTGGCAAACCGGGCATGGTCATGATCTCACCGCAGATGGCGACCACAAATCCGGCCCCGGCCGACAGGCGCACTTCGCGCACCGGTACCGAATGGCCCGTTGGGGCGCCGCGGACGGTTGGGTCGGTCGTGAAGGAATACTGGGTCTTGGCGACGCAAATCGGCAAATGCCCGTATCCGGCGGCTTCCCAAGTCTTCAACTGGTCGCGGATCGCTTTGTCGGCAATCACTTCGTCGGCGTGATAGATGCGCTTGGCGATGGTTTCCAGCTTTTTGAACAGCGGCATATCATCGGGGTACAGCGGCGCGAAATTCGACGGAGCTTCGGCCATTTGCACGACCTTTTTCGCCAGCTCCTCAATCCCTTCGCTGCCCAAGGCCCAATGCTTGCACAAGATCGCCTCGGCACCCTGTTCAGCCACATAGGCTTTTACAGCGGCGATTTCGGCATCGGTGTCGCTGTAAAAATGGTTGATCGCCACGACAACCGGCACGCCAAAGCCTTTGACGTTGCCAATGTGGCGGCCAAGGTTGGGGCAGCCTTTCTTGACCGCTTCGACGTTTTCAGCGCCCAGATCGGCCTTGGCCACGCCGCCGTTCATTTTCATCGCACGCACGGTCGCCACGATAACCGCCGCAGACGGCTTCAATCCGGCCTTGCGGCACTTGATATCAAAGAACTTTTCGGCCCCCAGATCGGCCCCGAAACCCGCTTCGGTCACAACATATTCGCCCAGTTTCAGCGCGGTCTTGGTCGCGATGACCGAGTTGCAGCCGTGGGCGATGTTGGCGAAAGGGCCGCCATGCACGAAGGCGGGGTTGTTTTCCAAGGTTTGCACAAGGTTCGGCTGCATCGCGTCTTTCAGCAGAACCGTCATTGCGCCATCGGCCTTGATATCGCGGGCATAAATCGGGGTTTTGGCACGGGTATAGGCCACAACGATATCGCCCAAACGCTTTTGCAGATCTTCCAGATCGTTCGACAAGCACAAGATCGCCATGACTTCGGACGCCACGGTGATGTCAAATCCGGTCTGACGCGGGAAACCGTTCGACACGCCGCCAAGGCTGACCACGATATCACGCAGCGCACGGTCGTTCATGTCCATCACACGGCGCCAAACGATGCGGCGCTCGTCGATATCCAGATCATTGCCCCAATAGATGTGGTTGTCGATCATCGCGCTGAGCAGGTTATGCGCGCTGGTGATGGCGTGGAAATCGCCCGTGAAATGCAGGTTCATCTCTTCCATCGGCACGACCTGTGCCATGCCGCCGCCCGCAGCCCCGCCCTTCATGCCGAAATTCGGACCCAGCGACGCTTCGCGGATACAGACCACGGCCTTCTTGCCGATCCGGTTCAAACCATCACCCAGACCCACCGTGGTCGTCGTCTTGCCTTCGCCGGCAGGAGTGGGGTTGATGGCGGTGACCAAGATCAATTTGCCATCAGGCTTGCCCGCCAAGGATTTGATGAACTCTTGGCTGACCTTGGCCTTGTCGTGACCGTAGGGCAGCAGATGTTCGGACGGAATGCCCAGCTTCGAACCAATTTCCATGATCGGTTTTTTCTTGGCTTCGCGGGCAATCTCGATGTCGGTCTTGAAGGCCATGAGGGGCTCCTTGAAAGGCTAAGTGATAAGTTGAAGCGGTCTTACCTTGGCAAGCGACGTAAAAGAGTCGTTTTTCCGACTTCTCCCGTGCCAAATTCGCCAGAGGAAGAAATTGCACTATCTGTGTTGGCTTTGTTGCGGCGGCAGCATGAACATTCCGTCCGGCACAGGCCCGACTTGCGCCCTTTTATTCTGCTTTTTGTTTCACAACTGTGTCAGCGGGCACGCCCGGCCCAAATGGGTTGGTCAGGGATGAACAAGGTAATTTGTTCGCCAAGTTCGAAAACACCCTCCCGCTCTACCCAAGCGGTCACACCGCGCCGGCCGTTTGCGGCGGGTTTGAAGGTTTTGCCAAAGCCCTTGTGCCGCTTCTCGATGGGCTTGGCGGGCAAGGTGCAGGGGCGGTTGTTCATATCCACCACCAAGGTCGCCCCATTGCTTCCTTGCAGGCGCGACGAGGGGGGAACGTGGCTGAAGTCAGGGATCCCTTCGATCACCATGGTGGCCCCCACAAGCGCTGGGTCAAGCGACGCCAGACCCATGTCTGCGGCAATCAGGGCCAGCTCTTCAGCCGAGACGATCGACAACTGCCGAACATTGCGAATTTCAGCGTTGGGGGGATAAACGTTTGCCACGCGGCTGCAGGCTGGCCGCGTCAATCCGCCGTGCGCTTCGCCCTCGGGGCCGGAAAAACGCACGGGCAGACGGGACAGGGCCGCGCTTTCAAGCGCCGCATCGCGGTTTGCCACCGCGCCCAGCCAGACAATCCGGGCCTTGAATTTCGATTTCGCGAGGACGGGCATGGTCAAACCTTCAAGGTAAAGAAAACGCGCCGAAACGGAAACATCACCGATCCATCCGCTTCGGGGGGATAGGCCGCCCCAAGGGCAGCATCATAGGCCGACAGAAAGGCCGAAAGTTCGGTTGCGGTCAAGACATCTGCAAACGGGCGCAGGGCGGTGGATTGGGTAAAGGCGCGCACGGGATGTTCGCCTTGGGTAGGGCCCAAATGGTGCAGGTAGTCGGTTTCCCATGCCGATACCGGGCCCAGGTGGCGTAGCAGACGCACATAGTCTGACGCTGTGCCGACGGGCGGTACGTAAAGGGAAAAGTCGAAACGGTCAGGAAACATCGATCCGGCGATATCCCGCAAAAATCGATGAGAGGGCGCCCCAAACTGGCGCGGCATTTGCACCGCTAAAATGCCCCCGGGTTCCAGAAATCCGGCCAATCGGGGCAAAAGGCGGGCATGATCGCCCAGCCAATGCAGCGCTGCATTGGAAAAGATCACGGCCGCGGGCCCCTCGGGCCGCCAGTCTTCGATCTGGCAAAGGTGGGTGCGATGATAGCCCTTGGCGCGCGACAGCATGGCGGGCGAGCCGTCCACGCCGGCAATTTCGCGTTTGGGAAAACGGGCGCGCAATCCGGCCGCTGCGGCCCCATCGCCACATCCCAAATCAAAGACCCCACCAGATGGCGGGGTCTCTATCTGCATCATCAAATCCAGCGCCGGACGCAAGCGTTCTGCCCGAAATCGGGCATAGGAACCCGCATCCCAGTCGGCGGTCACACACCGCCCCTTAAATCAAGGGTTCCGGCTCGGGGTTGGCTTTGGGCTTGCGCGCCCGGGTTTTGGGAATGGAGACCACCGTTGCCGATCCGCCGCCACCGCTTTGGGCAGGCGGTTCAGATCCTTTGTCTTCCGTCAGCGGAAGACCCGCCACGATGCGCTTGATCTCATCACCCGTCAGGGTTTCATGCTCCAGCAGACCTTTGGCCAGACGTTCAAACTCTTCTGCCTTTTCAAGAATGATTTTGCGGGCCGTGGCATAGCCGTCGTCGATCAACCGCTTCACTTCGGTCTCGATCATGGTCTTGGTTTCTGCAGATACCGAAAATCCGCCCGTATTGCCCTGATATCCCGCATGCGCTTCGGCATAGTCGATATTACCGACCTTGTCGGACATGCCCCAGCGCAACACCATCGCCCGCGCCAAAGCCGACGCTTGTTGAATATCCCCCGATGGGCCATTCGAGACGGAATCTTCACCCCATTTGATAATCTCGGCCGCTTTGCCTGCCATGGTCATTGCAAGGCGCTGCTTGCATTGATCCTTGTGCATGTTCAGCTGGTCAAACTCGGGCAAGCTCATCACCATTCCCAAGGCGCCGCCACGGGGAATGATCGTTGCTTTGTAGACGGGGTCGCATTTTGGCAAGCTCATCCCGACAATGGCGTGGCCCGCTTCATGATAGGCGGTCATTTCCTTTTGGTCGTCGGTCAACACCATCGAACGGCGTTCGGCCCCCATCATCACTTTGTCCTTGGCCTGTTCAAAGTCGATCATCGCAACGAAGCGACGGCCAACCCGCGCCGCCATCAAGGCCGCTTCGTTGACAAGGTTTGCCAGATCGGCACCCGAAAATCCGGGCGTGCCGCGCGCGATGATCCGCAGATCCACGTCCGGGCCTTGCGGCACTTTGCGGGCATGCACGTTCAAAATCTTCTCCCGTCCCTTGATGTCGGGATTGGGCACATAGATCTGACGGTCAAATCGGCCGGGGCGCAGCAATGCCGGGTCAAGCACATCTTTGCGGTTGGTTGCGGCAACGATGATCACCCCTTCGTTGGCGTCAAAGCCGTCCATTTCCACCAAAAGCTGGTTCAGCGTCTGTTCGCGTTCGTCATTGCCGCCGCCGATGCCCACGCCGCGGGCACGCCCCACAGCGTCAATCTCGTCGATGAAAACGATGCAGGGGGCATTCTTCTTGGCTTGGTCGAACATGTCGCGCACGCGGCTTGCGCCCACACCCACGAACATTTCCACGAAATCAGAGCCTGAGATGCTGAAGAACGGAACCCCTGCCTCACCGGCAATGGCGCGGGCCAGCAGCGTCTTACCCGTGCCGGGCGGGCCAACAAGCAAGGCGCCCTTCGGAATTTTGCCGCCCAGACGGCTGAACTTCTGCGGATTGCGCAGAAATTCCACGATCTCTTCCAACTCTTCCTTGGCTTCGTCGATACCCGCCACGTCGTCAAACGTCACGCGGCCTTGCTTTTCGGTCAAAAGTTTGGCCCGCGATTTGCCAAAACCCATCGCGCCGCCTTTTCCGCCGCCTTGCATCCGGTTCATGAAGAACACCCAGACGCCGATCAGCACGATAAACGGCAACCAGACTGAGAGCAAAGACAGGATCGATGATTGTTCCTGGCTGTCTGCTGTGACTTTCACACCGGCCGAAACCAAACGGTCGCTGAGCGCGGTATCACCGGGCTGAATGGTGGTATAGGTCCGGCCATCCTTGCCGACAAAAACCACCTTCTCGCCGTCCAGTTCCGCCGATTGCACCTGTCCGGCATCTACCTGCGCGATGAAGTCGGAATACCCGATGCTGTTTCCGGCCTGCGTCAGCGAAGATCCGTTCACGATGTTGAATAGCGCGAGCACCAGAAGGACCAAGACCACCCAGAATGCCACGTTGCGTGCGTTGCCCACAAATAAACTCCTTGATGTGCCGGGAATCTGCCATTGAGGCCATTCCACAGGCTTTGTGCTAAGATAGAGATAACTTGGCCATCTTCAATGCGATAAGATAAATTCCTTGAAGCTTTGGCTGACCCGCGCCGACCACCCTTCAGTCGGGTTGGCCAAAGGCGCTGCGATCAGCTGATCTGCTTGCCAGACTGCGGGCGTCACGTGCAAAGCCTCGCGCGGTAAACCCAGGTCGCGCCAGTTTTTGCAGGCCAAAAGTCCCTCGTGTCCCAAGGCGCGAACTTCGGCCCCGTCGATCCTTGGACCGCTTACAACCCAGCGGCGATCCCAAATCTGCCCCACCCCGACGCCGCCGCCCACTGCCGCAGGCTCGCGTGCCAGAATAAACGTTGTGCCATGATGCCGAAGCCGGCAGCCGGCAAGGGTCGTCTCTTTGGTCTGCGCGATGGCCCCCAGCATTTTTTCGATGGCCAAGGCCCGGGGTGCATAAGGGGCGGCAGATAGCCACAGAAGGCTTTGAACCAGCACCTTGCGCTGCAGTTCTGGCGCAAGCTGGCCAAAGGCGGCCCCATCCAGTCGCAAAGCACCGACTTCTTCGCTGGCCACGCGCAAGGCCGCCTCGGTGGTGGCATTTTGCACGACATTCTGGGCCCGCGCCAAATGTTGCACGCTGCGGGCAATCCCGTCGGATGTGATACCCAGCGGCGCCAAGGCCTGCAGAATCCGCCGCGCCTTCACCCGTGTATAATCGTCATTTTCGTTCGTCGGATCGTCGACCCAACTCATGGCGTTGCGCGTCAGGTAGCGGCGCAAGTCCATCCGGCTTTGCATCAAAAAGGGCCGAAAGAAGATCACATCCTGATGGGCGAACTGCGGCCGCATGCCAGATAACCCGTCCAGCCCCGATTGACGCGCCAATCCCATCAAAAACGTCTCTGCCTGATCTGTCGCGGTATGGGCCAGCGCGACATGACCGATGCCATTCTGCTTGGCCCAATCGGCGATCAAGCCATAGCGGGCGCGGCTGGCTTGATCCATAAGGTTGCCGGCAATCACCCCGTGATCCCACACCAAGGTATCATGCGGCACGCCCAAGGCCGCACAGATGCCCGCGACGAACCGCGCCTCATCTGCCGCTTCGGGGCGCAAACGGTGATCCACCGTCACCGCCCGGACTTTACCCCCGACCAAAGGGGCCGCGCGGGCCATAAGATGAAGCATCGCCATGGAATCGCTGCCGCCTGATACGGCAAGTCCGACACAACCTGCGCCGCCCAAAAGGGAAAAGGCCTGCCTTGCGATGTGCCGCAAAGCGTCATCTTGCCCGTCCGGCACAGCATCGTCCGTCAGGGGCACTGCAACCCCGGCAGGGCGCCCGCCGCCTCGCTGGAGGCGGCAGACCCGGGGAAGCGATTGCCGACCTCTTTCAAGGTCATGCATGCCTCATTCACCTGGCCCAAATCGCCCAGCGCAAGACCCAGCTTCATCAGGGCCTCGGGCGCAAAACTGCCGTCGGGTTTGCCCGAAAATGCCTCAAGATACGATCTGGCCGCACCCGATGTATCCCCGGCTTGCGCCAAAGAATCGCCGCGCAAAACCTGTGCCTCTTGGATCAGCGGGCCACCCGGGTAGGATTGGGCATAGGTCGCAAAGAGGTCAGCGGCGCCGCGAAAGTCACCAGAAGCGAGCACCTCCTTGGCCCGGTCAAAATCTGCTTGCTCGCTCAGCGCCAGTTCCGCGCCCCCTGTGTCCCCCGACGTGGGGGCCGTTGGCGTGGGATCCGCGGCAGCGGGCGGCGCGCTGCCGCCCCCCAGAACTGCAATTTCGGGCAAATTTGCGATATCGCAGCCGTCGGTCTGTTCGCACAGACGAAATTCGATATCCCCGATTTGGTTGGTGCCGTCCGTGACCAACCGGTTCACCTTCAACTCAACCTCTTCGGTCTTGGCCGTCAGACGCACCAGTTCTGCTTCGATAGAATCAAGTCGCTGCAAGGCGTCACCCCCTGCCACTCCTGTTGCGGCCGCGCCTGAACTGACCAATTCCAACTTCAACGCATTGAATTCTGCCATCAAGACGGTCAACTCCGCCTTGATGTCGGCCAAGGTCTGGGCACGGTCTTGGGCGGCCACCCCAAAGGGCAGCGCGCACAAGAGTACTGACAACACAAAGGAGCGCAGCATCTCAATCAGGCCCCTGCGCCTGCTTGCAGCACGGTGACCGCGCGGCGGTTCTGAGAGTAGCAGGCTTCATCCGAACAGACAGCCAAGGGGCGTTCCTTTCCATAAGAGACCGTGCGCAGAAGACCTGCTGGAACACCTTGGGAAATCAGGAAATCTTGTGCCGCGCTTGCCCGGCGCGCGCCAAGGGCAAGGTTGTATTCGCGCGTGCCCTGCTCATCGGCGTGGCCCTCGATGATCGCGGCATAGCCCGGATGAGACAGCAACCATTGCGCCTGCCCTTGCAAGACTGCGCGCCCTTCGGGTGTCAGCGTTGAGGTATCGACGGCAAACAACACCCGGTCCCCGATCGTCTGATTGAAATAGGCAATGGAATTGGGGTCATTTGGATCGCCCAAGGCGGACGAGTTGATTCCTGTGCCGTTCATGGGGCTGCCATCCCCGTTCGCAGCATCGCCGTTGCGGTCGGGGTTATTGCAGGCCGCAAGGCCCAGCGCTGCGATCAAGATCAGGGCTTTGGTTAGAATGCTCATGCCTGTTGGTCCTTCTTATCTTATGGGATTGGGCTGTTTGCGCCCTTATAGCATTGAAGCCTTGCAATGTGAATCCACCGCAAGGCACGAATTGTTACGGAAGCAAGGGCGACCATGCCGGGTCAGATGCTGCGCCATCCGTTGTGATCTGGCGCAGATTGCGCCCGGAAATATCGACGCTGAACAAGGCAGCCTCGCCCCCCTCGCCCGCCCCTTGGCGGGTGAACATGATGACGCGGCCGTTCGGGGCCCAAGTTGGTCCTTCGTCCAGAAACGACGACGTCAGCAGCCGCTCTTCACCGCCATCCACCAGCATCACGCCAATGTGGAAGCGGCCTTCGTTTTGCTTGGTGAAGGCAATCATGTCGCCGCGCGGGCTCCATACGGGGGTGCCATAGCGGCCTTTTCCGTTTGAAATGCGCACCGGTTCGCCGCCGCCCGCGCTCATCACATAAATCTGCTGCGTGCCCGACCGATCGCTTTCAAAGACGATCTGGCTGCCATCCGGACTATAGCTGGGGGCGGTTTCAATCGCCGGAGAATTGGTCAACTGGCTGAGCGCCGATGACCCGATGTCCAAACGATAAATGTCGGTATTTCCGCCCCGCTCCAACGAAAAGACCACGCTTTGACCGTCGGGCGAAAAACGGGGGGCGAAGGTCATGGTGCCATCTTGCTGTTCCAGCGCGCGGGTAGACAGATCAGCGGCACTCATCAGGTAGATCTGCGGAAATCCGGTGGCATAGGAGGTAAACAAGATCCGATCGCCCGTTGGCGAAAAGCGCGGGGCCAGGACAAGGGCCGAATTATCTGTCAGATATTGAATATTCGCGCCGTCGTAATCCATCACCGCCAATTGCTTTAGCCGGGCATTCTTGGGCCCGCTTTCGGCGACATAGACCACGCGGCTGTCAAAATATCCGCCCTCGCCTGTGATGCGGCTGTATACGGCATCCGCAACCTTGTGGGCCATGCGCCGCCAAGATCCGGTCGAGCCTGCAAACTGAATTCCCTCGCCCAGTTCTGCCCCCGAGAAGACATCATAAACCCGGAACTTGACGACAATCTGATCGCCGCTGGCCGTGACCGCCCCGGTCACAAGGGCCTGTGCATTGATCGCTTGCCAATCATTATAGGAAATCGGCGCGCCGAAAGAGGAAACCTGGCTGATGAAGGCATCTGCGCCAATTTCCCTGAAAAGCCCTGTTCCTGACAAATCAGCGGCGACCACTTGGGTGATGCGCGCGGCAAATTCCCCGGCCCCGCCTTCGTCGACAAAGGTTGGCGCAGCAAACGGCATCGGTTCGATCACGCCGCTGTCAATGACAATCCGTAAAGGCGCCGCGTTCAGCGTGGTGGGCAATATCAAGGTCAGGGCCAGAATTATGGCACGTGCAAAGGAATCTATCAGGCGCATGGGCGTCCTCGTTTCTTTTTCTTGTTTCGTACATGCGCGATCTCGCGCGGCGTTTCGATGGGAATCCTGCAAGGACTTCCCTCTTCGGCGGAAAATCGAATGGAGATGGGCAAAGGGGGGCATCGTCACCGCAACCTCATGCCATCGGGGTCAAAGACCAGTTCCAGTTCTTTCCAAGTCTCGTATTTTTCTGGGGGCAAGGGAAAGCCTGACTTTCCACAGCGCGCAATCGCCCGGCGGGCCACTTCGAACATCTTGTTGGCCGACTCGGCGCTTCCCCCTTCGGATCCGATCAGGGACAACGACCCAAGATCGGGCGTGCCGTCCTGACCCAAGGCCACATAAATCGTGACGGTTGTACGCATCGCCTCGGACGACAGGGCGCCAAGGTTCCAACACTTCTTGATCGCGACCCGAAGGGCATCTTGCTCGCCCGCGCTCATCGGCGGGCCCGAAGATGCGCCGGTATCCGCACTGGGTTGTTCTGCCGGATCGGCCGTCGCCTCGGCCAAGGCGGCCGCGACGGCATCGTCCACCGCCGTGGTATCTGTGGGTTCGGCGGCTGGATCAGGGGGTGTTTGCGCCGCAACCTCGTCGGGCGGCGGCTCGGCCACCTTGGGTTTGGGGCGTCCTTGGGGTCTGCGCGAGGCGGTCGGCGCAAGCTGCGGCGCATCCGCAGAGGTCTCCACCGCTTCGGTGACGATCTGCGTCGCGGCCTCTTGCGGGCTGGCGGCCGGTTCGGGCGGGGTCTCCACCACGTTTTCGGCAGGCTGATCGGTTACCTCTGGGGTCACGGTATCGGCCAACACAGGCGTGTCATTGACATCGTTCACCGGCGTATCGGCCACCCGGTCAATCTGGCGCGGCGCCGGGGGGATATCGGTGCTGGGAACGGGAATGGGCTGCGCGACATCGGCCAAGGGCGCATCGGGCACGGGCGCAAGATCGGGCTGTGCGATTTCCGCTTCGGGCAAGACTTCGGGTGTCGCTTCTGCGGCGGGGGCGGGGCGCTGCGGGGGCGGCTCGCTGGCGGCGGCGGGGGGCGTTACAGCTGCCTGCGCGGCAGCGGCGGCCTGCGCCGACATCTTGTCAAATTCGGCTGACGAGACAAGCGAGACCTCAGCCACCGGGATTTCGGGCGCATCGGCAGGCGCAAAAAGCCAATCGCCCAGGATCACCCAGACGATAAAGCCCCCATGCAGCAGGGCCGAGCCAATGGTGCCCCGGTTCCAGTCCACCCGTTAATTCCCGCCTCCAAAGGTGGGTCCATCCGCATCGGTCACAAGGCCAATGCTGTTGAACCCGCCTGCATTCAGCGCACCCATGACTTGCGCCACCTTTTCATAGGGGATGGCCCCATCGGCCCGCAAAAACACTTTGTTCGATGTCCGCTCGGAAGCGATCGCCGTCAGCTTTGGAATAAACTCTGCTTCTGACACCTCGGTGTTCATGATCAGCAAAAGCCCATCCGCCGTCAGAGTAATGGTCAGGGGTTCTTCTTCTTCGGTCGGCATGGCGGCAGCGGCGGTATCGGGCAATTCCACCGGAACGCCCACGGTCAAAAGCGGCGCTGCGACCATGAAGATGATCAAAAGAACCAACATCACATCCACAAAAGGGGTGACGTTGATTTCACTCATCGCTGCAGATGATCCGCGATGCCGGCGCCGGCGCCCGCCCCCACCCGGTTTCTTCATGACCCCCGCGCCCATGGATCAAGCGTCCAGCTGGCGTGACAAGATGGTGGCAAATTCATCGGCAAAGCTTTCATAGCCGCCCAGAATATGCTCGCTGTCCGAATTCAACTTGTTGTAAAACACCACAGCCGGGATCGCCGCGATCAACCCAATCCCCGTGGCCAACAGCGCCTCGGCAATGCCGGGGGCAACGACCGCAAGATTTGTGTTCTGGCTGATGGCGATCTGTTCAAACGAATGTTTGATCCCCCAGATGGTGCCGAACAGGCCGATGAAAGGCGCGGTCGATCCGGTGGTGGCCAGAAACGACAGGCCCTTGTTCAAGCGTTCGGATTCGCGCGAGATCGCAACATCCATCGCCCGGTCGATCCGCGCCTGCGCGCCGGCGATCAAACCGCCATCCTGCCGATGGCTGCGCTTCCATTCCAGCATGCCTGACACAAAGATCTTTTCACTTGGGCCCTGCGGCTCGCCTCCGATGCGGTCATACAATTCATCAAGGGGCTCCCCTGACCAAAAGGCCCGGTCAAACACGCCTGCTTCGCCGCGCGATGCGCGGAACATGATGTGCTTTTGAATGATGATCGCCCAAGACCAGAAGGACATGATCATCAGCATGATCATCACCAGTTTGACGGTGATCGTTGCGCGCGCAAAAAGGGCAAGCATGGAGAAATCAATCTCCTGCGCTGCCGCGAGGGTGTCGGTATTCATTACGCCTGCTCTTGTTATCGGGGCTCTTTGGCCACCTATTACAGGCGATTCTATCAGGATTTAAGCGGCTTTGCCAACACATTGCCGCGATGGGCAGGAACCCGCCACGCGTTTTTTGGCCAAAAACACCTAATCTGGGGCCGAATTCAGCATCAAACGCAAGGCCTGAGGCAAACGCGCGGGCCGCCCATCCGGACCCAGACAAACCAAGGTCACGAGCGCGGTGAATAACAAATCGTCGTCCCGCCGCACCTCTTGGCGCAGTTCGCTGCGCGCCGACGTGGCGGCCAGCATCTGCGTGTCCACCGTCAAGATATCGTCGAAGCGGGCAGGTTTGAGGTAATCTGCCACAACCCGCCGAACCGCAAAAACCAGTCCCTCATCGCGCAGGCGGCCTTGATCTAAACCCAAGGTGCGCACCCATTCGCTGCGGGCGCGCTCGATAAACTTCAAATAATTGGCGTAATAGACAATTCCCGCCATGTCGGTGTCTTCGTAATAGACGCGCAGGGAAAAGCTGTGGCCCATCAAACCAAAGGCACAAACGGCACACCGCACGCCGAAAGCCAGACAAGGGAAACCAAAAGGGTATAACGCAAGGACATGTCGCAACTCCGGCACTGTTGGCGGTACTATGACCGCCCGGCGCGCGAAGGCAAGTCCCGTGCCGGGTTCAGGCGTCTATCAGGTTTTCCGCCGGATAGCGCAACCCGCGCTCTTGAACATAGACATCCGCATCAACCAGATGAAAGGCCCGTTTCAATCGGTCAATCGCCGCAGGCCGATCCAGTTCATTCTGGCAGGTATAAAGGTCAATGGTTACAAATCCGCGCCCCGGAAAGGTGTGAAAGCTGATATGACTTTCCGCGATCATCACGAAGCCCGAAAGCCCCCCCGGATCTTTCAGACAGTTTGGCCCCACCGACACCACCACAGGCGCGCAGATGGGATGCATCCCCATTTCCTGCGGCAAATCCACCAGCAATTGGCGCAGCGCGCGCTCGTCCGTCATCAACGGTCCCGAGGCGGAATAACCGTCTATCATCACGTGAACACCAAATTGTTCGGTTCGCGGCGCGGAAACATGGCTTTGCAGCATCAGAATCATCCTTTGGGATAATGTCCGATGAAGCGTACAACCCCTGATGGCAAAGTCTACTGCTGTTGAGCGGCCAAGCGCAGCGCCACGCGGGCGGCCAAGCGAACCGAATGGCTGCTGTCATTGGCCACGGCGGGCATCAAAGGGTCGTAACTGGCCCGGATCACTTCACCGATATCGGGCCGCAAGATGACCACCTCTCCCGCCCGCGCAAGGGCGGATCGTGCGGAAAACGCGCGATCAGACCAGGTGACAATCATCTGGACGGCCTCGTTCAACGCCAAATCCTGCGCCGGCATGTTGGCCAGAACGCCGCCCATGCGTACGAAAACAAACACCGCCTTGACCGACCCATCAGCATCAAACCGAAACTGGCGATACTGGTTGGCCTCTGCCGCCTGCAACCTTGCGCACAAGGGAACAAGACCCGGCACCAATTGGTCCAACTTTGGAACACGGGGCAATTCATCCCAATCCGAGATAAAGAACATCATCAGATTGGCGCCAAGTTCGGGGTCCGTTTCAGCCATTTGATGGCCGGCAAGCGCAACCACCGCTTCTATGGCACCTTTGACAACGCCCAAGGTTGGCCCTTCGATGCCGAAAACCACGGGAACAATGGGGCGCCCCCAGCGCGCAAACCCGTAAGACCCATCGCTGCGGGTGAACAACTCTTGCACGGCTTCTGGCGTCATGTCCCACTCCTTGGTTGATCACGCACTTATCCCGGCCAAGGCGCGCCCTCAACCCCGGTGCAGACTGCCCAGTTCTGGGGCAATCGCGACAAAATGCGGCCAGGTCCAGTCCGGCAACCGCGGCGTCAACCTTCGAACAAATCGCTTTGTCCCGGCGGTTTCGGCGCTTCCAGCCCCAAATGCCGCCACGCCTTCATACCCAGCATCCGGCCCCTCGGGGTGCGCAAGATCAGCCCTTGCTGCAACAAGAAGGGTTCGATCACCTCTTCGATCGCATCGCGGCTTTCCGACAAGGCGGCGGCGATGGTTTCCACGCCGACCGGCCCCCCCGCGTAGTTTTCGGCCAAAAGAAGCATGTATCTGCGGTCCGCCCCATCAAGACCGAGTTTGTCGACCCCCAAACGCGTCAAGGCATGGTCGGCTATGGCGCGGGTCAAGTGCCCATTGCCTTCCACCGTCACAAAATCCACCACCCGGCGCAGAAGACGGCCCGCAATGCGCGGCGTGCCCCGCGCCCGCTTGGCAATCTCGCGGCATCCTTCCGGCTCGGCCTGCACACCCAAAAGACGCGCGCCCCGCGTCACGATCTGGTGCAACTCATCCTCGGTGTAAAATTGCAACCGGGTTGGAATGCCAAAGCGATCCCGCAAAGGCGTTGTCAGAAGGCCCAGACGCGTGGTTGCCCCGACAAGCGTGAAAGGTTGCAGGTCGATGCGCACCGTGCGCGCGGCGGGCCCCTCGCCGATCACCAAATCCAGCGCGAAATCTTCCATCGCGGGATACAAAACCTCCTCGACCACCGGGCTAAGGCGATGAATTTCATCGATGAACAAGACATCATTGGGTTCAAGGTTGGTCAGGATCGCGGCCAGATCGCCCGCTTTGGCCAGAACCGGGCCGCT
>CANHLE010000019.1 GCA_947461435.1 Paracoccaceae bacterium | reverse complement strand
TGCTGTCCAGCCAAGCTTCCGCGCGGGTAAGATATCCGCCGAAGCCACGGGCTTGGGCGGCAGAGGTGTCGAGGGTGGTCATCGTCTGTATCTCCCGGAAAGTGGTGAAGTTAATGTCTTTCACATGACATCAGATGGAGAGCGTTGCTTCCCCTTTCAAGAGCCATGTTAAACTATTTTACATACCCGTACCTGTCCCCGTCAAAACGCAGGTTTGTGCCAGATTTATCGGCAATCTGACGGGCCCGGTACCATTGGGGCCACAGAAAAAGGGTTTCCTGACTTGACAATCAGCGGCCGAGCACGGCGCATACACCCTGCGAGTCTTTGGTATTTGAAAGACCCGAGCAGACAGTTTTCAGGAATCTTATTCATGCCGAACGATCTTGTTTACATCATTATGGACAGCTGCCGATTTGACAGCTTCAAGCGTGCCAAGACCCCGAACATGGACCGGTTGGGCAAAGGGGAAGCGCGGTTTTCCTATGCCTCCTGGACGGCCCCATCGCATCATTCGATATTTCTGGGGCAAGTGGCCCACAAGGCGCCCAAGCGTGTGCTTGCCTCTGAAGTTTACAAGAAGGAATACGCGCTTTGGATGAACCGTATCGGCGTGCCCGATCTGTCGTTCAAAAGTTTCGTCCCCGAGTTGAGCCTTGCAAAGGTTCTCAAAACCAACGGGTTTCGCACCACCGCGCGGGTCTCGATGCCGGTGTTGAACCCGATGACCGGCTTTAACCGGTTCTTCGACAGCTACAAACTTATGATGGATCATAACGATTTCAAAGGCATGGTCACAGAGGCCAGTTTTTCGGCTGACCAACCCAGCTATCATTTCCTGAATCTGGGCGAGACGCATTATCCCTACATGCTCAAGGACGAACAGCTGCCGCGCATTTCGGGGGTGCATGGGGTGATCAAAGGCATGGACGATGCGATTCAGCGCAGCGATGATGCCGGGGTCGAAGAAAAGACCTTTTTCACCAAAGCCGAAATGGTGGCCCTTCACGAACAGCAAATCCGCTGCGTGGAATATGTCGATGACGTGCTGGATGCGCTGATTTCAAAAGCGCCCAAGGGTACGCATTTCATCATCGCCGCCGATCATGGCGAATGTTTCGGCGAAGGCGATTACTTTGGCCATGGTCCCGTCATGCACCGCAAGGTTTTCGAAGTGCCGTTTCTGGAAGGCAAAAAGACCTAATCCGTAAAGTGGGCCAAGACCGCACCAGCCGCCCGGCACAAGGCCTGCGGCGCGATGGCAAAAATGTGCCGCGGGGTTCCGGCGGCGGCCCAGACCACGTCAAACGCCATCAGGGCCGGATCCATCCAGACGGGCAGGGGTGTCAAATGACCCAAGGGCGCAACCCCGCCAATGGCAAACCCCGTCACCGCGCGCACCGTGTCGGCGTCGGCCCTGCCCAAAGGTTCGCGGGCAAGGGCGCTGGCCGCAACAGGGCTGATCTGGGCCCCGCCCGACGTCAAGAACAGGTACAGCTGCCCACTGGCCCCCTGAAACAGGATCGATTTGACGATCTGGTCAATCTGGCATCCGGCCGCCGCGGCGGCTTGCGCGGCCGTTCGTGTATCGGCCGACATCTCTATCGGCTGCGACGCGATTCCGGCAGCGGTCAAGGCGGCGCTCACCCGGTTCAAACTTTTGCTCATATCATCCCCTTTTGCCCCGGCAGTCTTCCAAACCCCGCGCGGCGCTGCAACCCCGATTGACCCGGCGCTGCCATCGCCGCATCATTGCGCGCATGTCCAACAGCCTTGCCGCCCGTATCCGCCGCCAACCGATTGCCTTTGACCGGGCGGCGGCCAGCGATACCCTGGCCCAGTTGCCGCAGCTTGATCCCCTCGTTTCGGGCTTGATCAGCGGGGTCTCGGGCTGCTCGCCCTACTTGCGGTCCTTGATCCTGCGCGAAAGGGACTGGCTGCTGCCGGTGCTGGACGCCCCCCCGGAAGCCAGTTTCGCAGCTTTACTGGCAGACTTGCCCAGCACAGCGCCCGATCTTTTGCCCGCGGCGCTGCGCCGCGCGAAACGGCGCGCTGCACTGCTGACGGCCTTGTGTGATCTGGGCGGGGTCTGGGGCGGCATGGAGGTGACTTCCGCCCTGACCCGCCTGGCCGATCAAGCCGTGGACGTGGCCATGAAAACCCTTGTTGCCGACGAGATTCGGCGTGAAAGGCTGCCCGGCGCCACCCAGGATGACATCGCCACAGCGGGCGGCATGGTGTGCCTTGCCATGGGCAAGATGGGCGCATTCGAGCTGAATTATTCCTCTGACATTGACCTGATTTGCCTGTTTGATCAGGACCGCTATGGCGCGGATTGGCACGATGCGCGCGCGGCCTTCATTCGCGTCACGCGCAAGATGACGGCCCTCTTGTCGGATATCACCGCCGAGGGATATGTTTTTCGTACCGATTTGCGCCTGCGCCCGGATGCCAGTGTCATGCCTGTCTGTCTGTCCATGGCCGCCGCCGAAGCCTATTACGAGGCGCAGGGCCGCACATGGGAGCGCGCCGCCTATATCAAGGCGCGTCCCTGCGGCGGCGATCTGAGGGCCGGGGATCGGTTCTTGAAAACCCTGATCCCTTTTGTCTGGCGCAAGCATCTGGACTACGCGGCGATTCAAGACGCCCATGACATGCGCCTGCGCATCCGCGATCATCGCGGCCTGAACCGCCCTTTGACCGTCGAAGGGCATAACATGAAACTGGGTCTGGGCGGCATCCGCGAGATCGAGTTTTTCACCCAAACCCGGCAGTTGATCGCCGGCGGGCGCGATCCTGATCTGCGGCCTCGCGGAACGTTGGACGGGTTGGCCGCGCTGGCGGCCAAAGGCTGGGTGCCGACGGAAGTCTGCGAAGAATTGTCGGCGCTTTACCTGCATCACCGCGACGTTGAACACCGCATCCAGATGGTCGGCGACGAGCAGACCCATGATCTTCCCTCCACTCCGGCGGGCGTGGCGCGGATTGCCGCCTTTTGCGGTCAGCCCGAGCCCATGTTTCGGGCAGATCTGCTGGACCGTCTGGCGCGCACAGACCGTCTGACGGATGGGTTCTTTGCCCCCAATGCGGCCGAACAATCCCCCGATCTGTCGCCCGATGCACAGCGCATCGTTGCGGGATGGTCCAGCTATCCTTGCTTGCGAAGCGACCGGGCAGCGGCCATCTTTCGCCGTCTTGCACCGCAGCTTTTGCACCGTCTGTCGCGGGCCGCCCATCCGGACGAGGCTTTGGTGGCACTGGACGGGTTTCTGTCCGGCCTGCCATCGGGCGTTCAGATCTTTTCCCTGTTCGAGGCGAACCCGCCCCTGATTGATCTGATCATCGACATTGCGGGCACCGCCCCCGGCCTTGCGCGCTATCTGGCGCGCAACGCAGCGGTGCTTGACGCGGTGATCGGCGGATCCTTCTTTGCCCCTTGGCCGGGGGCGGCGGCCCTGACGGCCGAGATTCGCCTCAAACTGGCCGATGCTTCTGATTATGAGCGACGGTTGGATCTGGCCCGGCGCTGGATGAAAGAGCTGCACTTTCGCATTGGCGTGCATCATTTGCGCGGCCTTTTGGATGGGTTTGAAGCGGCCAAGCAATATGCCGATCTGGCCGAAGCGGTGATCGGGGGTATCTGGCCCTTTGTCTTGCAAGATTTCGCCCGCAAACACGGACAGGCCCCGGGGCGCGGCGCTGTTGTGCTGGGCATGGGCTCGCTTGGGGCCGGGCGGCTGAACGCGGCTTCGGATCTGGATCTGATCCTGATTTACGACGCCGCCGGGGCCGAAACCTCGCTTGGGCCGCGCCCTTTGCCCGCCCGCACCTATTATGCCCGTCTGACCCAAGCCTTGGTCACGGCCCTGTCGGCGCAAACCGCCGAAGGGCGGCTTTACGAGGTCGACGTTCGCCTGCGCCCTTCGGGGCGGCAGGGGGCCGTGGCAACCTCGATTGACAGTTTTCGCACCTATCAGCGGGACGCCGCCTGGACCTGGGAACATCTGGCCCTGACGCGTGCAAGGGTGATGTGCGGCGCGCCGGACTTGGCCGACGAAGTTGAATCGTTTCGCCGCGCGGTCTTGCTGGAAAAATGCCAAGACCCGGCGAAATTGCGCCAAGACACCGCCGAGATGCGCGCCCGTCTTTGGGCGGCCAAGCCGGGCACCGGGGATCTGGACGCCAAATTTGGCCCCGGTCATCTGATGGACATCGAATTGTCGGCCCAGTTGACGGCGCTTTTGGCCGCCAGTCCGGTGCGTCAGGTGGAACGCCAGATTGCTCTTGGCGCGAAGGGCGGCAAGGCGTCGCAATCAGATCAGACGGCACTCTTGGATGCCTACAGGCTCTGCTGGCGTTTGCAATCGGCAGCGCGGCTTTTGTCGGACAAAGCTCTCGACCTTGCCACGCTGGGCGAGGGGGGGCGGGCCTTTATCCTGCGCGAAACCGCAATGGACACGGCCGCGCACTTGGCCGCACGGCTGACCGAGGTGACGCAGGCAGCAAACACGGTGATCTCGGCCCAATTGGGACCCGCGACAAGGAGCGATATGTGATGGAAATGGCCCTGGCTGACCCAAAAGGTCTTGTACGTGAAAGCTATGCCATCGACGGCATCACCGAAGGGGAATGCAAATCGATCTTCATCGATTGGGCGCTCAGCTTGAAGGTGGGGCTTGATCCGGCCGAGGCGTTGCAAGGGCTTCTCGCCCACTACGGGCCTGCCAATGCCGACCATCCCATGACCGCGCTTTTGACACAGGCGCTCAGCGCTCCGTCCAACCCGGCCCGGCGCGGCGGGCGCATGGGCCGCATCTCACCCGTCTGAAGTCCGACCCCTTGTGCAGTTGCGCCGGGGGTCAGCGCGCCGCAACTTCCAGCGCGGCAATGTCCAGTTTGACCATGCCCATCATCGCTTGCATGACGCGGCCCGTCGTATCGGTCCGCAACAAGCGCGGCAAGGCGCGGGGGATAATCTGCCAAGAAATCCCGAACCGGTCAGCCAGCCACCCGCAGCGGCTTTCGGTGCCGCCCCCTGCCAGAAGGGCCGCCCAAAGACGGTCCACTTCGGCTTGGCTGTCCACATGAACCGTCAAGGATACGGCCGGGCTATGCTTGAACAACGGTCCCCCGTTCAGCCCCCAATAGGCCTGTCCCAGCAAGGTAAAGGCCACGGTAAAGGCCCCCTTGTCCGGATCGCCCTCTTTGTAAAACACCTCGGTGATGCGCGATCCGTCGAACAAGGACGTGTACAGCTGCGCCGCCTCCAGCGCTTGGGCATCGAACCAGAAACAGGTTGACATCTCGGGCGCTGGCATCGGCTTTCCCTTGTTGCGTGCAATAAATGTGCACGCCGTTCAGGGCGGCGTCAAGCCCGCGCCAGTCCGGCCGCTTCGGCGGCCAAGGCGGTCACCGTGGCCCATTCGCCCGCGGCCATCGCGTCTTTGGGCGCAACCCACGACCCGCCCACACACAGGATATTCTTCAAGGCCAGATACTGCGGCGCAAGTTTCAAACTGATGCCCCCCGTTGGGCAAAAGTGAACCTGCGGAAGCGGCGAGCCGATGGATTTCAAATAGGCCGCGCCGCCCGCCTGTTCGGCAGGGAAAAACTTCTGCACCGTATATCCGCGTTCCAGCAATGCCATGATTTCCGACGCCGTCGCGGCCCCCGGAAGCAGGGGCAACCCTTCGTCTTCACAGGCGGCGATCAGCCGGTCCGTCGCCCCGGGCGAGACGCCGAACTTGGCACCCGCCGCCTTGGCCGCCTTGACATCGGCCGGCGTCAACAAGGTTCCTGCGCCCACAACGCCGCCGGGAACCTCGGACATCGCGCGAATGGCATCCAGCGCGCAGGCCGTGCGCAATGTCACCTCCAGCGCCGGCAATCCGCCCTTGACCAGCGCGCGGGCCAGAGGGGCGGCATGGGCCAGATCATCGATCACCAAAACCGGAACCACGGGGGCCAGTCGGCAGATTTCAGCAGCTTTCAGCGATTGCTCGGCGGGGGTCATCGACGTCTCCTTTTGGCCGACACGGGGCGGCTTTTTCTTGGGGGGCCTGCCGAAAGCGCGGCCCTGCGGCGCGCATCCGGAACGGGCATAGTTAACGCACCAGTTCGGCGCAACTGCGGATCAGATCACCAAGGCCGCGCCCGTTTCCGAGGTGCCCGCGCCAGCCCGGAAAGCCGCAAACAATTCGCGCCCCATCCCGGTTTCATTGGCCGACAAATCCACCACCACCGCTGTGCGCGTCTCAAAATCGGGCGCCAGCACCGACAGCGTGCCGGCATCGGCATCCAAACGCACGATATCGCCGTCGCGCAGACGGGCCAAGGGGCCGCCTTGGGCCGCTTCGGGCGATACATGAATCGCCGCCGGAACCTTGCCGCTGGCCCCCGACATGCGCCCATCGGTAACAAGGGCTACGCGCAGGCCGCGGTCTTGCAGCACCGACAGCGTCGGCGTCAGCGAATGAAGTTCCGGCATGCCATTGGCGCGCGGGCCTTGAAAACGCACGACAACCACGGTGTCGGACGTGAACTCCCCCGCCTTGAAAGCAGCCTTGACCGCATCTTGGCTGTGAAAGATCCGAGCCGGGGCCTCGATCACATGACGGTCCGGCGCCACCGAAGAGACCTTGATCACCCCGCGCCCCAGATTTCCCGCCAATTGCCGCAGCCCGCCGGTCGGTTGAAACGGGTCTTGGGCCGGGCGCAGGATTTTATCGTTCAGGCTGTTCTTGGGCCCTTCGGTCCAACTCAGCTGTCCGTCGTTCAGACGCGGCTCGTCGCGGTAGTCGGCCAGACCCGTGCCCAGAACCGTCTTGGCATCCGGATGCAGCAGCCCCGCATCCAAAAGCTGCCCGATCATGAAGGCCAGCCCGCCCGCCGCGTGGAAATGGTTCACATCCGCAAGGCCGTTGGGATAGACCTTGGCCATCAAGGGAACCGCCTGCGACAGATCATCGAAATCTTCCAGATCGATCAAAACCCCCGAGGCGCGGGCCATGGCGGGCAGATGCAAGATCAAATTGGTCGACCCGCCCGTCGCCATCAGACCGACCATCCCGTTGACATAGGCGCGCTCATCCAGAATTTCGCCCGCAGGCCGGAAATCATTGCCCAAAGCCGTGATAGACGCCGCCCGTTCCACCGCTGCATTGGTCATCGCGTCGCGCAGCGGGGTGCCGGGATTGACAAAAGAAGCCCCCGGCAGATGCAAACCCATGAATTCCATCAACATCTGATTGGTGTTGGCCGTGCCGTAAAAGGTGCAGGTTCCCGGACCGTGATAGCTGGCCATTTCCGCCGCCATCAATTCATCGCGGGTAGCCTTGCCCTCCACAAAGGCGTTGCGCACCTTGGTCTTTTGATCATTCGGAATGCCCGATGTCATCGGCCCTGCCGGAACAAAGACCGCCGGGATATGGCCAAAGGCCGCCGCCGCCATGATCAAACCGGGAACGATCTTGTCGCAAACCCCCAGATACAGCGCCGAGTCAAAGGTGTTGTGGCTCAGCCCGATTCCGGCGGCCAAGGCGATCACATCGCGTGAAAAAAGGGATAACTCCATCCCGACCTGCCCTTGAGTGACCCCGTCGCACATGGCTGGCACACCGCCCGCGACTTGCGCTGTGGCCCCGTACCGGCGGGCCGCTGCGCGGATCAATTCGGGATAGGATTCATAAGGCCGATGCGCGGACAGCATGTCGTTATAGGCCGTGACGATCCCGATATTGGGCGCCTTTGCCGACACGAGTGTGGCCTTGTCCGCCGCCATCGCGGCATAGGCATGCGCCTGATTTCCGCATGACAAATGCGCCCGGGCCGGGCCCTTGGCAACGGCGGCCGCCAGACGCTGCAAATAGTCTGCGCGAGGTTTGGCCGATCGTTCGCGAATGCGGTCCGTCACACGGTCCAGAGCGGGATGCAGGGGCAAGGTCAAATCCTTTGGTGCCAGTCTTTGGATGGGCCGTCCTTATCAGAACTTGTTAGCGCTAACAATTCCTCTTTCCGCCCACCGCTTGTGTTTTTTAGGCGCGGCCAACCCCGGTAAGGGGCGATCGTGCCAATCTTCGCAGCTTTGCCGTTAATCTTGCTTAATGATGCCTTAATTTGAAGGAAAACCTAAAGCACGGGCCTGGGGACGCCAAGACAGTATAGGGACATGACCATGTCAATGAAAAGACCGCTTTGCCTTGTGATCGCGCTCGCAGCGCTCAGCGCCTGCGGCACGACGACTCAGTCCAGCCGAAACGCCACCCCACCCTATTTGACCACCGCCATTCAAAACACCGCACCCGAGGAAATCGCCCTGCCTGCGGAACTGGCCGTGCAGGGCATCGAAATCTCGGTCCCCCAGACCCTGAAAGTCAGCGAGGCCGATGTTTTTGTGCCCGTGGCCGATATTGTCTGGCGCGGGGATCCCTTGGGCGACCGCCACACCCAAGTCGCCGCCATCTTTGAATCCGCGGCCGCCGAAGCCACCACCACATTGACCCAAGGCCGCCCGGTGATCGTCGCCCTTGAAGTCACTCGGTTCCACGGGCTGACAGAAAAGGCGCGCTATGTGACGGGCGGCAATTATGCCATGCACTTCATGATGACGCTGCGCGATGCGCAAACCGGGATGGTCATCGATGGCCCACGGCCGATTGTCGCCGATGTCAAAGGCTCGGGCGGGGTGCGCGCGATTGCCGAAGACAATGCCGGGCGTACAGAAAAAGTCGTGGTCACGCAGCGTCTCTCAGAAGTCTTGCAGTACGAACTGACGCATCTGGTCCTGCCTTCGGCCCTTTAGGCCCTCTTCTCACAGGTCACAAAGCCCCGGCGCCGCACCGCGCCGGGGCTTTCGCATTGGGCGGCAATCCGGTAAGGGGTGGCCATGACCCAAGATGACCTTCCCGACGCGCCCGATGGCGCCCCGCGTGGCCGCGCTGTTGTGCGGCTGAAACCCAAAGCCGAAGCGCGGGCCATCCGCCACGGATTCCCTTGGGTCTATGCCGATGAATTGGTGACAGACCGCCGCACCTCGTCGCTTGCGCCCGGCGCGCTCGCGGTGCTGGAAGATGGGGACAGGCGCCCGCTGGGGCTTGTCACGGTCAACACCAAATCCAAGATCATCGCCCGAATGCTGGACCGCGATCCCGAGGCGCAGATCGATCAGGCCTGGTTCGCCGCCCGCCTGTCGCGCGCGCTGGATCTGCGCACCCGCCTGTATGATGCGCCCTATTATCGCTGGGTCCACGCCGAGGCGGATGGTCTGCCCGGCATCGTGATTGACCGCTTTGGCGATCTTGCCGTGGTTCAGCCCAATGCCGCCTGGGCCGAAACCCTGATCGACCCCCTGACTGCCGCGATCCGTCAGGTTGGCGGCATCACGACCGTCGTGAAAAATGCCACCGGCCGCTCTCGCGGGCTTGAGGGGCTGAACGAGGAAACCGTGCTGCTGGCGGGCGCTGTCGATGGCCCGGTGCAGGTGCCGATGAACGGCGCGATCTATCTGGCCGATGTGATGGGCGGGCAGAAAACCGGTCTGTTCTTTGACCAACGCCCCAACCATGCCTTTGCCGCCCGTTTGGCCAAGGGTGCGCGCGTGCTGGACATGTTCAGCCATGTCGGCGGCTTTGGTCTGGCGGCGCTGGCGGGCGGGGCGGTGCAGGTGCTGTCTGTGGATGGATCGGCCCCGGCCCTCGCACTGGCGATGCAGGGGGCCAAGGCCTCAGGCGTGGACGGCCGTTTTGCCACCCGGCAAGGCGATGCCTTTGAGGTGCTGGAAGCGCTGGCAACAGAAGGGGCCGCGTTTGACCTGGTGATCTGCGATCCGCCAGCCTTTGCACCGGCCAAACCCGCGCTGGAGGCGGGCCTGCGCGCCTATGAACGCATCGCGCGTCTTGCGGCGCCTTTGGTGGCCCCCGGCGGGTACATCGTGCTGTGTTCATGCAGCCATGCGGTGGATCTGGCCTCGTTTCGCAATGCCTGCGCGCGCGGTCTGGGCCGGGGGGGGCGGCGCTCGCAGCTGCTGCACACCGGCTTTGCCGGGCCAGACCATCCGATGCTGCCGCAACTGGCCGAAAGCGGTTACCTCAAATCGCTCGTCTTCCGGCTGGATTGACGGGCGATGCGGGTGGTTCTGGATGCCTGCGTTTTGTACCCGACGGTCCTGCGCGAAATCCTGCTGGGGGTGGCGCGGGCCGGGCTGTACGATCCGGTCTGGTCCGACCGCATCTTGCGCGAATGGGTTCTGGCCACGGCCAAGATCGGCCCCGCAGCGCAAGAGATTGCCCGCGGCGATGCCGCGCTGGCCAAGGCCGCCTTCCCCCGCGCCCTGCAAGAGGCCCAGCCTAACATCGAGGCGAAACTATCCCTGCCAGATGCCAATGACATCCATGTTCTGGCCGTGGCAATTTCGGCCCATGCCGATGCGATCGTGACCTTCAACGCGCAGGATTTTCCCCGCCCCGTGCTGGCCGAATGGCAGATCGAACGGCGCGATCCGGATGGGTTTTTGTGGGAACTGCACAGCCGTCACCCGCAAACCGTGGCCCAGATCGTCGAAGGCGTGCGCGCCACCGCGCAGCGGTTGTCGGGCCAGCCAATGCCGATCAAGGCCCTGATGAAGCGGGTGCAACTGCACCGTCTGGGCAAGGCCCTGTCGGCCTAAACCCCCCAGCGGGCCTCGTTCGCCTCAATCGCCGCGATACGCTCGGCCGTGTGGGGATGGCTTAGCAACCACGCGGGCACGCCTTGCGCCTTGGGGCCGGTCAATCCTTCCAGCTTGCGAAACAACGATTTTTGCGGTGCCGTCCCGATCCCCGATTTGATCAACAGCGCCGTGGCCCAGGCATCGGCTTCAAATTCGTCGCGGCGCGACAGGCGGGCCATCAACGCGGTTGAAATGATCCGCGCCAACCAAACCCCGACAATCGGCAAAAAGCGGTTCAGCAGCGCCGAAAGCAGCACAAAAACCGCATTCTGTCCGGTGAAATCAACCATGCGCCGCCGCGAATGGCCCAGTGCGACATGGCCCAATTCATGCGCGATCACAGAGGCCAACTCGTGGTCGCTGACCTCGCCCGCGGCCTTGCGGGCCAAGAACCCTTGCGTCAGGAAGATCCGCCCATCGGGGGCCGCCAATCCGTTGACCGCATCGATCTGATAGACCGAAACCTCAATTTCGGGCACCTCCAAGGCGCTGGCCATCTGCCGGGTCAACGCCTTCAGATCAGGGTCAGTCAAGGGTTTGGACTGCGCATCCAAGGTGCGTTTGGTTTGCCAAACGGAAAACCGCAGCATCAAGACGGCATAGGCCACGGCCAGCAACAGGGGCACAACTCGGATCATGTACCAGATATAGGCGCGGCCGCGCGCTGGAAAAGGGCCGATCTGGCCCGGGCCGATTTTTTCCAAACCTGCGCCTTTGTCATCGCAGCGCCTTGATGCCGCGGCTGATCCCGTCCAACGTCATGGGCACCATCGGCCCCATGATCGACTGGATCACCCGGATGGATTGGGTATGGCCCCAATAGGGCTCGGGCGCGGGGTTGATCCACACATGGCTTGGCCACTGGGCGCAGGCCCGTTCCAGCCAGGTCTTGCCAGATTCGGCATTCCAGTGCTCGTTCGCGCCGCCGATCTGCGTGATCTCATAAGGGCTCATCGAGGCATCGCCAACAAAGATGGCTTTGTAGTCGCTCCCATAGCTGCGCAAGACATCCCATGTCGGGATCTGTTCGTTCCAACGTCGGCTGTTGTCGCGCCACAGGCCCTCATACAGGCAGTTGTGAAAATAGAAGTGTTGCAGATGTTTGAATTCGGCGCGCGCGGCGCTGAACAATTCTTCCATCACGCGGATATAAGGATCCATCGATCCGCCGATATCCAGAAACAACAAGACCTTGACCGCATTGCGCCGTTCAGGCCGCGTCTTGACATCCAGCCACCCGTTCTGGGCCGTGGCGCGAATGGTGCCATCCAGGTCCAGCTCTTCTGCCGCCCCGTCGCGGGCCCAGCGGCGCAAACGGCGCAGCGCCACCTTGATGTTGCGCGTGCCCAGTTCAACCTGATCGTCCAGATTGCGAAATTCCCGCTTGTCCCACACCTTGACGGCCCGCTGATGGCGGCTGCCATCCTGTCCGATGCGCACCCCTTCGGGATTATACCCATAGGCCCCAAAGGGCGAGGTTCCGGCCGTTCCCACCCATTTGTTGCCCCCCTGATGGCGCGCCTTTTGTTCGTCCAATCGGGCGCGCAGCGTCTCCATCAAGGCCTCAAATCCGCCAAGGGCCTGAACTTCGGCCTTCTCGGCGTCGGTCAATTGCCGCTCCAGCAGCTTTTCCAGCCATTCGCGCGGCAGGTCCATCGCTTCCAGAACCTGCGCGTCGCTCAGGCTTTCCACCCCTTTGAAGGCGGCCGAAAAAGCCCGGTCAAACCGGTCAAGATGCCGCTCGTCTTTGACCAGAATCGTTCGGGCCAGGTAATAAAACCCGTCCAGATCATAGGTCACCAGACCGGCCGCCATCCCTTCCAGAAAAGCCAGATGTTCGCGCAGCGACACCGGCACACCTTCCTTCCGCAAGCTGTGGAAGAAGGGCAGAAACATCGGCTTATCCCGCCACGCCGCGGCCAAGCACGACCGACAGAAACAGACCGGCCAGCGCAAAGATGATCGCCAGAACCGCCGCATAATGCAGCAAATCTGCGGCGCGTCCCCCCCGGCGCTTGGCCAGCCCCGCCCCCAAAAGCGCCCCAAACCGGGCGCCCCCGGCCACGTAATAGGTTGCAACGATCATCTCTTTCGCCCCCAAATCCCGGGGGCAAAACGCCCCGCTATCCGCGCGCGGCCAGCGCGGCGATTTCCGCCGTTTTCGCCCGCAGCGCCTGATCCGAGCCAAAGCCATACCGCGCCCATCCCAGAGTGTCGAGACGCAAGGACTGAGCCTCTTGGTCGCGGCCCAGATCCTCCAGCGCCTCGGCCTTGATCAGCATCATGGTCGAAAGCATGGCCGCGTTTTGCCCGGCTTTGACCGCCCCGATCGACCGATCGATAAAGGCGATGGCCTGCTCGTTCTGATTTGCCGAAAGGGCAATGGCTGCCAGTTGCAAATCGACATGCGCCGCATGAAGCCCGCCATTGGGCACGCGGCGATAGACCTGCGACGCCTGATCGAAATAGGCGATGGCCTTGGCAGCATTGGTTTGCGCTGCTAAGCGGCCCGCCAGGAAATAGGCCAGCCCCAGCCGGCTGTCGGTCCAACCTTGCGCGCCGGCCATGGCGATCATCTGTTCGGCCGCGGCCTTGCGCCCACCAACCCCGCCAAGGCCCATAGCCTTGCTGACCAGCACGCTCCAACTCAAGGGCGAGGGGGCAGGGGCCGCCATGCCGCTGGCGGTTTTGCCGGCCGGGTTATACTGGGCCAGCAACCCCGGGATCAGGCTTGCCACCTGCGCCTCGTTCATGCCGCTTTGCAATTCGGGCGCGTAATGCAGGCGCAACATCAGCATGTCGAAATCGGTCAGAACGGTGTTGAAGTTATCGTCATTAAAGACCGAATCCCCCAATTCGTACAAATCGTTCAGGGGACCCATCGCTTGGGCCAGTTCTTCGTGCATGCAATCGCGCACCTCTTGCGGGCTGGTGCCTTCGGGCACAAAAACCGCCACGTGGCTGCGCTGGGTGATATGGGCCCAATCCACGGCCGCCGTCCCGCGCGCCGCGCGGTATTCGTCCAAGGACCGAACGCCGGGCACCACAAAACAGGCCGCCGAAGGGACCAGACGTTTCATCTGCGCGCCGGGAACAAAATTCACCGTGATAGAGGCAGACTCGGCGGTTTCAGCAATATGCACATTCAGCCCCGCCTCGGATTGAAAGCGGGCGACAAGACGGGCCAATTCTGCCTTTGCGCCATTGGGAACCTCGCCCGTCAGGGCGATGCCGATCGGCCCTTCAAACCGCGACATCCGCAGCAAATCACGGCCACTTTCCAACTGGAATTCCAACCGCAGGAACAATTGCGCAAGCTCGGCATTGGAATGTCCGATCGGGGCCAAGGCTTGCGGCGCAAAGCTTTGCATCGCTGGCAGGCTCAGCCCCTGCGGCTGCATCTCAGGATAGCTTTTGGACACTTGGTTGGCTTGCGGTGCGGCACAGGAAACAAGCAACGCAACGCTGAGCATTGGCATAAATCGCATAGGTGGCAGCCTTTATATGCTTTGGCGGTCCCCCCGCCCAACTTAAATTCAAAATGGGGGTGCGGGCGGCTGTCATGAATTTGCCAAAGCCCGCACCCCCGTGCAAAAGCCTTGCCAACGTCATGCAAATGCACATCCGTTTCCCAGTCTGCGTTCCCTCTGCCCTAAGACGTCTTGGCCTGGCGAGCAGGTCAGACCAATGACACAGGATGCGGGCCCGGGGCATGTTCCCCAAAGCACCAAGACGGACCGGCAGGTCAGCCCCGACCACCCTGTTTCGCGACCTCATTCAGGCAGAGGATCACTAACTGTGACAAGACACTGCCGAAGTGTCGTTACAGGGGCGGCTTTATGTCAATGATGGGGAATTTGGTGAATCGCGCGTTTACTAGGACTGGGGGACAGGTTCAGGATGACCGCCAGATTTGGACGCAACTATCACGAAAAAATACAATATATTTCAGAAAACATATTTACGTGATCGATTTGTGTCAGGATTGTGGCCAAACTTGGGCTAAATTGCCCGATTCTCTGCCTTGGCGTTTCCTGCGCGGGCCCAATGGTCATCGTCCGGCGCGGGCCATGAAGGCCAGCCTCTCAAACAGTTGCACATCCTGTTCCGTCTTCAAAAGCGCACCGTAAAGTTTCGGCAAGGCGGTCTTTCCCTCGCGCCGCAGGTCTTCGGGCGTCAGGTCCTCGGCCAACAACAGTTTCAGCCAGTCCAGCACCTCCGAGGTGGAGGGCCGCTTTTTCAGCCCCGGCGTCTCACGGATTTCAAAGAACTGGGTCAAGGCAGCCGTCAAAAGCGCCTCTTTGATCCCCGGAAAATGCACCCGCACAATGGCGGCCAGCGTTTGTGGGTCTGGAAAGCGGATGAAGTGGAAAAAGCAGCGGCGCAAGAAGGCGTCGGGCAAATCCTTTTCGTTGTTCGAGGTAATGATCACCACCGGGCGATGCAGGGCGCGCACGGTTTGGCCGGTTTCATAGACATGAAACTCCATCCGGTCCAATTCTTGCAAAAGATCGTTCGGAAACTCGATGTCGGCCTTGTCCACTTCGTCAATCAGCAAAACCACCCGCTGCTCAGCCGCAAAGGCTTGCCACAACTTGCCGCGCCGAATGTAATTGCCAACGTCATGCACCCGCGCCTCGCCCAACTGGCTGTCTCGCAGACGGCTGACAGCGTCATATTCATACAGGCCCTGCGCCGCTTTGGTGGTGGATTTGATGTGCCATTCCATCAACTCCATCCCCAAGGCCGTGGCCACCTGCCGGGCAAGCTCCGTCTTTCCGGTACCCGGCTCTCCTTTGACCAAAAGCGGGCGTTGCAGCGTGACGGCGGCATTGACGGCAGCGCGCAGATCTTCGGTGGCGATGTATCGGTCGGTTGAGGCGAATGACATGACGGCTTCCTATTTTTAGGCGAACCCTATGTCCCACGCGAATTTGTGGCAACCGCTAGTGACAAGAGGGGCGCAATCCTTTATGGCACCGCCCAGACACAAGGACGGGTTGTCGAAGCCGCTGTTCGACGATGATCGCCCAAGATGTGGAGTGTGCTGCGATGAAAGCCGAACTGTTCCTGCCAGAGGACTACCGTCCTGCTGAGGACGAAAATTTTATGAACGACCGCCAGTTGGAATATTTCCGGCGCAAGTTGTTGGTCTGGAAGCAAGAGCTTCTGGATCAATCGGCAGAAACGATCGACAATCTGCAAGAATCCGCGCGGTCGGTTCCGGATTTGGCAGACCGCGCCTCGGAAGAGACGGATCGTGCGCTGGAATTGCGCACCCGGGATCGTCAGCGTAAATTGGTGTCCAAGATTGATGCGGCCCTGCGCCGGATCGAAAATGGCGAATTTGGGTACTGCGAAGTTACCGGAGAGCCGATCAGCCTGAAGCGTCTGGATGCGCGCCCGATTGCCACCATGACGCTCGAAGCGCAGGAAAAGCACGAACGCCGCGAAAAAGTGCACCGCGACGATTGACCCCCTGCGGCATCGCCCGTCCTTGCGGCGCGGCTTGGAACAGGAAAGACTGACGCCGAACCGATCAGGTTCGGCGTTTTCGTTTCGGAGGGCCGCATGCACCTTGCATCACTTCAGATCACGGTTGTCGGGGCCGGGGTGGCCGGGCTTTGTCTGGCCTGCGCGCTGGCGCAGCGCGGGGCGCAGGTGCGCGTTCTGGAACAGGCCGATGCGATTCGCGAGGTGGGGGCAGGGCTGCAGATTTCGCCCAACGGGGCGGCGGTGCTGCGCGCCTTGGGGGTCGCGGTAGACGGCACGCGGGCGCAGGCCGTTGTTCTGCGCAATGGGGCCGATGCGCGCCGCGTTCTGCGTCTGGATCTGGCGCGTCTGCGCCCCGATCAGGACTATCTTTTTGTGCACCGCGCCGATCTGATCGCAGCCCTGAAAGCCGCGGCCGAGGCGGCAGGCGCGCAAATCGCGCTGACGCAAAAGGTGCTCAGCATCGATCTGTCGGGCGACCGCCCCCGTCTGACGACCATGGACGGCCCCCAAGAGGTCGATCTTCTGATCGGCGCGGACGGCCTGCATTCGCACGTTCGCGCTGCCCTTAATGGCCCGCAGACGCCGTTTTTCACCGGACAGGTCGCTTGGCGCGCCTTGATCCCCTGCGAAACCGATGCCCCCCCCGAGGCCGAGGTTTTCATGGGCCCGGGGCGCCATCTGGTCAGCTATCCCTTGCGCGGCGGAACCCTGCGCAACATCGTCGCCGTGGAAGAGCGCCGCAGCTGGACGCAGGAAAGCTGGACCCTGCGCGACGATCCGATGGAGATGCAGTTGGCCTTCGAAGCCTTTGATCCCAAAGTGCGCGCTTGGCTGGATCAGGCGCAGGATGTCTGGCTTTGGGGCCTGTTCCGGCATCCGGTCGCGCCGCTTTGGGGCCGCGCCCTGCCAAAAGGCGCGGCCGCCCTTCTTGGGGATGCCGCGCATCCGACCTTGCCCTTCCTGGCCCAAGGCGCCTGCATGGCGCTGGAAGATGCTTTTGTTCTGGCCGGCACGCTGCAAAGTGCGCCAGACCTGACACAGGCTTTGTCCCAGTATCAATCCGCCCGCCACGCCCGCACCAGCCGCACCGTCGCGGCCGCCAACGGCAATGCCCGCGCCTATCACCTGCGCGATCCTTTGCGGGCCTTTGCGCATCTGGGCCTGCGCCTGTCAGGCCTGCTTGCGCCGGGATTTGCCCTGTCGCGGTTCGATTGGCTTTATGGCCACGATGTCACGCAGCAGCCCTAACCCCAGACGACAATTGTCAGCGCCGCAATCAGCATCAGCCATTCGGCCGTCCCAACATGATCGAAAAGACCCGGTTGGCGCGGCGCGTCAGCGTCGGCAGGCGGCAGGGGGGGGAACCTTGGGGGCATGAGATGGTCCGTATGTAGGTGCCGCCCCGTCCTACCAATCAATGCTTAACAAGGCGCAAAGGCCCAAGGAAACCCTTGGGCCTTTGCTTTTATCCTGCCGCGTTGTTGGTCCGTCAGGCCGAGGCAAGGTTGCGCAGCACATAATGCAGCACACCGCCATGTTCGACATATTCAATCTCGATTTCGGTATCGATCCGGCACTTGATCTGAATCGTCTTTTTCGATCCGTCGGCAAAGTCGATATGGCAGGCCACCGTCGACAAGGGGCGCAGATTGCCCTCCAACCCGTCGATCGAGATAATCTCATCTCCGGTCAGGCCCAAGGTCTTGCGCGTCTGTCCTTCGGTGAACTCGAACGGAATGACGCCCATTCCCACCAGATTTGACCGGTGGATCCGCTCAAAGCTTTCGGCAATCACAGCCTTGACCCCCAACAGCGCCGTTCCCTTGGCCGCCCAGTCGCGCGAAGATCCCGCGCCATATTCGATGCCCCCAAAGATCACCAAAGGCGTTCCCGCCGCCTGATAGGCCATCGACGCGTCATAGATCGAGGTTTGTGCGCCGTCCGGTCCTTTGGTATATCCGCCTTCGACCCCGGCCAGCATTTCGTTCTTGATCCGAATATTGGCCAACGTGCCGCGCATCATCACTTCGTGATTGCCGCGCCGCGCGCCATAGCTGTTGAATTCTGACACCGGAACCTGCCGTTCGGTCAGATATTTGCCCGCCGGGGTGCCCGCCTTGAAACTGCCCGCCGGCGAGATGTGGTCCGTCGTGATCATGTCGCCGAAAACGCCCAAAATCCGCGCGCCGGTTATGTTCGAAATCACGCCCGGATTTTTCGACATGCCCCGGAAATAGGGCGGATTCTGAATATAGGTCGACGCGGGCGGCCAATCATAGGTTTCACTGTCGGTGATCTCCACCGCCTGCCATTTGGCATCACCCTTGAACACATCGGCATACCGCTTTTGAAAGGCTTCGCGCGTCACGGTGGCATGCACCAGATCGGCGATTTCCTTGTTCGTCGGCCAGACGTCTTTCAGATAGACCGGGCCGTTTGTGCCCATGCCCAACGGCTCTGTGGTCAGATCAATATTCATGTCGCCCGCCAAGGCATAGGCCACCACCAAGGGCGGCGAGGCCAGATAGTTGGCGCGCACATCGGGGCTGATGCGCCCTTCAAAGTTGCGATTGCCCGACAAGACGGCCGCCGCCACCAGATCGCCTTCGGCAATGGCTTCGGAAATCGCCGGATTCAGCGGGCCGGAATTGCCAATGCAGGTGGTGCAGCCATAGCCGACAAGGTTGAACCCGACCGCATCCAGATCCTCTTGCAGACCGGCGGCCTCCAGATATTCGGAAACCACCTGACTTCCCGGCGCCAGCGAGGTTTTGACCCATGGCTTGGCGGTCAGGCCCAACTGCCGCGCCTTTCGGGCAACCAGACCCGCCCCGATCATCACATAGGGGTTCGATGTATTGGTGCATGACGTGATGGACGCAATCACCACCTTGCCCGATGACATGGTGAAATCATGCCCCTTCACCGCCACGTCAATCCCTTGGGGCCGATTGAACGATCCGGCCATTTCCTTGGCAAAAGACGCCTTGGCCTCGGTCAGGGGCAGGTAATCTTGCGGGCGCTTTGGCCCGGAAATCGCCGGCACAATGGTGCCCATGTCCAGATGCAGGGTCGAGGTGTAGATGGGATCATAGCTCTCGTCGCGCCACATGCCATTGGCCTTGGCATAGGCTTCGACCAGCGCAATGCGGTCCTCCTCGCGGCCCGTGCCGCGCAAATAGCGGATTGTTTCCCCGTCGATCGGGAAAAAGCCGCAGGTTGCGCCATATTCGGGGGCCATGTTGGCAATCGTGGCGCGGTCTGCAAGCGGCAGACGGTCCAGCCCCTCGCCGTAAAATTCGACAAATTTGTTCACCACGCCATGCTTGCGCAGCATCTGCACCACCTTCAGCACAAGGTCGGTGGCCGTGGTGCCTTCCATCATGTGCCCGGTCAGCTTGAATCCCACCACTTCGGGGATCAGCATCGACACCGGTTGGCCCAGCATGGCGGCCTCGGCCTCGATTCCGCCCACCCCCCAGCCCAGAACCGCCAGACCGTTGACCATGGTGGTGTGGCTGTCGGTGCCCACCAAGGTATCGGGATAGGCCACCAACTGCCCGGTCTGGTCGATGTCCAGCCAAACGGTCTGCGCCAGATATTCCAGATTGACCTGATGGCAAATCCCGGTGCCGGGGGGCACCACTCGGAAATTGTCAAAGGCCTTTTGTCCCCATTTCAAGAAGACATAGCGTTCCATGTTCCGCTCGTATTCGCGGTCCACATTGGCCTGAAAGGCGCGCGGGGTGCCAAATTCGTCAATCATCACCGAATGGTCGATCACCAAATCGACCGGGTTCAGCGGGTTGATCTTTTGTGCGTTGCCGCCCAGGCCCAAAATGCCATCGCGCATCGCGGCCAGATCCACCACAGCCGGAACGCCGGTGAAATCCTGCATCAACACCCGCGCCGGCCGATAGGCAATCTCGCGCGGGTTCTTTCCCGCCATCTTGCCCCAATCGGAAAACGCCTTGATGTCCTCGACCGATACCGTCTTGCCATCTTCGAACCGCAGCATGTTTTCCAGCACAACCTTCAAACTGGCCGGAAGACGCGCAAACTCTCCAAGACCGGCCGCTTCGGCCGCCGGGATCGAATAGTAAGAAACGGTCTGACCACCGGCGGTCAGGGTTTTGCGGGTGCGGGCTGCGTCGTGTCCGACTGTGACGGTCATTGCGTCCTCCATGAGGGTATGTACACGCGGGTTTGCCCGAAGCGACGGGGCCGCGCAAGGGAATCAATCAAGGTTCATCTCGCATTGTATGCCATTGTATGCCGAAATTCCAGATCCTTTCTTCCCCAAAGTCTAATTCTGCTGGGTAAAGCGGACGTGAAGGACTTGCGCCTGCCTCTCTCGATTGGTTGATTGGCACTCGGGCCCTTGCCCGGTTACAAAGGGGCAAGGGGAACAAAACACATGCACCATCTACGACGCTTCACCGGACCTTTGGCCGCCTTGGTGTTCAGCCTGCCAAACTTGGCGCAGGCTGACGGCCCCTTGGTCGTGATCGAGCTTTTCACGGCGCAGGGATGTTCGTCTTGCCCGCCTGCCGACCTGTTGTTGGAACAAATGGCCAAGAACGTCGAAGTCTTGCCTTTGGCCTTTCACGTGGATTATTGGGATTATCTGGGCTGGCAAGACCAGTTCGCAACGCCCGCCCACACCGCGCGCCAAAAAGACTATGCCCATGCGGCGGGCGAAAGAATGATCTACACCCCCCAAGCCATCGTGAATGGCGCCGCGCGCGTGATCGGGTCCGATTCCCAGGCGTTGATGTCGGCCCTCATGCACGAGATGAACAAGGATCCCATCGCCACGCTCAGCCTGACGCGCAGCGGCGAGAGCCTGGACATCAACGGAACCTCGCTCGGCGCGGTGTCCGGCCCGGTTGAGGTGCTGCTTGTGCGCTATGTCCCCCAAGCTTCGGTTGAAATTCTGCACGGCGAAAATGCGGGCAAAACCGTGAAGTATATCAACATCGTCTCGTCGGTCACGCCGATCGGCCAATGGGCCGGCAACGATGCCTTGTCGCTGACGGTTCCGATCACAGGCACAGACTCGGCGGCCGTCTTGCTTCAGTCGCCCGACATGGGCCCCGTGATTGCGGCGGCCTTGGTCCGCTAACCGCCGATCACTGATTTGGCGCGGCCGGCCAGCGCCAGCGCCGGTGGATCCAGAACCATTGCGCCGGATACCGCCGCACCAAAGCCTCAAGACTGTCGTTCAGCGCCTGCGTCATCTGTGCGGGATCGCCGCGCGCGATCGGCTTGTCCACGATGATTTCAAAGCTCAGCCCGTCAGGTTGCCGCACCGCATTCACCGGCACCAGCAAAAGATCATATTTCAACGCCATTTCGGCCGCCGACAGCGCCGTGCGCGCGATCTGGCCAAAAAACAGCAGATCCTTGCCCTTGGGCATGTGCTGATCAATCAGCATCCCCACCATGCCGCCGCCGCGCAAATACTGCACCATCTCGGCCAGCCCGCGCCGACTGCGCGCGAACATGGGCTGCGAGATCTGGCCAATCTTGGCGCGGTAATGCGCATCGAAATACGGGTTGCGCATCGGGTTGAACAGCCCGGCCACCGGATGGCCCTTGGCGGTCAGAACCCCGCGGATCACGTCGTAATTGCCAAAATGCCCCGCCACCAGGATCACGCCTTGCCCGCGCGCCTGCGCCTCCAATAGGGCGCCAAACCCGTCGCCCAGAACCGGCGTGTCAATCACATGATCCACAAATTCCGCGCCCGAGTAGATTTCGATTAGACTGCGCCCGACATTGTTGGGAACCTCCAGCGCCATCTGGTCGCGCTGCGCTTTTGGCATCTGGGGCAAAATGCGCCGCAGATTGTCGCGCACCCGTTTGCGATATCCGGCGGCCGGGGCCACGATATGGGCCACACACCAGCCCGCCAACGGCACCCGCACCCGATAGGGCAGCGCCAAAAGCACGCCAAAAAGCCCGCGCAAAAACAGATTTTGCAGCCAATACGTCAGCTGAAAGCCGTCCTTTTTGCTTTTCGCCATGGGGAAACCTTATGGTGACGGCGCGCGTGCTGGCTTTTCCTGCGACCAGACATAAAGCCCCGATCCCACGATCACAAGGATCCCCACCACCGTGATCCAATCGGGAAAGACACCAAAAAAGATCAGGCTATAGGTCGAGGCGAAAAAGATGCCGGTATAGGAATAGGGGGCGATCGCGGCGGCTTCGGCCACGGAATAGGCCCGGATCAACGCCAGCTGCGCCGCAGTGCCCAGACAGCCAACGCAAAAGAACAGCGGCAGATCAGACAGGGCAATGGGAACCCACAGGAACGGCAGCGTGGCCCCGGCAACAATCGTTCCGAACAAGGCGGCATAAAACATCGATGCCCAGGGGCTTTCCTTGGGTCCGACAAACCGCGTCAACAAGGCGCTCGCAGCATAGGACAGCGCGCAAAGCAGCGGAAAGATTGCCCCCGGCGTAAAAATTCCCGCCCCGGGACGGATGACAATCAGCGCACCGATGGCCGATACGATCACCCCGATAATCCGTGCCGCCGTCAGCTTTTCCCCCAAAAACAGCGCCGCCCCCAAAGTGATCAGCATCGGGTTGATATCGGCAATCGCTGTGGCCTCTGTCAGCCCGATATAGCCCAACGACAAAAAGAAGAACGTCGTCGCCCCGAACTGCGTGGCTGAACGAAAGAAATGGGTCACCGGATAGGCTGTGCGAATTTCCTGAATCAGCCGCCCGCGCAAGATCAGCGTCACCGCCAAAAGCTGCCCCACAAAACGCACCCAAACCACTTGTGGCGCGGGATAGGTGTCCACCAAGGCCTTGGCGATGGCATCCATCGACGAAAAGGTGGCAACGGCCACCAGCAAAAGCAAAATACCCTTGCGATTGTCTTGTTCGCGCGAAAAAGCCATCCATCAATTCCCAAAGGTGCGCACGGTCTTGCGGCCCGCGGACCCTAAGGGGCGTCTTGGCAAAGGAAAAGGCGCAATCGGCTTAGTCGTCGTCTTTGACCAAAACCAATTCTCCGGCCGCCTCCAACTCGCGAATGGCGTTGACGACGCGGCTCATGGCCTCTTCAGCCTCTTTGTCTCTCGGCTTGCCGCGCAGGCCGATCTCTTCGCGCAGGCCCTGTGCCATGCGCTGGGACATATTGGACAGGAAATGGTCCACCGCAGGGGCCAGTTCGGGGCTGGCTTGCGCGGCGGCCAAAGCGGTGACCAGAACGGCCTGATCCATGATGCGCACCACCTTGGGCACATCGCGCGCACCCAGACGAAGGGGCACATGCACAAAGGTAAAGATCGCCTTTCGCACCTGATCGGCAAAGCGGCGGTCGGTTTCTTCCAGACCCTTCAGAACATCTTCGCGGGTGCTGGCCCCCGACACGTTCAAGATGGCCCCCACCCGCTCCACCGGATCGGCGTCAAAGGCCTTGGGGGGCTGCGAATCCAGCTGATTGGCGAGGCTTTGCCCAATGCGCCGCACCGTTTCGGGGTCCACGTTTCCGGTCATCGACACGGCATAGGCCACGCGCCGGGCCCGCTCGCCCGGCAGCTTGCCCAGTAGATCCGCCGCCTTGGCCACCGGCAGTTTTGACAGCATCACCGCCGCAACCTCGACACTTTCCTCTTCCAGCACCGTCAATAACCGGTCGGTGGGCAGCGCATTGATCCGGTCCCACGGGTCGATCTTGGACGAGGCGCCCGCCAATCGGCGCAGCCGCGAAGCGGCCGTCTGGCTGATCTGGCCATCCATGATATGCAAGGCCCCCTCAATCCCGCCCGGAAAGGTCAACCCGACCTGTTCCAATTCCTCCAGAAAGCTGGTGACCACGGCATCAACGGTCGAGCGGTCGATCAGCCGCATTTGGCTCATCTGTTCGGCCAGCGCGGCCTGCATGTGGTCGGGCAGGGTGCCAAGATTGATCGGCTGACCCTCGGCCAGCAGCAAGCGCACAATCACGGCCGCCTTTTGCCGCTGGGTCAGTTGGCGCGGCTCTGCCGGGGGCGGGGCCGGGTCCGTTACCACGCGCAGACCTGTTTCGATGCGGGTAAGGGGATGAGACGCCATGAAATCCTCGGGTAAACGAATCTGTTTCGCCACCCTGAAGGACCTTGGGTTAAGGTCGCCCTTACGCGCCAAACACCCGCGCGAAAATCGTATCCACGTGCTTTATGTGATAGGCCATATCGAACTTTTCCTCGATCTGCTCGGCCGACAGGGCGGCGGTCACCTCGGGGTCGGCCAAAAGCTCGGTCTTGAAATCCGCGCCCTTCTCCCAAACCTTCATCGCATTGCGCTGGACCAACCGATAGCTGTCTTCGCGGCTGACGCCGGCCTGTGTCAGCGCCAAAAGCACGCGCTGGCTCATTACTAGGCCTTTGAACTGGTTCATGTTGCGCAGCATGTTTTCCGGATAGATCACCAGCTTTTCGATCAGGCCGGCCAAACGGTGCAGCGCGAAATCCAAGGTGATCGTCGTGTCCGGACCAATCGCGCGCTCCACGCTGGAATGGCTGATGTCGCGTTCATGCCACAAGGTCACGTTTTCCATCGCCGGCACAACCGACATGCGGACAAGCCGTGCAAGACCTGTCAGGTTTTCGGTCAAGACCGGGTTGCGCTTGTGCGGCATGGCGCTGCTGCCCTTCTGGCCGGGGCTGAAGAATTCTTCGGCCTCCAGAACTTCGGTGCGCTGCATGTGGCGAATCTCCGTCGCGATGTTCTCCATGCTCGATGCGATCACGCCCAAGGTGGCAAAATACATCGCATGGCGGTCCCGCGGGATCACTTGGGTGCTGATCGTCTCGGGCGACAGGCCCATCATCTTGCACACATGCTCTTCAACACGGGGGTCGATATTGGCAAAGGTGCCCACGGCCCCGGAAATCGCCCCGGTTGCAATTTCGCTCCGCGCTGTCACCAGACGGGCCCGGCCCCGCGCCATTTCGGCGTAAAAGCGGGCAAAGGTCAGCCCCATCGTCGTGGGTTCGGCGTGAATGCCGTGGCTGCGGCCAATGCGCAGGGTGTGCTTGTGCTCCATCGCGCGGGTCTTCAGCGCGGCCAGAACCCGGTCCATCCCCTCCAGCAACAGATCGCTGGCCCGCACCAGTTGCACATTCAATGTGGTATCCAGAACATCGCTGCTCGTCATGCCCTGATGCACAAACCGCGCCATGTCCGGCCCGATTATCTCCGCCAGATGGGTCAGAAAAGCGATCACATCATGCTTTGTCACGGCCTCGATCTCGTCGATCCGCGCCACATCAAAGTTCACATCCTTGGCCTTCCAGACCGCCGCGGCATGATCGGCCGGAATCACACCAAGGGCCGCCTGCGCATCACAGGCATGGGCCTCGATTTCGAACCAGATCCGGAACTTGGTTTCGGGCGACCACAGGGCCACCATCTGCGGGCGGGAATATCGCGGGATCATTTGAAAAGCCTTTCATGGACGGGGCAGGCGGGTTTGCCTTAGACTGGGGCAGGCGGCATGACAAGACACGGCAAACGGGAAAGGATCCCTGACATGCGCCCCCCAAAAGGCGTCAGACCCTACGCAGGGCCGATGATCCGCTCCCTGATCGCGGTTTGGGGGCTGGCACTTTGTGCGGTTTTGGCCAGCTACGGCGCCGCCGTTCATCCCATCGGCGACAGTATCGCGGCCTTCCGGCTGCCGCTTTTGGGCCTGCTTTGGGCCCTGTCTTCAGCCCTTGGTACGGCGCGGCATTGGCGATTGTTCGCCATCGGCGCCGTCATTGGCTGTGCGGCAAGTCTTCCTCTGGCGCTGGCCTATCTGGCCGACGGTGCCCCCGGAACGATCCGGATATACCAAAAGAACCTGTTGATGACCAACCCGGACCTGACAAAGGTTGAGGCCGACATGCGCGCGGCCCAGCCCGATATCGTGACCTTGCAAGAGGTGTCGCCCGCCAATCTTGCCCTTTTGGCCGCCCTTTCTGATATCTTGCCGCAGCAAAAATACTGCCGCTTTGGCAAATCCGGCGGCGTGGCGATCGCCACACGCTATGGTCTTGGCGGGCCGGGATTTTGCGCAAAAGGCATGGTGGCGCTGCCGGTGGTGGGGCCGTATGGGACTTTTTGGGTGATCTCTGTGCATCTGACCTGGCCCTGGCCCTATGGTCAGGCCGATCATCTTCGCCAGATCCTGCCGCAAATGGCCGGGCTTGATGGGCCTTTGGTGGTTGCGGGGGATTTCAACGCGGTGACATGGTCGCGGGCCACCGAACAGGTGCGGCAGGCCGCGCGCGGCCAGTCAGCACGCCCCCTGACCGGGACCTATCAGATCCTGCCTTGGGTCAGCCTGCCCATCGACCAGATCATCGTCCCCGGCGGCGGTACGGTGGAAAAGCGCCCACTGCTAGGGTCCGATCATCTGGGCCTTTTGGCCACCATCAGCCTGATACCGCCGCCTTAGCCGGGGTTTTGCGCCCGGAAATAGGCCCATTCCTCGATCATGCGGCCATCGGGCAATTTGCACATGCCGGTTTGGTCCAACATCTCCAAGGTGCCGCCCTGCTGTTCGCAGAACACTGAGGCCGGGTTCGCCATCCCCACCACGGGGCTTGCCGCCCCGTCCGGGCTGGGGCCATCCGGAATGACGTTACCCGTCACAATGCCGCCCGCGCCCGATGCGGGCAAAGGGGCCGCGCTGATGTCGGTTGCGGCGGGCGCGATCGCAATTTGTGGCGGCGGGGCAGGCGGGTTCGACGCGGGAACCTTCTGTCCGATGCATCCGCTGATCACCAGCGCACTGCCCAAAAGTACACTCGTACGAAGAAAACCAAAGGGTATCATTGACCAAGAAGCCTTTCATCAAAGGGATATCGCGTCAAATTCTCGCATCCCGTTTCGGTGATCACAACCTGATCTTCCAACTTGATCGAAAAGTCGCCGCCCTCGGGCGAGACAAGCGCTTCGGTGCACAAAACCATCCCCGGTTCCAACACCGCGTCAAACGCCCCGTCCATCCAGCCATCCGAATAGTTGACATAGGGCCATTCATCGCACAGGCCCACGCCGTGCATCTTGCACGAATATTTCTGCGCCCAATATTGATCATCCAGCTTATGGCCGCCAAACACCAATTCCTTGATGGAAACCCCCGGCTTCAACCGCGCCTGATGGTCGGCGATATGGTCCATCGCATGCCCGAAAGCCGAGATCATGGCAGGGCTCGGCTTGCCATCGCCCACCCACCATGTTCTTGAAATATCTATGCAAAACCCATAGGCACCGATCATATCGGTGTCAAAGGCCACGATTTCGTTGTTCTGAACGATCCGCGGGCCACATTCTTGAAACCACGGATTTGTTCTGGGCCCCGAGGCCAAAAGACGCGTTTCAATCCACTCTCCGCCGCGGGCGATGTTGCCGCGGTGCAATTCGGCCCAGATCGCATCCTCGCTGATCCCTCCGCCCGGCACGTTCTGCCGGGTAAAGGCTTCCATCTCGGCGATGGCGGATTCGCAGGCATGATGGCCGCAGCGCATCGCAAGGATCTCGTCGGCGGTCTTGATGGCGCGGGTGCGCTCGGTCACCTCCTCGCCCTCCATCACCTCAAATCCGATCGTCTCCAGCGCGCGCAGCCCGTGCACCATGATCTTGTCCACCGCCAACCGCCGGTTGGTTCCCGCATGGGCGCGCACAATCTCGTCCACCTGCGCCGCAAATGCCGCGGCCGCCTGCGCGCCGCGGTCGCCGGTGGAGTTGTAAAAGAACGTCGCCCCCGACCGCAGTTCCTTGACCAAGGGGTTGAAGGTCACCAGAAAAGGCGAATTTTTGTATTCCCACATCACCATATGGCCGTCGGCGCACAAAAGGCAGGCACGGAACGGGTTGTGCGTGTTCCAAAGCTGCATATTGGTCGTATCGGTGGCATAGCGGATGTTCAGCGGATCGAACATCAGCAGTGCACCATAGTCGCGGTCGACAAGCGCCTGTGTCAGCTTCCGCCACCGCTCATCCCGCATCTTGGCCAGATCGGGCAAAACCAGCCCCGCCTGCGCCCATTCGCCAAAGGCCAGTTGCGTCGGCCCGATCTCGACACGGTCATTGTCGTTGGGCGTGCCATCGCCCAGCGTATCGCCCCGCGTCGGGTCAATCTTGCGGCGGGTCTGGGCATAGGATTGCGACATGGATCACCTTGAATTTGAAGATGCCGTCACTGTGCCTTGTGTGCTTTCAAAGGCTTCTCTGCCTGCGACCCGTCCCATGTCGCAATCCCCCCATGCGCGCGGACCCTTGGGGTCTCTTGCGGCCAAACATTCTGCAAAATACTGCGACGGAAGGTTTGGTATCGAACGTATATAAGGGTCAGCAAGCTTAGGGAATGATGACATGGCAAACAAACTTCGGCGCGGTCTTTTGGGCGCCCTCGCGCTCACGGTTTTGGGCGTTGGCGGATATCGCGGGTACCGTCTGGCCACGGTCCGCTCTCCTGATGTGGCCGATCTGCCTTACGGCGCCGGTCCGCGTCAGATCTTGGATATCTACCTGCCCCAAGGCGAGGGTCCCTTTCCCTTTGTGATCGAATATCACGGCGGCGCCTTCAAGATCGGGTCCAAGACGATGTCGCCTGTGTCGGAAACCCTCTTGAAGGCCGGTATTGCCGTCGTGCGTCCGAACTATCGCTATTCCTCGACAGATCTGTGGCCCGCACAGGGGCAAGATTGCCTTGCCGCCGTGCAATTCGTGATGGCGAATGCCGCGACCTGGGGGCTTGATGCGGCCCGCTTTGCCACGTGGGGGCAGTCTGCGGGCGGCTTTCTGTCGGTCTCCACCGCCCTGTCCCTGATCGAGGCGGGCACGCCGCCCCGCGCCGTGGTGGATTTTTTTGGTCCAATGGATTTTTCGACCATGGATGCCGACATGCAGGCCTTGGGCCGCACCGCCGCCATGGGCGCCACCAACGCGGCCGACAGCGCCGAATCGCAGCTTTTGGGCTTTGCGGTGGGCGATGATCCCCAAAGGGCAACATCCGCCGGTCCCATCGGGCGGCTGGCGGCCATGGCGCCCCGCGCTTTGCCGCCCCTCTTCATTCGGCACGGCGATGCAGACACCCTGATCGCACAAGGCCAATCGGAACGGCTTGCCGCCGCTTGGGCGCAGGTCGACCCATCGGCACAGGTTGATCTGGCCATTCTGCCCGGCGCGGGCCATGGCGGCGATGCCTTTGATGCCGCCCCAACCATGACCGCGCTGCGCGATTTTCTGCTGGCGGTTTTCTGATCCTTCCCCTTTTCCTTGCGCCGCCGCCCCGCTAGGCTGCGCCGATGTCCCAGCCGATCGTTCAATCCCGCCTGCCGCACCATCCTTGGATGGATCCCCGCCTGTCCCGTCTGCCGGGCGTCATGCCCTTGGCGGGCGAAGACTGGCTTCTTCAGGACGAGGCATATGGGCCCCAGATGGCCGAACGCGACCGTCTGATCGCCGATCAGGCAGATCTGGTCTATCGCCAACTGCCCGAAGGCCGCCCTGCCGCCGAGGAACTTTATGACCTTGTTCTTGCCGCCTTGGCGGGCAGGGCCGGCTTTGACATCGGGCCAAAGACCGCGACGCGCCCCGATGGGGTGCAGGTCACACTGGACCGGACAGAGCCGTTGAAAACCCTTGGGCGTCTGGTGCAGCAAGATCTGTGCCTGATGGAAAAAGCCGATGCCGAACACCGACTGACCGGCGCTGTTTTGTGTTTTCCCGCCTCATGGCACCTGCACGAAAAGATCGGCCGCCCCCTGATCGGTATTCATAAACCGGTGCACAGCTATGACGGCGATCTGGCAGCCCGCGTGCAGCGCATGTTCGATGTGATCCGCCCGGGCATGGGGCTGTGGCGCATGAACTCTTTGGTCTACCGCGATCCGACCCTGCACCAACCCCGGCGCGAGGATGACCCCCGCATCGATCGGCGGGGCGGCGGATTTCTGCGCGCCGAACGTCAGTGCTTTATCCGGCTTCCCCAGACCCAAGCCGTGCTGTTTTCGATCCACACCTATGTGGTGCCTCTGGACAGCCTTCCTGCAGACGCGCTCGCCGGATTGGACGAAGCCCGCCTTTAAGCGCCCGCTTCAGGACCCGGCGTCGTCCGTTTGGTCACCTGCAAAAGCCGCAGGGCCGGGCCCCGAATCGGCCTGACCCACCAAAGCGGTCAGGCTGATCGGTCTGTCAAATCCTGCCTGAATGGCCCCCAGTCCAAGGGGCAGGCCCATCAGCAAAGCAACAACCCCAAAGGCATGCGATTGCACCCATTTTTGCAGCCTGAACCGGCCCGTCTGCGCGGGGGCAGGGGCCGGATCCGGGGATGCGCCCTTGGCCGCAATCAACGGAATCCGCCCAAAAAACGCCAAGGCATCGCTGTCGCTCACGGGGCGGCGCAGCACCTGCGTGCTGGTTCTGCGGCCCGCTCCGCGCTGCTGTGCGGCGCGGAACATCTGAATGCCCAAGGCCTCTATTCTGTCGGCGCTCAAGGGTTCTGCCAAGTGGGCCCAAGACACTTCGTCGGGGTCCAGCGTATCGGTCAAACGCCGCACCAGCAGCCGCGCGATGGCCATCAGCCGGGCCTCGTCCATTCCGGGCGCTTGATCAAGGTTGGGGGTGACCACCGTCAGCCCAAGGGTCAGAAACGCGCCGGGACCCGCCTCGTCGCCCCCGCCGCAGCTCAGGTAAATCCGCAAATGGCCCAATTCCAGCGTCACCAGATCATCCTGGTCCCACCAGACAAGCAAGGGATCTGGACTGGTGTTTTCAAACACCTTGTCCATATCGGCGACAACACAGGCAAAACGGAACGGCTCCGGGCGGGTAAAATACAATTGCGCGGCGCACAGAAGGGGTGAGAGGGTCATGGTTCGCGTCCTGTTAATCTTGGTTAACCATGACCCGCGATTGCGCCCTCACTTGGGTTCAATTGTGGAAAATGAAGGCGTTTTGCGCAAGATTGTGCACGGTTTGGCCACAATGCCGGGCCCATACCGCATCTTTTGCGCCCGTCTGCGCGGCCGTATCCTTAGTCGACATAGCGCAGGTCTTCCCCGTCCAGATGCAATCTGACCGCCCGGTACAGACCAAAAGGCATCATCGCCCCCACCATGGCCCAACCCAGCCCAAAGGCGCAGGCCGCCGACAGCCCCGGCCCGATAAGCCGCCACGTCTGGCGGACCATCCACCCCAATCCTGCCGCCATGGCCCCGGCGATCCTGCGCCGCAGGCCGATGTTCCGCGCGCGCTTTGGCTTGTCCTCGTTCGAAACAGGGTCGGGGGCCGGAATGACCAGCGCCTGCGCAACACCGTCAACCGGCAAATGGGAAAACACACGACCCTGCGCGATTTGGGGTGCCGGCGGGGGGGGCGCTGGCAAATGGGGCGCGGGTTCTGGCGCGGCGGCCAAGGCGGCCCGAATTGCCAACAATTCCCCCGCGTCAACAAGGGGCGGGGGCGATGCACTCAGGGGCACTGTCGGCCCGGCCATCGGAACTTGCGGCACTGCAGCGTCCATACCGCGCCCTGCCGCCGCCGCCGCCCGCCGCTTGGCCGCTTGCGTTATATCGGCTTTGCGCGCGGTTTGGGCGGATTTGACGGCGGCATCGCTGCGGCGCTGATCGACATAGCCGCGCAGATCGACAAAATCCAAAGGCGCGATATCTTCTGTCGGCTTTTCAATCAGGCCCGACGCCGCCGCTCCGATCCGGGAAATCCCGCTCAGCGCCGCGGCTGCGGCCTGCCGGGGGGGCAGCGCCCGCGCCAGCCGCCCCAACCGCCCGATGGCCTGCGCGCCAAATCCGCCTTCCACCGCAGTGGCCGCGCGGCCCGCCAAGGCGCTTGCGCCCTGCAGCACCCCGGCCGCTTTGCGCCGGGCCAGGATCACCGACACGCGGGCAAGATGGCGCATCTCGGCCGGCGCAAACTGTGCCCCTTCGGCCCAGATATCTGGCTTGGACGCCGCCGGCTGCGGCCCTTTTGCGGTTTTGAACATCGGTCTGGTCCTGTCTGGCCCCCGATGCCTGCTACCCCGCTACAAGGGCACAAGCGGGGCAGGAATCAGGCCCTGACATGGCAAATGCAAAGGGGGCGCCCGAAGGCGCCCCCCTGTCATTCAAATCCGGCCGATCAGCACGAATAGTACAGCTGATACTCAATCGGGTGCGGCGTATGCTCATAGGCATAAACCTCTTCCCACTTCAGCCCGATATAGCTTTCCAGCTGATCGCGGGTGAACACATCCCCTGCCAGCAAGAAATCCATGTCCATCTCCAGCTCTTCCAGCGCTTCGCGCAGGCTGCCGCAGACCGTTGGGATCGCTGCCAATTCTTCGGGCGGCAGATCATACAGATCCTTGTCCGAAGCCGGGCCCGGATCGATCTTGTTGCGGATGCCATCAAGGCCGGCCATCAACAAGGCCGCAAAGGCCAGATAGGGGTTGGCCGACGGATCGGGGAAACGGGCCTCGACACGCTTGGCTTTGGGCGATTCGGTCCACGGAATACGAACGCAGCCCGACCGGTTGCGGGCCGAATAGGCGCGCAGAACCGGCGCTTCAAAGCCCGGGATCAAACGCTTGTAGCTGTTCGTGCCGGGGTTCGTCAGCGCGTTTAGCGCCTTGGCATGCTTCAGGATACCGCCGATGAAATACAGCGCCTCTTGGCTAAGATCAGCGTATTTGTCGCCTGCAAACAACGGCTTGCCGTCTTTCCAGATCGACATGTTGACATGCATGCCCGACCCGTTGTCGCCCTTCATGGGCTTGGGCATGAAGGTCACGGTTTTCCCATAGGCATGGGCCACATTGTGGATCACGTATTTGTACTTCTGAATGTTGTCGGCCTGTTCAACCAGTCCGCCAAAAATCATGCCCAGTTCGTGCTGGCAGGTGGCCACTTCGTGGTGGTGCTTGTCCACCCGAATGCCCATGCGCTTCATCGTCGACAGCATCTCGCCGCGCAGATCCTGCGCTTCGTCGATCGGGTTCACCGGGAAATAGCCGCCCTTGTGGCCGGCGCGATGGCCCATGTTGCCGCCTTCATAGGTGGCATCCGTGTTCCAAGCCGCCGCTTCCGCGTCGATTTCATAAGACACTTTGCGCGGCGTGACCGAATAGCGCACGTCGTCAAAGATGAAAAATTCGGCTTCAGGCCCGAAATAGGCCGTATCGCCAATGCCCGACGACTTCAAAAAGGCTTCGGCCTTCAGCGCGGTCTGGCGCGGGCAGCGGTCATAGGCCTCGTTTGTATCAGGCTCGACCACGTTGCAATGCACGCACAGCGTCTTTTCGGCATAGAACGGATCGATGTAAACCGATGCCGCATCGGGGATCAATTTCATGTCCGACTGATCGATCGACTTCCATCCCGCGATGGAAGATCCGTCGAACATAAAGCCTTCTTCAAAGAAGTCTTCATCAACCAGATCAGACACCAGCGTGACATGCTGAAGCTTGCCTTTGGGATCGGTGAAACGAATATCTACGTATTCGATTTCCTCGTCCTTGATCAGTTTCAGAGCTTTCGCAACTGCGCTCATCATTCTGCCTTTCAGAGTTTCGGGTTATGGTTCAAGGCCTTGCGGCCCGGTGTTCAGAAATATCAGACCGCCTCGTCGCCGGTTTCGCCGGTGCGGATGCGGATGGCTTGTTCAATGGTTGACACAAAGATCTTGCCGTCGCCTATCTTGTCGGTGCGGGCGGCCGCGATGATCGCGTCCACAGCCGCATCGACCATATCGTCGGTCAACACGACCTCAATTTTCACTTTGGGCAGGAAATCCACAACATACTCGGCGCCGCGGTACAGTTCGGTATGCCCTTTTTGGCGACCAAAACCCTTGACCTCGGTCACCGAAAGACCCTGAATCCCCGCTTCTTGCAAAGCTTCCTTTACCTCGTCAAGTTTGAAGGGCTTTATGATCGCTTCAATCTTCTTCATCGCCCGCCTCCACTATCTCAAGGTGTCACATCACTTCGCACCCGCAGGTGCAATTCGAAGGCGATGATCTGCGACATACAGGCGCGGGAATTTTCAGCAACCGCACAAAAAATAGACCTAGTGATCAAAAAATGGGCGAAATAGGAATGAAGGAGCTGCCGCGATGACCGAACTTCTCACCGCCGCCCAAATGCGCGCCATCGAAGCCGCCGCGATTGCCTCGGGTCAGGTGACGGGGCCGGAGTTGATGGAGCGGGCGGGGCGCGGGGTGGTCGAGGCGGTGTTTGCGGAATGGAACGTCAAAGAAGGCACGTTGCGGGCCGTTGTTCTGTGCGGCCCCGGCAACAACGGCGGTGATGGGTTTGTCGTGGCGCGGTTGCTGCATCACAAAGGCTGGCAGGTCGAGGTGTTCTTGTTCGGAACAGCCGACGCTATGCCGCCAAGCGCACGCGCCAACCACGACACATGGCTGCAATTGGGCAAAATCCGCTCCATCGATGAATTCGATCCAAAGGCTTACACCCCAGACAGCAGTGATAAGGCAGGGTCCGTTTATATCTTTGATGCCATGTTTGGCACCGGCCTTAGCCGCCCCATCACGGGCAAACTGGCCCAAATGATGGACCAAGTGGCGGCGATGGGCCTTGGCGCGCGACCTGCCGTAATTGCCATCGATCTGCCCAGCGGGATCTGTTCCGACAGCGGCCGTAGTCTTGGATCGGCGATGCCCGCCGAACAGGTGGTGACGTTTCACCGGGCGAAACTGGGCCACTATCTGGCCGAGGGCGCGGAGCGTTCGAGCATCTTATCGGTTCAGGATATTGGCATACAGCGCCCTGCGCGCCGCTTTGATCAGGTTCGCCTGACAGGGGGCGACAGGGCGCTTTACTGCGGCCTTCTCGGTAAAGGGGGCAGCGGGCATAAAGCGGGCGAAAGACACAAATTCTCCTACGGCCACGCCCTCATCCTCTCCGGTCCCCCGGGCCACGGCGGCGCTGCCCGCATGACCGCCCGCGGCGCGCTGCGGATCGGGGCGGGGTTGGTGACTGTGGCCTGCCCGCCAGAGGCTTTGGCCGAAAACGCCGCCCGGCTCGATGCCATCATGCTGAAAACTGTGTCAGGTGGGGCAGGGCTGGCCGAAATCCTGGCCGACACCCGCATCAACGCGCTGTGTTTGGGGCCGGGTCTGGGCCTTGACGCGCGGGCGGCGGAATTGGTGCGGGTGGCGCTGACCACGCGGCGTCAGGATCCCGCACCCAACCCAACATCAAGGGGCCTCTCCCTGACCCTCGACGCCGACGCCCTCACCCTGATCTCCGGCGACCCCACCTTGTTCGCCCTGCTGCACAAGGATTGCGTCCTGACCCCCCATGGCGGCGAATTTGCCCGCCTTTTCCCCGATATCGCTGCGAAACTGAACGCCCCCGCGACCAAGGGCCCCGCCTATTCCAAGGTCGATGCCACCCGCGAGGCTGCCGCCCGCGCTGGATGCGTGGTTCTTTTCAAAGGCCCCGATACCGTGATCGCCAGCCCCGATGGCACCTGCGCCCTGAACGCCGCCGCATATGACCGGGCCGCGCCGTGGCTTGCCACCGCAGGGGCGGGCGATGTGCTGGCAGGTTTCATCACCGGGCTGCTCGCGCGCGGATTTGCCCCCCAAATCGCCGCCGAAACCGCCGCTTGGCTGCATGTCGAATCGGCCCTGTCCTTTGGCCCGGGCCTGATCGCCGAAGATCTGCCCGAAGAGTTGCCAAAGGTCTTTCGCGCCATGGGGCTGTGATCCAAGCAAAAAGGCCGCCAAAAGGCGGCCCGATCAGCGCGAAGACCCCGGTGTCAGGCGGAAACCACGGCCGGATCGCAGGCCAATTCCAATCCGCCGGCATAGATGACAACCTCATCTTCGAACCCAAGGGTATAAATCCGCGCCAGATCCAAGACTTCGCCCCGAATGAATTCGCCGTCCGTCAGCCGAGCGGCCGCGATCAGCGCCTGTTTGGTGCCGGCAAAGGCCATGGCGCGCCAATCGCGCACCAAAATTTTCTGACCGGCGGGAACCAGAACATCTTCCTCTGGCCGCTCCACCCCCAAGGTGGAGGCGCCGATGCGCACCATCCGAACATTCGACATCACGGTAATCTCGATTGATTTCAAAATCCGTGCGCCAGACCGCGTCAGCACCCGATCTCCCATCTCCAGAAAATCCACCGGAATTTCGCCATCCAGCGTCAAGATCTTGGTCCCTTGCAGAACGCCGCTGGTGACCACCGCGCTGCTGCGCAGATCCTTTTGGGTTGTGTGCTGTGCCATGGTTGGATCTCCTCGACTCGTCTGGATCTCTTTTTTGCAGCACAATATGGCAAGATTGGGTTAAAGCCGTGGCGATTTGCGACGGGGCGCGAAAACTGGGGCGCGAAAACTGGGGCGCGAAAACGGGGGTGCGAAAACGGGGGCGCGAAATCTGCCGACCACAGCACAATTCGCATTTGACGATTTTCCTCTCGCATCCCCGCAAAGCCTTTGTTAGAAGGGCGCGGATTTGCGGGGCGGTCCGGGTCTTCCTTCCGGGAAGGGCCTGTCCGTTTCGTGGCAATTTGCGGGTATGGCGAAATTGGCAGACGCACCAGATTTAGGTTCTGGCGCCGCAAGGCGTGGGGGTTCAAGTCCCTCTACCCGCACCAAGAGATAAGATGAGAAGGACGAGAACATGCAGGTTACCGAGACCCTGAACGAAGGCCTGAAGCGCGGCTATACCATCACGGTCACGGCGGCCGAACTGGAAGCCAAAGTGACGGAAAAGTTGCTTGAAGCGCAGCCCGAAGTCGAAATCAAAGGATTTCGAAAAGGCAAGGTGCCATTGGCGATCCTGAAAAAGCAGTTTGGCCAGCGCCTGACGGGCGACGCCATGCAAGACGCCATCGATGGCGCGATGAAGGGTCACTTTGAAAAGACCGGCGATCGTCCGGCGCTGCAGCCCGACGTCAAGATGGTCAACGGCGAGACCTGGAAAGAAGGTCAGGACGTTGTGGTCGAGATGTCGTACGAGGCATTGCCCCCCATCCCGGAAATCGACGCCTCCAAGATCACCTTGGATAAACTGACGGTCAAGGCCGATGACGCCTCGGTTGATCAGGCGCTAAAGGATTTGGCGGGCACCGCACAATCCTTCGAAGACAAGAAAAAAGGCGCCAAGGCCAAAGACGGCGATCAGGTGACGATCGACTTCAAGGGCTCGGTGGACGGCGATTACTTTGACGGCGGTACGGGCGAAGATTACCCGCTGGTTCTGGGCTCGAACTCCTTTATCCCGGGATTCGAGGCACAGCTTGTCGGCACGGCCGTCGGCGACGAGGTGAAGGTTAACGTTTCCTTCCCCGAAGCCTATGGCGCGGCCCATCTGGCGGGCAAGGCGGCGGTGTTTGAATGCACCATCAAGGGCCTGAAAAAGGCCGTTCCGGCCGAAGTGAATGACGAATTGGCCAAGAAATATGGCGCCGAAGATCTGGCCGCCTTGAAGACCCAGATCGCTGAACGTCTGGAAGCGGAATACAAGGGCGCGGCCCGCGCGGTGATGAAGCGCGCTTTATTGGACCAGTTGGATGCTCAGGTGAAGTTCGATCTTCCCCCCGCCTTGGTCGATGCGGAAGCCGGACAGATCGCCCACCAGCTGTGGCACGAAGAGAACCCCGACGTGCAAGGTCACAACCATGACCACGTCGAAACCACCGACGAGCACAAGGCCTTGGCCGAACGCCGGGTGCGTTTGGGTCTGGTTCTGGCCGAAGTGGGCCGCAAGGCCGAAGTCACCGTGACAGACGCCGAAATGACCCAAGCCGTGCTGCAACAGGCACGTCAGTACCCCGGTCAGGAACGCGCCTATTTCGAATTTGTTCAAAAGAACCAGCAAGTGCAGCAGCAACTGCGCGCGCCGATCTTCGAAGACAAGGTTGTCGATCACATCGTGGCCATGGCCAAGGTGACCGACAAAGAGATCACCAAGGACGAGCTGCAAAAGCTGGTCGAAGCCTTGGACGAGATGTAAGCTTTCATCTGAGCTTGAACCATCAGGGCCGTCCCCTTGGGGCGGCCCTTTCCTTTCCCACAGCGGAGCGCGCCATGACCAGTTTCTTACCAGATCTTCCGGTCGAGGGTATCTTGGAGTGTTTGCAGCGCTCTCCGGGCCATGAATACCGCTCTGGCAAGATCGACAGCCCCGAATCTTCGGCGGCGCTGGTGGCAAATGCCTTTGGCTGGTTCCTGCACCGCGCCGCGCAGATGCCCGCCCTGCAAGGCGTGCCCTCCGGGCAGATCACGTCCGTCACCCTCGAGGCGGAAATGCGCTATCCGTGGAAAGACGGGCGCCATCCCTGGCTGGATGTCGGCATGGAAACCGCCACCACGCTGATCGGCATCGAAAGCCGGCGGTATGAACCGTTCCGCCCCGCCAAGGCCAGCGGCTTTGCCGAAGTCTATGATCGCCCCGTCTGGCGCGAAAAGCTGCCGCGTTTTACCCAGCTTCGCGATGATCTGGTCAAGGGCGAGGTCGGCTTTGAATCGCTGGACGCGGTGCAACTGATCAAAAGCGCCTATGGCCTTTGGACCCGCGCCGAAAAACGGGCGACGGGGGCGGTGTTGGTGTACATTTATGCCGACCCGGTTCATTGGGCGAACGGCAAACCCGTCGATGTGGTGCGCAAGGCCCTGCATCGGCGCGAGCTTGCCGAATTTTCCAAAAGGATTGCCGGCGACGGTGTAACCTTTGTTCGCCTGCGTTGGGGTGATCTTTTGGCGCAATGGTCTGCGGTTCCGGCCTTGGCCGATCACGTGGCGGCCCTGCGCGCGCGGTTCCCCGATCTGGGCTAGGACGTCGCTTCTCCGGTGCCTTCGCTGCGCAGCACATAAATCCCGGCGGCCACGATCACCGAAATTCCGATCCAGCCCCAAAGATCGGGCAAATCGCCCCAGAACATCCAGCCCCACAGCACGCCCCAAAAAGCAAAGGTGAACTCGAACGGCGCCACGACCGAGGATTGGCTGATCCGGTAAGCTTGGGTCAGCGCGGTCAGCCCGATGGCCGCGATCAGCCCACAGGCGCACATCAAGGTGCCATCCCACAGGGTGGGCATCGCCCAGCCGCGCATCAGAAATTGCAGCGATGGATGCCCGGTTTCGCCATATCCGCCCGGCCCATAGACCACAGACAGCCCCGCCGCGCAGACCAAAAAGGCGATATTGCCCCAAAAGGCCATGGCGGCAGCCGTATCGCGCGTGCCCATGGTGCGGGCCAGAATCATCGACATCGCATAGGCCCCGCCGCAAAACACCGGCAGCAGCGCGGCCCAGTCGAACAGATTGCCCCCGGGGCGCACCATGATCACCACCCCGGCAAAGCCCGCCCCGATCGCGGCCCAGCGCCGCCACGACACCGCTTCGCCCAAAAGGACCACCGACAGAATCGTGATGATCAGCGGCGCGGTAAAATACAGCGCCACCGTGGTGGCCATGGGCAGGGCGGCCAAGGCCAGATAATAGGCGGTATAGGCCGCGAAATTCAACAAACCGCGCGCCAGCATGGCCGGCCAACTGGGGCTGACCAAACTGCGCAAACTGCCATCCATCATCCGCGTCAGGATCAACAAAAAGGGAATCGCGGTCACGCTGCGCAGCACCATGGCCTGATGCAGCGGGTAGTCGCCCGAAATCAGCTTCAAGATCAGATCCTGAACGGAAAAGATCGCGATACCAAAGACAAGACTAAGGATGCCCAAAAGCGAGGATGACAGTTTCATGCCCCAACCCTATCCACCCCCGCACCGCTGCACTGCGGGGATACCGACATGGCAGATGCCGCTTTGCACCCAGATCAAGAAAAGGCCGCGCAGAGCGATCTGCGTGGCCTTGTGTCTTGGCCAACCAACGGTCAGCGAACGGTATCAGTCGCGGGTCAGGTCTTCGCCGTCCTGGGCTGCGCCCATTTCGTCGAACAGATTCGCGATTTCGAACTCGGCCTCAGCTTCGGCTTCTGCTGCCAAAGCCTGGATCGACTTGCCCGACGCCTGCAAAGCGGCTTCTTCAACCGAACGTGCCACGTTCAGCACGATCTTCGAGACGACCTCAGGGTGCAGCACGACAGAAACCGTGTGCAGGCCCAGGTCCTTGATCGGACGGTCCAGAACCACTTGGGCCCGGTTCACGGTGAAACCGCCCGCGGTGGCGGCATCGGCCGCATCGCGCGTGGTGACAGAGCCGTAAAGCGCGCCGGCATCAGAAGCCGAGCGAATCACGACAAAGGTCTGACCGTCCAACTGGGCGCCAACAACTTCGGCTTCTTTCTTCGTCTCAAGGTTCGTCACCTCAAGTTGCGCCTTCTTGGCTTCGAAAGATTTGATGTTGCTGTCGTTGGCGCGCAAAGCCTTGCCCTGGGGCAAAAGGAAGTTGCGTGCGAAACCGTCCTTGACGGTCACGACTTCGCCCATTTGGCCAAGCTTGGCCACACGCTGCAAAAGGATCACTTGCATATCTGGTGCTCCTTATTTCACGGCATAGGGCAGCAGGGCAAGAAAGCGGGCGCGCTTGATGGCTTGCGCCAGTTCACGTTGCTTTTTGGCCGAGACTGCGGTGATACGCGACGGTACGATCTTGCCACGCTCAGAGATATAGCGCTGCAAAAGACGTGTGTCTTTGTAGTCGATCGCCGGTGCATTGTCGCCCGAGAAGGGGCAAACCTTGCGGCGGCGGAAAAATGGTTTGTTCGCCATGGGTTATTGTCCTTTTCTCAGATCAGCGGCGGGGGGCACGGTCGGGGCGGTCGCCACGAGGGGCAAACCCACGATCAGGGCGGTCACCACGATCGCCAAAGCCGCCTTCGCGGTCTCCGCGCTCGCGGTCGTCACGCTTTTGCATCTGAACGGACGGCCCGTCGGTATGCGCATCGACCTTGATGGTCAAAACACGCATGACGTCGTCATGCAGACGCATCAGGCGTTCCATTTCCTGCACAGCCGCCGCCGGAGCGTCAGACTTCAGCAGGGCATAGTGACCCTTGCGGTTCTTGTTGATCTTGTAGGCCATGGTCTTCACGCCCCAGTATTCGCTTTCAACGATCTTGCCGCCGTTGTCTGAAATAACTGCCGTGAAGTGCTCCACCAGGCTCTCGGCTTGTGCCGAGGAGAGATCCTGACGCGAGATGAAAACATGCTCGTATAGCGGCATGTGGTCTCCGTTCTTGCTCAAGGCGCATTTCATAGGACGGGCAAACCTTTCCGCGGCCCGTCCACGAGAGGCTGCGCCGGTTCATGGAAATACGGAAAGGATGGGGCCTTATACGGTTTGGCGCGTGGAATACAAGGGAATATGCAAGCCCGCCTACTGGGCCGATATCGGCGGCCCAAAGAGCCCGTCGAAGGCCAAGGTAAAGAGATAGGTGTAAAGGATGAACACCGCCACAAGCCCCGCCTCGAGCATCATCGCCTGCAGCATCGATATCGACAGCCACCAGGCCGTCAGGGGCAGCAAAACGGCCAAAAGCCCGCCTTCGAACAGAACCGCATGCACCATTCGGCGCAAGCGCGTGCGGGCCCGGTGGATTTGGCGGCTTTCCCACGCCTCGAACGCCGTGTTGAAGATATAGGACCAGATCATCGCGACGCTGGCGCACAGGGCGGACAAGGAAAAACTATGCGCCGCATCGCCCGCCGAGACCAGAAAAAGGCTTGTCCCCGCGACCGCGATGCCCAAAACCTCGAACGAGAGGGCGTAAATGATTTTGCGCCGAAGCGGAGACATCGGGCCGGGATCCTTGCAAAGAGATGCCAAAAGATTGCACGTTTTGGGCCGGCAAGGTAAGGCCTGACGAAAGACAGTTCTAAAGGGCACCCGCAGATCGGGTGACAACAGGGGAAAAGATGAGCCGCGCATTCGTGTTTCCGGGGCAAGGGGCCCAAACCATTGGTATGGGCCGCGCCTTGGCTTTGGCCTATCCGGCGGCCAAGGCCGTGTTCGACGAAGTGGATGACGCCCTTGGTCAGGCCCTGTCGGACCTGATCTGGGAGGGGCAGATCGCCGACCTGACGCTGACGCAAAATGCCCAGCCCGCCTTGATGGCAACCTCACTTGCAGTAATGGCCGCGCTGAAGGCCGAAGGGTTCGGGCTGGACCAGGCAAGTTTCGTGGCAGGCCACAGTCTGGGCGAATATTCGGCCCTGTGTGCGGCCGGTGCGCTGAGCCTGTCTGACACCGCGCGCTTGCTGCGCACGCGCGGCAAAGCGATGCAAGAGGCGGTTCCGGTGGGCATTGGCGCCATGGCGGCGCTTTTGGGCATGTCTTACGCCGATGCCGCCGATGTGGCGGCCGAGGCGGCGCAGGGGGATGTCTGTCAGGCGGCGAATGACAATGACCCCTCGCAAGTGGTTATTTCTGGGCACAAGGCCGCGATCGAACGCGCGGTCGAGATTGCCAAGGCGCGCGGCGCAAAACGGGCCATGTTGTTGCCGGTGTCCGCCCCGTTTCACTGTGCCCTGATGCAGCCCGCGGCCGCTGTCATGGCCGAGGCCTTGGCCGGCGTTAACGTTCTGCCGCCAAAGGTGCCCGTGGTCGTGAACGTGCGGGCCGAGGCGGTGACAGAACCGGACCGTATCCGTGCGCTTTTGGTGGCGCAGGTCACCGGGGCCGTCCGCTGGCGCGAAAGCGTTCTGTGGATGGAAGGGGCTGGCGTTTCAGAATTTTGGGAAATCGGGGCCGGCAAGGCCTTGTCCGGCATGATCAAGCGGATCGTGCAGGGCGAGGTTGTCTTGCGGTCGATCGGCACCCCCGAGGATGTGGCGGCGCTGAAGGCATAAGGCCTTGGCGCGGAAGAGATGAGGAAGGACCAAAATGTTTGATCTGACAGGAAAAACGGCGCTGGTCACGGGCGCTTCGGGGGGAATTGGGGCGGGGATCGCGCGGGCGCTGCACAGCGCCGGGGCGACGGTCGCGCTTTCGGGCACACGGGTGGCCCCCTTGGAGGCCCTTGCGGTGGATCTGGGCCAAAGGGTGCATGTGGTGCGCTGCGATCTGTCGGATGCCGCCAGCGTCGAGGCTTTGCCCAAGGCAGCGGCCTTGGCGATGGGATCGATCGATATTCTGGTGAACAACGCGGGGATCACCAAAGACAACCTGTTCATGCGCATGTCGGACGACGAATGGCAGTCGGTACTGGATGTGAACCTGACCTCGACCTTTCGGCTATGCCGGGGCGTTCTTCGCGGGATGATGAAGGCGCGCTGGGGCCGGATCGTGAATATCTCTTCCGTTGTTGGGGCCACAGGAAATCCGGGGCAGGCCAATTATGCCGCGTCCAAGGCCGGGATGGTGGGGATGTCAAAATCGCTGGCGGCCGAGGTGGCCAGCCGGAATATCACCGTGAACTGTGTCGCGCCCGGGTTCATTACCACGGCGATGACGGACAAGCTGAACGACGAGCAGAAGGCGCGGATTTTGACGCAGGTGCCC
>CANHLE010000018.1 GCA_947461435.1 Paracoccaceae bacterium | reverse complement strand
ACAAAAAAGGTGTTCACAGTTCGCACCGCCAGCTTTACCGCGGCCCCCGCGACGGGCACAGCGGCAGTCGAGAAAATCGGTGGCCCGGGTGAGGCCGGCTTGTCGGCTTGGGTGGCGGACAAGGTGGCGTCCTCTGATCGGCCGGAACTTACCTCGGCCGGGATTGTGGTTTCGGGCGGGCGCGGCGTGGGATCAAAGGAAAGCTTTGATCTGATCGAAAAACTGGCGGACAAACTGAACGCGGCCGTCGGGGCATCCCGCGCGGCGGTTGATTCGGGCTATGCCCCGAACGACTGGCAGGTTGGTCAGACAGGCAAGGTTGTTGCCCCGCAGCTTTACGTCGCGGTCGGCATTTCTGGCGCAATCCAGCATCTTGCCGGGATGAAGGATTCCAAAATCATCGTCGCCATCAACAAGGACGAAGAAGCCCCGATTTTCCAGGTGGCCGATTATGGTCTTGTGGCCGATCTGTTTGCGGCCGTGCCGGAAATGATCGAGCAGCTTTAAGCGACTCAAATCCGGAAAAAAGGCGCCCCTTGCGGGGCGCCTTTTTGCTTTAGATCATCTTTTCCAACAGATCCCCCAGACACGCCGCCACATCCCGGTGAAAGCTTTGCCCGGGAAGGGCCAAGGCCGCGACTTCGTCCATTTCGGAAAAGACGCGGCCCGCTCCCCCTTCAACGGTCGCCTCGTATGAGGGGGTCACTTGCGCATAGTGCGTAAAATGGGGGCGAAGGGCAGCGATCATCTGGGCATCCACCATAATCGGATCACCGCTGAGGTTTTGGGTTGATGTCGCTGGTGGGGGCACATTGCCCATCCACAGCAAGATGCGCTGACGCGGCAATCTTTCGGTTAGGGCCTTCATCCGCGCAGACCAGGCACGTCGCAGCTCTGTCGCCACAACAGCGAATTTTTCTGGCGAATGGGCCAGCAGCACACAAAGCATGTGCCGTGTGAACGAGAATTCAGTGAAATCAACGCTGGGAAACATCGATTGCAACAAAGGCGTGGCGCCCAAGAACCGATCGTTGCGACGCGGATGCACGCTGTAGAACATGTTAGACGTGTTCTGCACCCCCATCACCTGCACAATGGCCACTTCGGCCCGCGCTGCAATCCGCGTAATCGGGTCTTCATTCAAGAAGACATCCACCCCGGCATTCACACAGGACAGATTCACCACGTTCAAACGCAGCCGCCCCTGAATCAGATCGGCATAGGGCCGTTCCACATATTTGCCGTAGGATTCAGAAGCCCCCAGCACCGCCACAAAAGGCCTGTCCAATCGCCGCGCCGGCCCGCGAAACAGCAACCGTGACCCTTCGTAGTGGCACAAGGAAATGTCGAGTGCCCCCGCACCCGGATAAGCATATGCCATGCCACACCCCAATATATTCACACCCAAGGCCAAAGTGGCAGAGCCGGGTTTCCAAACTGCTAAAGTCTGCATTTGTTGAAAATCTGCAGCGCTTGCGCTGGGAGGCGATGGCTGATTATGTCGGGCCAAAGTGAAAGGCCGGACAGATGGACATTCAAAAAGTTGGCGTTGTGGGCGCGGGTCAGATGGGCAATGGCATTGCCCATGTCTTTGCACTTGCCGGGTATCAGGTTCTTCTGAACGATGTAAACGGCGACAGCCTGAACAAAGCAGTCGCAACAATCAGCAAGAATCTTGACCGACAGGTGCGGTCGGCCAAGATCACGGAAGGCGACAAAATCGCGGCCTTGTCGCGGATTTCAACAACCATGTCTTTGCCGGACCTTGGCCAGAGCGATCTGGTGATCGAGGCCGCGACAGAAAAAGAAGCGGTCAAGAATGCGATCTTCGAAACGCTGAAGCCCCATTTGCTGCCCCATACGATCTTGTCGTCAAACACGTCGTCGATTTCCATTACCCGTCTGGCCAGCCGTACGGACCGCCCGGAAAAGTTCATGGGATTTCACTTCATGAATCCGGTTCCGGTGATGCAATTGGTCGAACTGATCCGCGGTATTGCGACGGATGTGGCCACCTATGATACGCTGCACAGTGTGGTAAAGCGGCTTGGAAAGATCGCCGCCAGCGCAGAAGACTTTCCTGCGTTCATCGTCAATCGGATCTTGATGCCGATGATCAACGAAGCTGTCTATACCCTGTATGAAGGGGTGGGCAATGTGCAGTCGATTGACCAATCTCTCAAACTTGGGGCCAATCACCCGATGGGTCCGCTGGAACTGGCTGATTTTATTGGTCTGGATACCTGCCTTGCGATCATGAATGTGCTGCATGATGGTCTGGCAGACACCAAGTACCGCCCCTGCCCATTATTGACCAAATACGTTGAGGCAGGTTGGCTTGGGCGAAAGACCCAGCGCGGATTTTACGATTATCGCGGCGAAATTCCGATACCGACCCGGTGATCGAAGGGAAACAGGGGGAACGGACGCTTGACGGTTTGCCCTATTGTCCAAGGCCCAAGGTATGCTCACGCAGCCACGCCAGAAACCCGCGGGGATTGCCTTCCCACTTTTTCAACTCGTCTGCCGATATCGGCTCGCCCACAAAGGGGCGCTGCGGTTTGTTCAACGCCCGCTTGATTTCATACAAAAGCAGACCTTGCCGCAAGGTATCGCTTAATTTGTTTGCGATCAGAAACGCGCGGCTGTTCTGGCCGGTGAAGTGGATGGGAACAATCATCGCACCGCTTTTATGAATCATCTTGTGGGTGAAGACGTTCCATTCAGCCTCGATTGCGGGGCCAAACCATCCTTCGGACATGGCGACCTTGCCTGCCGGAAACAAAATGACCAGTCCGCCGGCTTTCAGATGCGCCATGGTCAGATCGCGCATTTGAAGACCCAGTTCGCGGCTGTTTTCTTCGTGCGGGAAAGGCACGGGAATCATGAATTGTTCGATCTCTGGAATGCCCGTCAGCAAGGAGCGGGTCAGAATCTTGAAATCTGGCCGGATGCGCGACACCATCTCGCCCATGATCATGCCGTCGACCAACCCATGCGGATGGTTCGCAACCAGCACCACGGGGCCGGTGGCGGGGATTCGGGCAATCTCGGCCTCGGGCGTGTCAATGCGGATGCCCATCTGCTTGACGGCCTTTGACCAGAACGGCACGCCCATCGGTGCCCCCGACCGTTCGAATTGGCGGATGAGACTAAGCAAATGCAGCTTTGCTGTGGCCCATTCAATCGCCCGGATGGTCAATACTTTTGCAGGGTTGGTAAAGGTACCCGCATAGGAAAGACGACGCATATCATATTTGCGCTCTGTACCTGCCGGTGCCTTGATCGGGGAGTCTTCACTCGAGGGAGTTTCAAGATGTGTCAAAGGGCGTCCGCCTTCATGTCCGCGGCTCAATAATCTTCGCCAAATCGATCGGCCACAAGCGATTGTAACGCCGTCAGGAGATTTTCCGCCTCTGCGCCTTCGGTGACAACTGAAATCTGTGTGCCGCGCGATGCCCCCAACATCAAAAGACCCATAATGGAATCACCCGATACCGTTTCGCCGTCTTTGGTAACATCTGCGCGCGCGTCAAACCGCTCGACCACCTCCACAAACTTTGCCGAAGCGCGGGCGTGAAGGCCTTTTTCGTTGATGATGTCCAAAGTGGCACTTGCCATGGCGTCAGGCCCCTCCGCCCAGATCAAGACTGTCGATGTACTTGCGGCCCGCATCCAACGCCGCCGAGACGGCCTCGGTGACAGGCAAGTCGCGCGATTTGATCAGTTTGATCAACATGGGAAGATTGGCACCATACACGATTCGCCGTCCAGACCCAATGGCGCAGGCCAAAAGCGACAAATTCGACGGCGATCCGCCAAACATGTCCGTCACAACAACCACGCCGTCGCCCCGATCCACGGCATCTGCCGCATCGCATATTTCGGCCTGCTTCTTGCTGCGATCATGGTCGTCTTCCATGGCTATAGCGACCATGGCCTCTTGCGGGCCAACCACATGCTCCACCGCAGCAAGATACTCGCGGGCAAGCCCGCCATGGGCCACGATCACGATTCCGATCACGCGCGATTCACCCCGCATCCGCGGATGGGGGCTGTCCCATCCGGCGTTCCAATTCACGATGACGTTTTGACACTGCCCAGCCCGCTTCTGCAAGGACTTTGGCCAGCTTTTCTGCAAGTGCGACAGACCTGTGTTGCCCGCCCGTACACCCAAAGGCGATCGCAAGGTGACTCTTACCCTCTTCTATTTGCGCGGGCAGCAGCATTTCAACCAAACCGTGTATGCGAACGAAGAACTCTGCGAACAAAGGATCAGATTCCACGTAGTCTGCAACCTTCGTCTCGCGGCCGTCCAAGGCGCGCAACCCTGGTGCCCAATGGGGATTCGCAAGGAACCGGCAGTCGAACACCATATCGACGCCGCGCGGCAATCCACGCTTGTAGCTGAACGACTGGACCGAAATGGCCAGTCCACCCGATTTTGTCAGGGCGAACCACTGGCCAACTTCTGATCGCAAATCATGCGGAGACAGCTCGCTCGTATCGATCAGGTGGTCCGCGCGGGCCCGAATTGGAGCGAGCAGGTCAGTCTCTCGGCTGATCCCTTCGTCGGGTGTGTCATCCCGCGCCAAGGGGTGTCGCCGCCGCGTTTCGGAAAACCGCCGGATCAAAACGGAAGGCGCGCAATCCAGATACAGGATCTGAAGCTGCACGCGGGCATCACGTGTCAGGTTGTCAATCAATTCAATAAGCGTCGTCGCGCTGAAATCGCGGTTTCGGGCATCAACCCCCAAGGCGATCGGCCGATCAAGGGGGGGGCCATCTATCAGTCGTGGAATCAAGGACAGCGGAAGATTGTCGATCACTTCATAGCCCAAATCTTCAAGCGCATGGATGGCCGTCGACCGTCCCGCCCCCGAGGGGCCGGTCACGAACACCATTTTATGTTCGGCCATGTGATCAAGACCTTTGGTCATCTTCCCTCGTCAGGCGCTGCGCCCGTGGAGCAGGTAATGGAGGAGCGCGCTTGGAAAATGGGGGGCCGCAGAATGAAACACAAGCGGCAATGCTTGGCCCATCACGCTGTATTGTCGCACAGAGGGCAATCGTTCGGTTTCCGTGCATCCCATATCAACAGCAAGGGCCAGTTGCGTCGCTGGCGTCAGGGCGGGAACCCGCAACAGCCCAATGCCCCGCGCCTCGATCAACGGGGGCAGGCCTTCGGGTGCCTGGGCCCAAAGACTTGTGTCGGTTTTTCGGACCAGCGTGCGATCATCGGCTACCAAAGCGGCGCCAAGCGCCATCAACTGCAAGGCAAGACCGGACTTGCCCGATCCAGAAGGCCCCACAATGAGCAGGGCCCGATCTTTCAGCGCAACAGTGGTGGCATGCAGTATCTGCTGAGTGAGCGGCGCCGTCACACGGGCAGACCCACAACAAACCGCGCACCCAAAGGATCAGAGGTGACATCGGCCTGTGTTGGGCGAATGTTTTCGGCCCAGATCACCCCACCATGCGCTTCCACGATTTGCTTTGAGATTGACAGTCCAAGCCCAGAATTATTGCCAAAATGGGTTGGGGGACGGTCAGAGTAGAAACGTTTGAAGACCTTTTTAAGTGCTGCTTCAGGAATGCCTGGACCTGTGTCCTCGACCACAACCAAAACCCGGTTTTCGCGCTTGCGCACCCATAGCCGCACAGCATCGCCATCTTCACAAAAGGAAATCGCATTCGTGATCAGATTGACGAAGACCTGCGCCAACCGCGCCTCTAGCCCGTTGATCAAGATGGGGTCTGGTGGGAAGTCGGTAATGAATTCAACCCCTCTTTGGCGCGCCTGATCGCCAAGATGTTCGGCCAGATTGACCAGCATCGTCAAGAGATTAAAGGACTCTTCCTCTTCCTTGACCAATTCCGCATCCAACCGCGAGGCGTTCGAGATATCGCTGACCAAACGGTCCAGCCGGCGGACGTCATGTTCGATCACATCCAGGAGTTTTTCGCGGTGTTCGTCTTTTTTGACCATCCTCAGCGATCCGACCGCAGATCGCAGACTGGCAAGGGGGTTCTTGATCTCGTGGCTGACATCGGCAGCAAATTGTTCATTGCTTTCGATCCGGTCATACAGCGCTGTCACCATGCCGCGCATCGCCACGGACAATCGGCCAATTTCATCTGGTCTTGCAGCCAGATCCGGGATGCGGATGCGCCCCGGTGTCATGCGGCGTGAATCGCGGTTTTGTCCCATTTCGGCCGCAGCAGCCAAATCGCTCAGGGGGTTCGCAATTGTTGACGCCAAGACCAAGGACAAACCAATAGAAACCAAGAGCGCGATCACGAACATCTGCAAAATCTGCTCACGCTCGTGGCTGACAAGCCTGTCGATCTCGCCCTCGGCTGAGGTGAGCGCAACGGTGCCAATCAAGGCACCGTTTTGCGCGATGGGTGTTGCTACGGCGAACAGCAGGCCGGTATCGCCCCCGACACTCGACGACACAGTCTGCGAGGTGCCGATCGCCTGGGCCGAAAGGCTGCCGACCAACTCAACAGTGCTTGGGCGTCCACCCTCACCGGAACTGCCGAAGATAGAGGAAACGCCATCCCAAATCAGGTTCAGAAAATCCGTAATCAGGGTACTGCGTTCAATCTTGTCCGCCGCTGAACTTGCCGATCCAATGGCCGAAGACACAAGAAATCCCTTGGAATCGAACAGAAAAATCTCGACCCCAAATCCAACGGGCAGACTGGGCAATTGCGTGGCGATTTGGGCCAGATCGGCGCTGCCGCCCTTGGACATGGCGGCTTCCAACGTTCCAGCGATCAACCGGGCCTCAGTGACCAGGGCTTGTTCGTGCTGGATGACAAGGCTGTCGCGGAACGGGTTGAAGAACAGGACACCCGACACGAGAATGACGAGTGCCATCAGGTTGAACAGAATAATCTTTCGGGCCAATGGCGACCGTTCCAGTACAAAAAGACCGCCCCGACGCCGCCGGCCCGCAGCGCCATCCGCCATGGCGTCAGGCGATACCCAATCTTCCCCAAGCAACACATCGCCCGGGCGCCCTGAGGTAGGGTTTTTCGAAGAGAGATGCGGCGCGGATGTCATTCTTCGTTGTATCGATATCCAATCCCATACAGCGTTTCGATCGCGGTAAAATCGTCATCAACTGAGCGCATTTTTTTACGCAACCGCTTGATGTGACTATCGATTGTGCGATCATCGACATAGACCTGATCGTCGTAGGCCACATCCATCAACTGATCGCGCGATTTGACGAAACCTGGCCGTTGGGCCAAGGCCTGCAACAGCATGAATTCGGTCACGGTCAAAGATACATCCTGGCCCTTCCAACTGACCGAATGGCGCAGCGGATCCATGCGAAGGTGGCCGCGTTCCATGATTTTGGTTTCTTCGGTCACGGCCACTTCGCCCGTGGCGATGGCATCTTGGCGGCGCAACAAAGACCGGATGCGTTCGACCAGCAACCTTTGGCTGAATGGCTTTTTGACATAATCATCCGCGCCCATGCGCAGGCCAAGAACCTCGTCAATCTCATCGTCCTTGGACGTCAGGAAAATGACAGGCATCGTTGTTTTCTGCCGCAGGCGTTGTAGCAAATCCATGCCGTCCATTCGGGGCATCTTTATGTCCAGAACGGCCATGTCCGGCATCCGCCGGTTGAAAGCGTCCAGCGCGCTTTGACCATCGTTAAAGGTTTCGACTTCGAACCCTTCGGCTTCAAGAGTCATCGAGACGGATGTCAGGATATTCCTGTCATCGTCCACAAGGGCGATCCTTGCCATGTTTGGGTTTCCTGTTCTGCTCGGTTGGTTTTTTATACTTTCGAATATATTCCGGGTTTTAGAGACCAGAATCAATACCAATGTGCGAATCACCTTGGTCTGAGTGGCAGTAACGCAAGAAATATCTCAAGAAATGGCTAATTTGCCTCACTGGGGCTGGAATAGACCTTGGTTGCGCTAACCTCAAAAATGGTTGCGCTAACAGGATCTATCGGAGCTATCCCTCTGAATTTCATCATGTTATGGCTATCCAACACGGGCGCCTAACAGTGCTCAAAGGCGTTCCCATGGCCCGGAGCGCGCACAAAGAGTGGTTGATCTGCCCCTCGTTGGGCAGAAACAGGAGCTTGCAAGATGATGACAGGACGTGTGAACCCGCGCGCTACTTTGGCATTTCAAGGGATCACTGGGCTAGGATCTGTGCGTTACAACGACAGTGAACCGGCCTTGGTCCAGGCCGCCGTTGCCCGCGGTGAGGGGCAACTTGGCAGGGGTGGGGCCTTTTTATGCTCGACCGGGCAATTCACGGGCCGATCCCCCAGGGACAAGTTCGTTGTGCGAACACCGGCGGTTGAAAACACAATCTGGTGGGAAAACAATGCGCCCATGGCCCCAGCCGCGTTTGATCTGCTCTACGCCGACATGATCGCGCACATGCAAGGCCGCGATTACTTCGTTCAAGATCTGTATGCCGGCGCCGATCCCGCGCACCGGCTTGATGTTCGCGTCGTGACAGAACTGGCCTGGCACGGCCTGTTCATTCGCCACCTCTTGCGGCGGCCAGCACGCGCCGAACTGGACGAGTTTGTGCCCGAATGGACAATCATCAACTGCCCGTCGTTCAAGGCCGACCCGGCCCGCCACGGGTGCCGGTCAGAGACCGTGATCACCCTGAACTTTGACAAAAAGCTGATCTTGATTGCCAACACCGCCTATGCCGGTGAAAACAAAAAGTCGGTCTTCACATTGCTGAACTATCTGTTGCCCGAAAAGGGCGTGATGCCCATGCACTGCTCGGCCAACCACGCGCCCGGCGATTTGACGCAAACCGCCATTTTCTTTGGCCTGTCTGGAACGGGAAAGACCACCTTATCTGCAGCGCCGGACCGCATTCTGATTGGCGATGACGAACATGGATGGTCAGAGGCTGGCACCTTCAATTTCGAAGGGGGCTGTTATGCCAAGACCATCAACCTGTCGTCTTCGGCAGAACCGGAAATTTATGCCACAACCCAGCGCTTTGGCACCGTTGTGGAAAACATGGTCTTTGATCCTGAAACGCTGGAAATCGATTTTTCGGATAGTTCGTTGACCGAAAACACCCGCTGCGCCTACCCGCTGGAGTATATTTCCAATGCGTCGGACACCGGACTTGGCGGGCAGCCAAAGCATATCATCATGTTGACCTGTGATGCCTTTGGCGTTTTGCCCCCGATTGCCCGTCTGTCGCCGGCACAGGCGATGTACCACTTTTTGTCGGGCTTCACCGCCAAGACGGCAGGAACCGAACGCGGGATCACAGAGCCCGTTCCAACGTTCTCAACCTGTTTTGGTGCCCCTTTCATGCCGCGCCGACCCGAAGTTTACGGCAAGCTTTTGCAAGAGAAAATCGCACAGACCGGGGCCACTTGTTGGTTGGTCAATACCGGCTGGACGGGCGGCGCTTATGGCACCGGCCAACGGATGCCAATCAAGGCAACGCGCAAGCTTTTGTCCGCGGCCTTGGACGGGACATTGGCAAAAGCGCGGTTTCGCAAAGATTCCAACTTCGGATTCGAGGTGCCGATGGCGGTCGTCGGAGTGGATGAAACCCTGCTGAACCCGCGGGGAACTTGGGCCAATCACGCCGCTTATGACACCCAAGCTGCCAAGTTGGTGAAAATGTTTTCGGACAACTTTGGCCAATATCTGCCGTTCATCAACGCCGATGTCAAAGCCGCCGCCCTCGGATGACCGCGCGCCCTTTCCCGGGCCTTGGCGGGGTCCGCGCCTTAACTGGCTAACGCGCGCAGAACGAGGTTAAGGCCGGTCAGCACCAAGAGCACTTGGGTCCATTTGCGAAACTTGGCCTGATCCAGGCGGTCTTGAATGGAAAAGCCGATCCATTGCCCGATCAATGCGGGCAGGGTCAGCAGGGCCGAAAAGACAAGGTTGGGGCCGTCCATCACGCCCGTTTGCAAATGGGCGGCCAGCAAAACCACCGCGCCAAGCAAGAAGATCACGCCTTGCACGCGGACAGTTTCGGCTTTGTCAGTACCAATTGACAGCAAATAGACCAAAAGCGGCGGCCCCCAAACGCCGGACACCCCGCCATATAGCCCCCCGATTGCCCCCAATATCCACTCGGCCCGGTTGCGATGGTCGATCCTTAGGGCAAGGTTGCGGCCCGACAATTGCAAGAGGGCAAAAGCGGTGATCGGGGCCCCAAGAAGCAGCAAGAACAGGTTTTGCGGGATCGCTTCGACGAACTGGGCGGACAGGACAAGCATGATCAGCGTGGCAATCAAAAAGCGCCGATACTGAAGTGCGGTCTGAACCGCCGCCGGTGTGCCTTGGCGAAAGGCCTGTGCGACGTTGGTCACGACTGTCGGTAAGATCAACCCGGCCAAAGCCTGATGGGGGGTCAGGAAACTTGAAAAGGCCGAGATCATGATCATGGGCATGGCAAACCCCACCGCGCCTTTGACAAAGCCCGCAAACGCCGCCACGGCCATCGCAACCCAAAAAGCCGCCACGGACATATCTTGAGAGATCCATTCCATACCGGGGCTTTTATATCGCCTGTCGGGGCTTCGCACCCGGAATTCAGTGCGACATTTTGCTTCGCTTTGAAAGAATTATTCGAAATTATGTTGCGCGCCCGATTTCACGGGTTTAGGGCTGTCGCAGCTGCAGCAATTGATGGATTCTTGCCATGGCACTAGACACCTCACGGCTTGACGCCGCCCTTTTGCCAGATCTGTTGGCATTGACCTCTGCGGCGCTGCCTGAGGTTGAGGCGCTTCTTGAAGCGTCGCGAGAGGCTTTGCGCAATCTCGTTTCCGTCGGCGGAAAGGTTCAACCGGCCGCCTTGGAAGAGCATCAATATGCCGCGCATAGTTTGGCATGGCTGGCCACCTATGTGGAAAGCCTGCGCCAAACACAGGCCTGGGCCGATCGGCTGTCTGCCGATGGCAAGTTTACGGAAATGGAGGGCCTGATCCTTCAAATCGCGTTTGGGGAGTACCTGAACCATATTCGTTCCGGCATTCCGATGAGCCAGAGCGAGATTGCGCGTCCTCAAGACCTTGGTGTGACGATTCCCGCGCCCAGCCCTTCGGCGGCGCGGTTGATGACCCATGGGAACAGCAATGCGGCCCGTCTGCGTCTTGTCGCTTTGATGCGGCAGGCCCCCAACAGCGCAACATTTGGCGCAACGGGTCTGGACGAAGAACTTGAAATGATCCGCGATCAATTTCGTCGGTACGCGACGGAAAAAGTAGCGCCCTTTGCGCATGGTTGGCACCTAAACGATTCGCTGATCCCGATGGAGACGATCCACGAACTTGCGGAAATGGGTGTCTTTGGTTTGACGATCCCAGAAGAGTTTGGCGGCTTTGGACTGTCCAAAGCGTCCATGGTCGTCGTCTCGGAGGAACTGTCGCGCGGGTACATCGGCGTAGGGTCCTTGGGAACGCGTACCGAAATCGCGGCGGAGCTGATCCTGTGCGGCGGGACTGACGCGCAAAAGGCGCAGTGGTTGCCAAAACTGGCGAGCGGCGAGATTTTGCCCACGGCCGTCTTTACGGAACCCAACACTGGGTCTGATCTGGGCGCACTGCGTACGCGCGCTGTAAAGGCAGGATCAGATTGGGCCATCACAGGCAACAAGACCTGGATCACCCATGCCGCCCGGACCCATGTGATGACGTTGATGGCGCGTACCGATCCGGACAGCACCGATTACCGTGGCTTATCTATGTTTTTGGCAGAAAAGATCCCCGGAACCGACCAAGAGCCCTTTCCGACCCCCGGAATGACAGGGGGCGAGATTGAGGTACTGGGCTATCGCGGCATGAAGGAATACGAGCTTGCGTTTGACGGTTTTGCCGTCAAAGGCGAAAACCTGTTGGGCGGGGTTCCCGGTCAGGGGTTCAAGCAATTGATGCAAACCTTCGAATCGGCCCGCATCCAGACCGGGGCGCGGGCGATTGGCGTCGCGCAATCTGCGTTGGACGTTGGCCTCCAATACGCCACCGACCGCAAGCAATTCGGCAAAGCCTTGGTCGAGTTTCCGCGCATTGCCTCAAAATTGGCGATGATGGCGGTTGAAATCATGGTGGCCCGGCAACTGACCTATTATTCTGCTTGGCAAAAGGATCATGGGCACCGCTGTGACCTGGAGGCCGGGATGGCAAAACTGCTTGGTGCCCGGGTTGCTTGGTCTTCGGCCGACAATGCGTTGCAAATCCACGGCGGGAACGGCTTTGCGTTGGAGTACAAAATCAGCCGCATCCTGTGCGATGCCCGGATTTTGAACATTTTCGAAGGTGCTGCAGAAATTCAGGCCCAAGTGATCGCACGCCGTTTGCTGGACTAGGCCTTTACTTGTACTAACTGCATCCAAGATTGCTGGTGTGCATTTGGTATCGGAGGCCTTGCCATGTCCCAAACCGTCCTTCTGACTGGTATCTCTGGCTTTATTGCCAAACACGTCGCCCTTGCCTTGCTGCGCGATGGATACACCGTCAAGGGTACGGTTCGGCGTCTGGACCGGGCAGAAGAGGTTCGCCTTGCGCTTGCCCCCCATCTGGATGCGCCCATGATGGAGCGTCTTACCTTTGTCCAAGCGGACCTGACATCTGATGCCGGGTGGGACGCGGCGATGCAGGGTGTCGAAATCTTGGTTCACACGGCATCGCCTTTTCCGCTGGATCAGCCGAAAGACGAAGAAGCCCTGATCCGTCCGGCCGTGGATGGCACGTTGCGGGCTTTGCGCGCCGCGCATGCCGGCGGGATCAAACGGGCGGTTTTGACGTCATCCTCGGTCGCGATCATCTCTCCGGAACGTTCAGGGACGTTTGACGAATCCTCTTGGGCAGACGCTTCATTGCCCACCACAAGCGCTTATGCCAAGTCCAAGATCCTGGCCGAACAGGCCGCTTGGGCCTTTGCCCGCGAAAGCGGGATTCATCTGACCACGATCAACCCAGGCTTGGTTCTGGGCGCGCCTTTGGATGGCACGTTCGGCGCCTCTGTTTCGCTTGTACAGCGTGTTCTTAAAGGACGCGACCCGATGCTGCCGATGATCGATTTCCCCGTGGTTGATGTGGTCGATGTCGCCCGGATGCATTTGCGCGCGGTGCAAGACCCATCGACCGAAGGGCAGCGCTTTGCGGCCGTTGCCGGGAGCATGTCGATGGTCAGAATGGGGCAGATCCTGAAGGCCGCCTATCCAACCCGGCGCATCCCGACGAAGACCGCGCCGGCGATCTTGTTGCGCGTGCTGGCTTTGTTTGACTCGGCCCTTGCCGCTATCTTGCCGTCGCTGAACAAAACCCACACCGTGATCAACACCCATGCGGTGACGAAGATGGGCATGTCCTTCACCCCACCCGAAGAGGCGCTGAAAATCACGGCAAATTGGCTTGTCACAAAAGGTTACGTCTGGGCCTGATCGCCGCCCCGCGACGGGCGTAAAACGCCCAGACGCGTGTGCAGAGCGCCTGCCATGACAAAGGCCCCGACAAAGGCAGCGCCAGAGGCCGCAAAGATTGCGCCGACGGGCGCCACCCACAAAACCAGCCAAGCCGCCCCTGGCGTGAAAATGCCAGAGACATCACGAAAGCTGGAATAGACGGCCGCCATCTCGGACCGTTCGCTTGGTTTGACCGCCATCATGAACGGCAGACCGCCCACAACGTCCAGCATGACAAGGCCGAAAGATCCGGCATAAAGCAGTCCCATTGAAACCATCGGCCAATGCGACATGGCGGTCGCCCCCACAAAGAACACCGCACAATAGGCCAAAGACCCCCGCATGGCCGCACGTACCGAAACCTTTCGTACCCATGCCGCCATGAAGGGTGACAGAAGAAGCGTGGCATTTGTGGTCGACAGCATGACCCCGCCCAAGGTTTCGCCCAGTCCGTTCTCGATGCAGAAAATTGGGACGTAAACGACATAGACCCACCATCCGCAACTTCGGATAACGGCGTATAGCCACCCTGCTATCAGCCTTGGCTGACGAAAAAACCGCCCCAGATAGGCCAACGGATTGACGGCGGGGCCCTTGGCCTTTGTGATCTGCCTTCCATCGCCAAGACGCAGGTACAAGAACACCAAGACCTGCAATACCGCGAAGGCGCCAGCCACCAAAAAGGGCAAGGGCCCCCAGTGTGCCCGCATCCAGACCCCCGTGAGCGGGCCGATTGCCCATGGCGCCGCCGCATAGACCATCTGAAGGCTTTGTGTCTTGCCCAAGTCAGCCCGCGGAACGTAGTCCAGAACATAGGCATTGAAACAAACAAAACAGGTAACTGTCGCCATCCCCATGACCAAGATGGCAATCTGCACGCTGGCAGGAGTCTCGATGATGAACAACGCCATTGCCACCAGATACAGCCCACAGCCTGCCGAATAGACCCAGCGGCGCGGCCAAATCTGTGTCAGGCGCGGAACCATCAACCCCCAGAACAGGGTTGCGACACCGGCGATGAAATAGACAGTCGAGAGGTTCTTTGCCGACCCGAAGGCATCATAGACTGCAATCGGAATTGTCGAGATAAGGGTGCCGCGCACGGCCGCTTCCAACCCCGCCAGCAACGCGAAATGCTGAAGTTTCGGAGTGCTTGCGTGCCGCAAATGCGTGGGGATATACCGAAGCGCCATAGTGCCGACCCTGCCCCAAGGGAACCCGGACCGCTATGTCATAGGCGACGGCCTGAGTCTGTTGGCGACCTGCGGGCGATCGGTTTGGTCGCTTGGCGGATTTGGGCAAGGCTAGTCTTCGGTCGGCCCAGAAGGATCCCTGTCATGAAGAAACAGGCGAAATGGAAACGCGGGCAGCCACGATTCTCGCCGGATTGTCCAGCTTTCGTAACTGGGAATCAATTGGTCCGGTGCGTCCAAGGCGCCCAAGTGAACTTCAATTTCGTCACCGCTTCGCGCAAAGACGGAGGACCCGCAGGTAGGGCAAAAATGACGACCCTTGTACGCGCGGGTTTGTCCGGAAATCGTTACGGCCGTTTGGGGAAAGACAGCCGCTGCGTAAAACAGGGCCCCGTGATGTTTGCGGCAATCCAAGCAATGACACAGTCCCACCCGGAACGGCCGACCAACGGCCACAAGGCGCACCGCCTTGCACAGACACCCCCCCTCGATCTGGTCCAAACGTCCCTCCCCCGGTTACAGCATTTTTTGGGTTGCAAGCTTTTGCCAACGGCGCTGAAAATGGACCGCGTTCCAACGATTGGTAATCAGGGAATCACTTCGAATTTATCTACATCGACCATCCCGAAATCTGTGATTTTAAGATGGGGGATGACCGGAAGGGCCAAGAACGACAGTTGCAGGAACGGCTCTTCCAGAACAACGCCAAGGCCGCGCGCGGCGGCCCGCAAAGCCACAAGGTCTTCGCGGACCTTTTCAAAGCTGTTCAAGCTCATCAATCCCGCGACTGGCAAGGAGAGTTCGGCCAGTATTTTGCCACCCTGTACCACGACAAATCCGCCTTCGATCTGCCCCAATCGGTTGGCCGCCAGTGCCATGTCGTCATAATCCACCCCCACAACAACGATGTTGTGGTGATCATGACAGACGGTCGATGCAATGGCGCCGCGTTGCAGACCAAAGCCCTGCACAAACCCGGTTGCCCGGTTGCCGTTCTTGCCGTGTCGTTCGATCACGGCGATCTTCACAAGATCGCGGGCCAGATCGGGCCGTTTGTCGCCATCTTCGGGCGCGATGTCAAAAGTCAGGTGCGGCGTGATGATCTTACCCGGCACGATTCCGATGACCGGGGTTTCAACACGGTTGCCCCCCGTTCGAAAGTGGCGCGCCTGTACCAATCCCGCCTTTACAGAGTTGCGCGCGACAGGGGGGATCACCCGGCGCTTTGCAAAATTCTCCTCTACCATCTCGATGCCGCCGGCAAAGACCCGCGCCACATTGCAAGCGGAAAGGTCATCGATCAAAGCGATATCTGCCCGTTTTCCGGGTGCAATCAGCCCGCGATCTTTAAGGCCAAAGGCCTCGGCCGCCGACAGGCTGGCCGCGCGGTAGACGGCCAGTGGCGGCGCGCCCAGGGCGATTGCTGTGCGGATCAGATAATCCAGATGACCATGTTCGCCAATATCCAGCGGATTGCGATCATCGGTGCAAAAACAAAGATAGGGCGCGTGCCGTTCGGTCAAAAGCCCGACAAGGGCATGCAGGTCTTTTGACACGGACCCTTCGCGGATCAGCACGCGCAGGCCCTTGCGCAGCTTTTCAAGACCTTCGTCATAGCTGGTCGCTTCGTGTTCGGTGCGGATCCCAGCCGAAATATAGCCATTCAGATCATTGCCGCGCAGAAGCGGCGCATGGCCATCGATATGGCGACCCGCCCAAGCCGTCAGTTTGGCCATGCAGCCGGCGTCTTGATGCAAAACACCCGGATAGTTCATGAATTCGGCCAGCCCAATCACTCGGGGGTGATCCATCAGCGGGAGGAGATCTGCTGCGTCCAATCGTGCGCCCGTCGTCTCCATATGGGTGGAAGGAACGCAAGACGACAACTGCACCCGAATGTCCATCAAGGTCAGCGCGCTGGCTTCCAGAAAATAGTGGATGCCGGTCAATCCGCAAACATTCGCAATTTCATGCGGATCGCAGATCGCGGTTGTCACCCCATGCGGGCCAACGCAGCGGTCAAATTCAAAAGGGGTGACCAAAGAGGATTCTATGTGCAAATGCGTATCGATGAACCCGGGAACCAGAATCTGGCCAGAGACATCGATCACCTTTTGGCCGTCATAATCGCCAAACACGCCGACGATCGTGTCGCCACAAATCGCGACATCCGTGGCCACCAAATCCCCGGTGATCAGGTCAAGCACCCTTCCCCCCCGCAACACCAGATCTGCGGGGACTTGGCCCCGACCTTGAGCGATGCGGGCAGAGAGCGCGAAATGGTCCATGAAAAACTCCTTTTGGGCAGGGAACAGCAAAGGGATAGGCGGGTAAAGGGCCGATGTCACTTTCCCTTGCGCTTGCCAGCGTTGGGTGGTCGAACAGAGCAAAGGAGCGCCATGATGAGACCTTTGAGAGGGATTTTGCTGAAACTGATTTCGGTTCTGATTTTCATTGTCATGGCCTCGATGATCAAAACCACGGCGGGCAGCGTTCCGGCCGGTGAAACCGTTTTCTTCCGATCATTTTTTGCCATTCCCGTGATCGTGGCATGGTTGGCCCTGCAAGGCGAATTGGCCACAGGATTTCAGGCTGCCGCGCCGCTTGGCCATGTCTGGCGCGGAATCATGGGCACCACGGCGATGGGCCTTGGCTTTGCTGGTCTGGGCTATCTTCCCCTGCCAGAAGTCACTGCGATCGGCTATGCGGCGCCACTGCTGACAGTCGTCTTTGCGGCGATGTTTCTGGGCGAGGAAGTGCGCATCTTTCGCATCGCCGCCGTGTTTCTGGGGATCGTCGGCGTGATGATCGTTTTATCGCCGCGCCTGACCGTTCTGAACGGTGAGGTCGCAGGCCACCGCGAGGCGTTTGGGGCGATGTTGGTTTTGGGTGGCGCTGTTTTTGCAGCGCTTGCGCAGGTCTTTGTCCGAAAGCTGGTCAAAACCGAAAAGACGGCTGCCATTGTCTTTTGGTTCTCGTTGACAGGATCGGGACTTTCTTTGCTGACAATCCCGTTTGGCTGGGTTGTGCCGACGGTCCCGCAAGCAGCAACTTTGGTGGCAGCCGGACTTTTGGGCGGTGTCGGGCAGATCTTCTTGACGGCAAGTTACCGCGAAGCCGATGCATCCCTGGTCGCGCCTTTCGACTATGCCTCAATGATCTTTGCGCTGGCCATCGGCTATTTTGTTTTCAACGAAGTGCCGACTTGGACTATGCTAAGCGGGGCAAGTCTGGTGATTTTTGCGGGAATCTTGATTATTTGGCGCGAACGCAAGCTGGGACTGGAACGTGCAGCGCAGCGCAAATCCATGACGCCGCAGGGATAGCACCCCGAACCCGCATCACTGAAATCCCTCATCCGGTACCCAACGAATGACCGCCTCTGCGGGGGCCGAGCCCGACGTGACACGGCGAATGTTTGGCATGTCGTTGCCGTCTATCCAAGCCCGCGCCTCTTGCGGTGTTTTACCGTAATATGCCCAGCGTTCCAAAAGACGGCGGTCCAATTCCTGTTCAGGGACATCCAGCCAGACTGTCATATCAACAAGGCCGGAAACCTGATCCCAAGGGGCTTCGGTCAACAGCAGATAATTGCCTTCCACGATCAGGATCTGGTCTTGCGGGCCAACGATGTCTGCCGAGCCACGGGACAGTTCCAACGACCTGTCAAACAGCGGAATTGCCACCTCGTCTTCGGCGCGTAATCGGCGCAAAAGATGCAAGAACCCCATGGCATCAAAAGTGTCCGGCGCCCCTTTTCGGTTGCGCGCGCCGCGGTCGATTAGCACGGCATCGTCGTAGTGGAAGCCATCCATTGGAACCGCGCGGGCCCCCGCGCCAAGACGGGCCACCAGATCTGCGGCCGCTGTGGATTTGCCAGCCCCGGGCGGGCCCGCCAATGCCACCATGAAGCGGCCCGTCTTGGGGGCTTTGGCACGAATGGCTTCCGCCAATTCCGCAATCGTCATGTCGTTCATGTCAAAACAGTCCTGAATTGAGCCATAAGTGGACTTGGATCGAAGCCGCATAGCCCAATCCCACAGCCCATGCCCACTTTAGATGGGCGCCAAACGTGTATACACCGCGCGCCTGCCCCATCAAAGCCACCCCGGCCGCCGAACCGATCGACAAAATCGACCCACCGGTGCCACAGGTCAGCGTAATGAGCAGCCATTGCGCATCGCTCATTGAGGGATCCATGGTCAAAACCGCAAACATCAGCGGGATATTGTCAACGATCGCCGACAAGAGCCCAATGATGATATTGGCCGAGGTTGGGCCAAGTCCTGTGTACAGGACCTGCGAGGCAAACCCCAAGTAGCCCAGAACACCCAGCCCGCCCACGGCAAAAATGATGCCAAAAAAGAACAAAAGCGTGTCCCATTCAACCCGGGCCACAAGCTGAAACGCATCCAGCACCATATCTTCGTCGCCTGTGCGTCTGCCCCGCATTTTCAGGACGTAAGACCAAATCTGCAGCAGCCCAAGGCCCAGCATCATCCCCAAAGCGGGCGGAAGATTCAGGAAGTTCTTGAAACAGACGGCCAATGCGATGGTGACCGCAAAAAGCACGACCACGCCCGACATGCCGGGTTTGCCGCGCACGGCCTCGTCCTGCGATTTTGGCTTTTCGTTGGGGATGGCAAAAACCATGATCGCCGCCGGCACCAGCAAGTTGACAAGTGACGGCAGAAAAATGTCGAAGAATTGAAAAAAGCCAAGTTTTTCCTTCTGCCAAACCATCAAGGTCGTGATGTCCCCAAAGGGCGAGAACGCCCCCCCGGCGTTGGCGGCAACCACAGTTGAAATGCAGGTCAAAACGATGAAACGCGGGTTGCCCTTGCCGATGGCCAAAACCACAGCGCCCATCACCAAGGCGGTCGTCAAATTGTCGAGCACCGAAGACAAGAAGAACGTCAGGATCCCCATCAAAAAGAACAATTGCCGAAACCCAAGGCCCAAACCCACCAACCGCGCGCGCAGAACATCAAAGGTACGCCGCTCTTCCATGGTGTTCACAAATGTAATGGCGACCAGAAGAAACAGGAATAATTCGCCATATTCACCGATCATTTCAGCGGCGCGGGCATGGGCCATATCTGACAGTCCCGCCTGCGCATAGGCGATCCCGATCAAGCCCCAAATCAGCCCGGCGGCCATTAGCACCGGTTTGGATTTTCGCATATGCGTGGTTTCTTCAAAGATCACCAAGACATAGGCGACGACGAACAGGAAAAGTGAGGCGTACCCTGCCCAGTGCCGTGTCAGATCCAAAGTTTCCATAAAAGATGCCCCTGCGCCCGTTGATTGCAAAACGCATGAAGGCGGTCGACGGGTCAAGGGAATTTGACGATTGGTATTGAGTTGGTTTTATTTCGGTCCGATGCGCCGGGGCCACGAAATCTGACCTTATGGTCAGGAAATGCGCCGAAGGTGGCACTGATGAGCAACTTTCCTTGAAGGTCTGCCTGCCCCATGCAAACGTGCCAAGACTCTTCTGGCGAGGCCGCCCCGATGCAAACAGATACTGCCGCGACAAAACTTCAACTTCCCCTTGCCGCCCATGCCCGCAACCCGGGCATGACACTGGATCTGGATTGGGTGGCAAGCGTGCAGGCCAATACTTCTGCCATCGAACGGCGCGCCGCAACCATTGGGGGGCGCCGGTCCGTCAAGAAGGACTTTCAGGCAGCTTGGCTGCTGAAAGCAATTTCGGTGATCGATCTGACGACCCTGTCGGGCGATGATACGGCAGGGCGGGTGCAGCGGCTGTGTGCGAAGGCGCGCCAACCCGTTCAACAAAGCATGCTGGACGCTTTGGGAGTGCCGGGCCTGACCGTGGGTGCGGTATGTGTCTATCACGACATGGTTGAAACGGCGGTTCGTGCCCTTGAAGGATCGGGAATTCCCGTGGCTGCAGTGTCAACCGGGTTTCCAGCCGGTCTGTCGCCCTATCATCTGCGGATTGCGGAAATAGGCGAATCCGTACGGGCGGGGGCCAAGGAAATTGATATCGTGATTTCGCGCCGCCATGTTCTGACCGGGAACTGGCAAGCCTTGTATGACGAGATGCGCGATATGCGGGCCGCCTGCGGGGATGCGCATGTCAAAGCGATCCTGGCCACCGGCGAATTGGGCACCCTTCGCAATGTCGCCCGTGCAAGCCTGATCTGCATGATGGCGGGGGCTGATTTCATCAAGACATCGACGGGCAAGGAAGGCGTGAACGCCACCCTTCCTGTGACCCTGACCATGATACGATGCATCCGCGACTATGAGGCGCGCACGGGGTTCAAGGTAGGCTATAAGCCTGCAGGCGGGATTTCAAAGGCCAAGGACGCGCTGACATATCTTTGCTTGATGAAAGACGAACTTGGCCATCCTTGGCTGCAGCCGGACCTGTTCCGATTTGGCGCGTCGTCGCTGCTGGGCGATATTGAACGCCAACTGGAACACTTCCTGACCGGCCACTATTCGGCCGCCAACCGTCATGCGATGGGCTAAGAGATGAACAAACCGACCGTCCGCGAGATTTTTGATTCCATGGCCTACGGCCCAGCGCCCGAAGGCAGCGCCGAGGTTCTGAGTTGGATTGCGAACCATCAGGGCCGATTTGGGCATTGGATTGACGGGGCCTTCACCAAGCCCGGCGAGACCTTTGAGACGCGGAACCCGGCGACGGGCGCCGTTCTGGCCGAGGTGACACAAGGAACCCGTGCAGATCTTGATGCGGCCGTCGCCGCCGCCCGCCGCGCACAGCCGAAATGGGCCCGACTGACCGGCCACCAACGTGCCAAATATCTTTATGCGCTGGCCCGGCTTGTCCAAAAGCAATCGCGGCTGTTCGCCGTATTAGAGACGATGGACAACGGCAAACCGATCCGGGAAAGCCGCGATATTGATATTCCACTGGTGGCACGCCATTTCTACTATCATGCGGGGTTGGCGCAGTTGATGGCCAGCGAACAGCCAGGGATGGAACCTTTGGGTGTTTGCGGCGCGGTGATCCCGTGGAACTTTCCGCTGTTGATGTTGGCGTGGAAAGTGGCCTCAGCTTTGGCAGCGGGCAACACCGTGGTTTTGAAACCGGCCGAATATACCCCACTGACGGCCCTTTTGTTTGCTGAAATCAGCCGAGAGGCCGGGTTGCCCAAAGGCGTGCTGAATGTGGTCACCGGGGACGGGCAAACAGGCGCTGGCTTGGTTGCGCATGACGGGGTGAACAAGATTGCCTTTACCGGGTCGACATCGGTTGGCAAAAAAATCCGTGAAGCGACGGCCGGAACCGGCAAGGCGCTGACGCTCGAACTAGGGGGCAAGTCGCCCTATATTGTCTTTGACGACGCAGACATGGATTCAGCGATCGAAGGGCTTGTCGACGCGATCTGGTTCAATCAGGGGCAAGTGTGCTGTGCTGGCAGCCGGCTTTTGGTGCAAGAAGGCGTGGCGGATCGTTTTCATTCAAAACTGAAGCGCCGGATGGACGGGCTGCGGATGGGCGACCCGTTGGACAAATGCATCGACGTTGGGGCGATCGTTGACCCGGTGCAATTGGCCACGATCAAGACGATGGTGGAAGGTTGCACGGACGGACAGGTGTATCACGCCGCCTGCGCGGTGCCCGCAGGGTGCTTCTATCCGCCCACGTTGATTACCGGACTGTCTGCGGCATCAACCCTGATGCAAGAGGAAATCTTTGGTCCGGTTCTTGTATCCATGACGTTCCGCACCCCCGAAGAGGCGGTCGCCTTGGCCAACAACACGCGGTACGGATTGGCGGCAACCGTCTGGACCGAGAATGTTAACCTTGCGCTCGACATTGCGCCAAAGCTTAAGGCCGGTGTGGTCTGGGTAAACGCGACCAATCTTTTTGATGCCGCCGCCGGGTTTGGCGGCGTGCGCGAAAGCGGCTTTGGGCGCGAAGGCGGCTGGGAAGGGCTGTTGGCCTATTTGAAGCCGACGCGGCAGACAAAATCGCTCGCGGTACCAAAGACGGCGGCAGAGCCTGATGATTTGGTGGTTGACGGCCTGGACCGCACGGCCAAGCTGTTTATCGGCGGCAAACAGGCGCGGCCCGACGGCGGCTATTCCAAAGCGATCGTGTCGCCGCGCGGCAAGCTTTTGGGACATGTTGGCCTTGGCAACCGCAAGGATATTCGAAACGCCGTTGAGGCCGCCCACGCAGCAAAAGGCTGGGCCAAAACCACGGCGCATAACCGCGCGCAGATCTTGTTCTTTATCGCCGAAAACCTGTCGGCCCGCGCGGCCGAGTTTGCGGCACGCATCAAGGATCAAACCGGCAAGCCGGGGGAAGATGAAGTTGACGCATCAATCCAGCGCCTGTTCAGCTATGCAGCATGGGCAGACAAGTTTGATGGCGCCGTCAAATCCGTGCCCTTGCGGGGGGTGGCCATTGCGATGAACGAAGCGCGCGGCGTTATTGCAGCTCTTTGCCCCGACGAAGCCCCGCTATTAGGCCTGATCTCTGCAATGGCGCCGGCCATCGCGATGGGCAACACCTGTGTGCTGGTGCCCTCAGAAACGGCTCCGCTGTCTGCGTGCGATTTATATCAGGTTCTTGAAACGTCTGACCTGCCCGCAGGGGTCGTCAATATCGTGACAGGGTCGCACACAGAGTTGGCCAAGCCTTTGGCGGGCCATCTGGATGTCGACGCGATGTGGAGTTTCTCGGCGCAGCCGCTGTCTGCGATGATCGAACGGGAATCGGCGGGAAATCTGAAACGCACCTGGGTCAATCACGGGCGCGCCCGCGGCTGGTATGGGGCCGAAGGTGAAGGGCGCGAGTTTTTGCGTCAAGCCACGGATGTGAAAACGGTCTGGGTTCCCTACGGAGAGTAAGCGCCGTCGCCAAAGAGTGAAACTGGCGGTGCAGCCAGCCCTTGAATGGACCGGCGCACTGGACAGAATATGCATAAGGGCCCAGGCAAATCGGCCACGCCGTTCGGCTGCCGTTCGGCCGATGGAACCGTCTGTCTGACACCGGGATCAATTGATCACAATCATGATCCATATGAGTGCGCGAAGATCATTTTCTGCGAAAACTGCGAGAAATCATCACGCTTGACTCTGGAAGGCCCGCATCTTGTGGACCAACCGTTCGGGCATTCTCGACAGGACCCCAAATCATGCCAGCGAACCAAATCACGCGTTGCCGCTCCACATGGGATGGGCAGATCTTGGGCCACCTGCCAGCGCTGCAAAAATATGCCTTTGCCTTGGCGCGCAACTTTCATGCGGCAGAAGATTTGGTTCAAGATACGATCGTGAAGGCCTATGCCTGCATTGACCAGTTTCAACGGGACAGCAACTTGCGCGCTTGGCTTTTCACGATTTTGCGCAACACATTTTATTCTGGATTGCGCAAACAGAAGTTTGAAGTGTCCGATCCAGACGGCCTTCACGCCGCGACTTTGGTAACCCTGCCAGACCATGACGGGCGGCTGGCCCTGCGCGAATTTCTGCATGCCTTCGCGCAGCTTTCGCCAGAGCATCGCAAGATTGTGGCCTTGGTCGGCGCATCGGGGTATTCGTACATCGCTGCCGCAGAGCAAATTGGAATACCTGCTGGCACAGCAAAAAGCAGATTAAGCCGTGCGCGGTCGCAGTTAAAAGATTTGCTTGATCCGGCCGCCGCCTTTTTATGTCAGCCGCAAGTACCCATTCCCGCCGTAGCCGGTCGATAGGATTATCGCGGGCCCTTTTGACGAGTATTCATCGGCGGGCCAAAGACTCACCCGATTTCAAGAACCAATTTGCCATTCAATTGGTCGATGGGCAGGCTCAAAGTTCCCCCGCCACAATCCACTGCCGTGCCATTCAAATGGGCTGTCTTGATGCCGCGGCTCATCCAGCGGGGGTTCAGGATCGTGACCTGACAGGTGGATGGCCCGTCCCTCAACGTCAGGTCGACCTGTGGCCATGCGCTGGGAAGACAGGGCGCGAAGATCATCTTGTCGCCCCGCCGCGTTAGCCCAAGGATCCCTTCGATCCCGGCTCTGTGCATCCATGCGGCGGACCCTGTGTACCATGTCCACCCACCGCGGCCAGCATGGGGATCGACCGAATAGACATCGGCTGCCACCACATAGGGTTCGACCTTGTAGCGACCAATTTCTGCAAAAGTCAGGGCATGATTGATCGGATTCACAAGTGCAAATAAAGCGCCCGCCGCGTCGCCGTTTCCAAGGGCCGTCTGCGCCAAAATGGCCCACATGGCGGCATGGCTGTACTGCCCGCCGTTTTCGCGCAAACCCGGGGGGTAGCCTTTTATGTATCCGGGATCTGGCAAAGTACGATCAAACGGGGGGGTAAATAGCAGCGCAAGTCTGGGTTTTATCAGCTGATCCGTCATCGCCTGCATAGCGCTGACCGCGCGCGCGGGCTCCGCCGATCCTGAGAGGACAGCCCAGGACTGTGCGATGGAATCAATCCGGCATTCGGCCGAAACCGAAGACCCCAACGGGGTTCCATCATCAAAATGGCCTCTGCGGTACCAAGCTCCGTCCCAACCGTCACGCTCAACCGCTTGCCGCAGGCTTTCACTGTGCGCAAGCCACCGCGCGGCGCGAACGGGATCTCGGGCCAAGGCCAAGGGGTGTATCGCGCGGATCGTGGCGATCAACAGCCAGCCAAGCCAGACACTGGTACCCTTCCCGCCTTCGCCGACGCGGTTCATCCCATCGTTCCAGTCTCCGGTCCCCATCAAGGGCATTCCATTCGCCCCTGTCAGGTCAATCGCCTGATCAAGTCCCCGGGCACAATGTTCGAACAGGGTTGCGGATACTTCAGATGGCGCCGGAAGAAAGAAATTGTCGTGCTCTGCAGCTTGCAGCGGTGGGCCATCTAAAAAGGGCAGAACTTCATCTAAAACACCTTCATCTCCGGATACGGCTACATACTGCGCCGCGGCATAGGCCAGCCAAACACGATCATCTGAAATTCTTGTTCGCACGCCCTGCCCCGAATGAGGGAGCCACCAATGCTGCACGTCGCCTTCGGGAAACTGTCTGGATGCGGCGCGCAGAAGATGGGCCCGCGTCATCTCTGGCCGGATGGCTGTCATGGCCATGCCGTCTTGAAGCTGATCGCGAAATCCATAGGCACCGCTTGCCTGATAAAATCCGGCACGCGCCCAGATCCGACAGGCAACGGTTTGGTACATCAGCCAACCGTTCAGCATGATATCCATCGCGCGGTCTGGCGTGCGAACCTGAACACGGCCCAGAAGATCCGACCATCGGGTCTGTGCAGCTTTCAGAATGCCCTCTGGGTCTTCGGCCCGCATCGCCAAGATCAATGCCCGCGCATCATCGGCATTGGCGCATTGTCCAAGGGTGAAGACGATATCAACCGATTGCCCTGCAGCCAAGGTCACCGCGCGCTGTAGCGCGGCGCAAGGATCAAGGCCCGGCCCCGCGCGACCAGAAAGACCCACAAGCCGGGCAGGTGCGGCAGTTGACCCCAAGTGTCCCAGAACCTCTGTGCGGTCGCAAGTCAAACTGGTGACCGTGCCGCCCAGGTCCGCAAAGGCAACCCGGCCTGGGAAGGCCATCCCGCGGGGGTTACGAACCAAAATTGCACCGGTCGCACCGTCTACTTCCGTGATCAGATGGGCCGAAGTCGCCCCCCGCGAGGTGCCAAGCACCCATTCGGCATAGGCCGTGACGGACAATTTGCGCGGCCGCCCCGAAGTGTTGTGCAGCCGCAACCGCGTCAGTTTGACCGGGGCGTCGTTTGCCACGAACTGAACCATATCGGCAGCAATGCCGTTGGCTGAATGGTGGAAACTGGAATAGCCAAATCCATGTCGTGCAATGTAGGTGCCGTTGGTTCGGATAGGCAGAGCCGTGGGTGTCCATATCTGACCCGTCTCAAGGTCCTTGATATACATGGCCTCACCCGCTGGATCGATCACCGGATCATTCGACCACGGTGTCAGTTGATTCTCGCGACTGTTGTCTGCCCAGGAAAATCCACTGCCCTCAGCCGATACCTGAAAACCGAAGGTGGGGTTCGCAATGACGTTGATCCAGGGTGCGGGAGTGGTCTGTCCATTGCGCAATATGGTCACATATTCGCGGCCATCCTGATCAAACCCGCCTATGCCATTGAAAAACTCAAGATCTGGTACCGTTGCGGCCATCGGCAATGCGGGAATGACGGGCGAACCTGTTTTGGTGCTTGGCACCGCAACGGGGGGAAGAACATCGATCTGCGCGCCAATGTTGCCTCTGCTGGCGATCAGAATTACCGCGGCAGCAGCAACAAGCCTTGCCCTGACATCCGGCGGGGTCAGGTCGGCGCGAAGGGCAAAAATACTCCCATAAGGCCCTTCCGCATTCGGCCGCGCCTTGGCAGAGCGAACCGCCGTTTCAATCAGGATCTGCAAATCTTGAACATAGGATGTCGACCGTTCGTTCAGAATCACAAGATCAACCGGGAACTGGCGCATTCGCCAGTATTCCGCAGCGGTCAGTATTTCGTGCAATCGTCCAGCATCTTCGGCATCGCTGATCAGGAAAAGTACGATTGGCAAGTCACCGGAGATCCCCAAAGACCACAGATCTGATTGCAAGCCTGCACCAGATCGAATTTGGGACGCATTCGCGCGCAGCCTGGAATCGCCCCGGCTCACCATTCCGGAAAGCCTTTGAAAATCTGACGCCGTCGCAGCCGTTATGGCCAGATGGCGCAATTGAACCTGCGATTGCGTCCAAGCCAAGGTCACCGCTCGTCCAAAGGCAGAGGGGTCTCGGTGGCGGTCCACCATATCCAACAAAGCCTCAGGTGTCGCCGCGACCATGGTCCAGAAGGTGACACGCGCCCGTCCGCCGGCGGGAACGATCAACCGGCGGCGCAGGGCAAATATGGGATCAAGTACCGTGCCGACGGTTCCCGAAAGATCCGTTCCCGCTGCCGCCGGATTTTCAAGATTCCGCCCCCGCCCAATGAACCGGGCGCGGTCGGTTTCGTGCTGCGCTGGGGCCGTTTCAACCCCTTCAACAACCGCAATATGCGCGGCCCAGATTTCGGGATCAGCGGGACTGCGTTTGCGCCGGGTGGCGATCAAAACGCCCAGTTCGGGCAGAAAATCGGTGACAACGAAAAGCTTTGAAAATGCTGGATGTGCCAAATCAGCAGCCCCCGTGGCCAGCACCAATTCGGCATAAGAGGTGACATCGATTTCGCGCGGGTGACGGCCAGAGTTTGTCAATGTCACGCGGCGTGCTTCGGCATTGTCTTCGGCCGAAACCACAACCTCTGTCAGCGTCACCAGATGGCGCGCCGTATGGGTAAAGGACGCTTGATGTTCGCAAAACACGGCCTTGTGCAAATCGGAATCGCGCACCGTCGGCAGGACGGCAGCCGACCACTCGCCGCCAGATCGCACATCGCGCAGATAGACAAATCCGCCATGCTGTGCCCGCGTCGCGTCTGCCCGCCATCGCGTAACAAACATATCCCCCCACCGGCTGAATCCGCCACCGTTCGGGGTGATCATGACACCATAGGACCCATTGGACAGGTAATGGGCCGTCGGGGTGCCCATGGCTGTTTTTTCAAAAAACCGGACAATAGGAACCGACGTTTGTTCAACTGCCGCCACCAAAACTTCCTGTGCCCGCGGAGGCGCGAGCGCCATATCACGCGGCATGCGTTCTTGCAGAAGCATTTCAACAGCTTGAACAATCGGTTCCGAATGAAACCGCTCTCGCAAGCGACCATCAAACAAGACATTGGCAAGGGCGGTGATCGTCATGCCTTGGTGATGGGCCATGAAACTGCGGACGACAACCTGTTGCGACCCTGCCGGAATGCGTGACGATGTAAAGTCAACAGCCTCATAGAATCCGTAGCGGCCCATTGCGCCGATTTCAGCCAAAGCGGCAAAGTTTCGCAGTGCCGCTTTGGGATCCACCATCGCGGCCAGTCCGGTTGCATAAGGCGCGACCACCCGATTTTCGCTAAGACCCCGCTTCAATCCAAGACCGGGCACGCCAAAATTGGAATACTGATAGGTCATTTCCAGATCGCGCGCATTGTAGGATGATTCCGAAATTCCCCACGGGATCCCAAATGCCGCAGCGTAGGTTTGTTGTTGTGCGACCACGCGGCGATTGCTTTGTTCCAGAACCGACCCTGCCGCTGCGCGCATGACCAAAGACGGCATCAAATATTCAAACATGCTGCCAGACCATGAAATCAGGGCAGACCCCATCCCAATCGGGGTGCTGGCGCGACCAAGCAAGAACCAGTGGCGTGTTTCCACATCGCCCTTGGCGATGGCAAACAGACTGGCCAATCGCGCTTCGGAAGCCAAAAGGTCATAGCAATTTGGATCCAGTGCATTCTTGGATACGGAAAACCCGATGGAGAGCAGCTTTTTATCGGGCTGCATCAAAAACCCGAACTCCATTTCCATGGCCAGTTGCCGCGTCTGCTGGGCCAAAGCGCGCAAACGATCCGGGCTTGCTGGTTCTGTCAGCTGGCTGGCGTAAGTAGCTGCCATCGCCCGCATCCAATAAAGGGCGTCTGAATCGACCCCGCCGTTGGCTTCTGCAAGCATCGATGCTTCGGCCGCAAAGGCCGGATGTTTGGCGATGCGCGACAGCAGATCAATAGTCGCCTGATCGGGCGCGGGGCCCAGGGCCAAACGCGCAAGCGCCAGGGCATCATCAAGTCCTTCCGGATTTGGGCTTTGCGGATGCGCCGCCCAATGCAGGCAAGCCTGAGAAACCGCAATCAAGTGCCCCGCAAGGTTGCCGCTGTCCACGGTGGAGACATAAGCCGGGTCAAGCACCCGCAGGTCTGACGTGTCATACCAATTGTACAGGTGCCCGCGAAACCGGGACATCCGCGACAGAGTTCCCAACGTTTGCTCGATGCGTTCAACAGCCTCGGCCTGTCCGATCCAGCCCATGTCATGGGCGACGGTGATCGACAAGAGATACAGGCCGATGTTGGTCGGAGAGGTGCGGCTTGCGACCACCGCGCGCGGGATTTCCTGAAAATTGTCCGGCGGCAGGAAATGGCTTTGCTCGGTCACAAATGTTTCGAAATAGCGCCAGGTGCGACGACTGATCAGTCGCAATTCGCGGCGTTCGTCCACCGTCAGGGGCGTTGCGGCAAAATCGGAGGTTGGCGAGCTGATCCACCGCGCCAGAGCGGGACCAGACAGCCAAAGGATGGAAAAGAGCAGACCGATGGGCCAGACCATTGGGTTTAAGGCGCAAGCCGCCGCCACAAGCCCCAACCCCAGACCCAGACCGCGGGCTTTAAGCCGATAGAACCCAACATAGCCGCGAAGACCTGCCCCGCTTGCTTGCGCTGCCGTCAGCCATTCGAGCAGATGCCGCCCCCGGACAAGCCGGAAAAGGGTTCGCGCAATAGCATCCAGCATCTGCGCAGCGGTTTCGGCCATCATCACTACCGCCAAAAGAACCTGCGCCAGCGCGATCTTCACATCGTACCGCAAGGCCTGAAAATGGCTTTGTGATGTGATGCCGGCGCGCCCCGGCAAAACCGCCAAGGGCAGGGCTACAAGACGCGGTAAAGCCATCAGGGCCAAAATGGCCGTGGTCCAAGCGAGGGCTTGAGGAAGGGGCAAAAGCCAACCGGTCATCAAGGCCCAAAGGGCCATCGGCGCCAGCAAAGACCGCCGAAGATTATCCAGCATCTTCCACCGATTTACCGCCGAGATTCCGCCCTTGGTTGTCCGCCAGCCTGTGATCCAAGGGATCAACTGCCAGTCGCCGCGTACCCAGCGGTGGTGCCTGCGGGCATCGACATCCTGCCGCGACGGAAAATCTTCAACCACTTGGATATCGCTTGCAAGTCCGGCACGAGCAAACCCGCCTTCGAACAAATCGTGGCTTAACAAGTTATTGTCAGGAACCCGTTCCGCCATGACTGCCGAAAAGGTATCGATGTGATAAATGCCCTTGCCCGTGAATGATCCTTCACAGAATAGATCTTGATAGACATCGGAACTGGCAGAAGCATAGGGTTCAAGTCCGCCACGACTGGACGAAATCTGCTGATAAAGGGATCCGTCCCGCCCCAAGGGAAGAGCGGGGGTTACTTGTGGCTGAAGTATCCCATAGCCTGATGTTACTCTTTGACGCACCGGATCAACGACGGGCTGGTTCAAAGGGTGCGCCATTTTCCCTATCAATCGGCGCACCGTGTCGCGCAGGATGCGCGTGTCAGCATCCAAAGTGATCACGTATTTGACGTGTTGGGGAAGACCTGGGCAGGCCAAAAAGCTGGTATCGGTGGCCCCGCGCAGCAGTCTGTTCAGTTCCATCAGCTTGCCGCGCTTACGCTCCCATCCCATCCAAACCCCTTCGGCCGGGTTCCATTGGCGTTGACGATGAAGCAAGAAGAACCTGTTACCGTCCTGTGACGGATAGATTTCATTCAATCTTGCGATCGCCGATCGCGATGCCGCAATCAAGGCCGCATCCATCGGAGTTGTTTCTGAGGCCGCATCGGCGCCATCGGTCAGCAAGGCATAGGACACGGCCCCGCCGACACTGGACAGAAAATGAACCTCCAGCAGATCGATCTGTGCTTCAAGATCCATCGCGGTGCCCAGCAATACAGGCACGGCGACGAGCGTTCGCAATTCGTCCGGGATCCCATCGGTCAAAGACAAGCCCGGCAAGGGTCTTGGCCCGACCAACCGGGTCACAAACAGATTGATTATTGCAGTTCCCGCTTCAAAGGCGACGGCAAAGCCCGAAAGTGCGAGGGCAAAGCCGCCAAGCCCCGTGAACCAAAAGGCCAACCCCAACAAGGCTGAGGCGGCGGCGATGATTGATCCCAGATATCCCGTCAAACCGAGCGCGCGCAGGCGCCGGCCCACCGCAAGGGCCAAAGGCGGTGAATATCCAAGGCTCCGCTCCAGCGCCGGTAATCCGTCGCCGATCAGGGCAAATCCGGGATCGCGCGATGCGGGCGATGTTCCGGCAGCAGCAAAGCCCAAAGCGGATTGTGTGACGGCCGTTTCATCATGATGTGAATGGCGCGCCAAAGTCTCAATCGAGGTGCGGTAGCGGTTGCGCGTTGTAAAATCCATTTCCGCATAGCCTGGATGCGTTCTCAAGCGGGCCTCTGTCAGACTTGCCTCTTCAAAAAAATCGGCCCAATCCATCTCGGACATGCGTCGCATTGAGGTAACGATATTGCGCATCGTGACGTTTGAGGCGCCTTGCCGCGCCTGAGCATTGGCCACCACCATGTCAACCGTCAGCCCCAATTGGCGCAGCCGGTCGTCAAACCATCCGGCCAAAGGAGTTTCGGCCGGGTCTGTGCCGCGCAACCGTTTTGCTATTTGGGCGGCCATAATCTCGGGAATTTCCGCACCGTCCAGCTTTGCCAGGACTGCATTGCCCGAAACCCCGGGTTCATTCTTGCCAAAGACCTGGTCAACCAGAGTGTCCGCCGCGCGCCGCAAGCGATCGGCCTGCGTGATCTGAACGGAAAGCCTGCGCATGTTTTCGATCAGCACGATGCGAAGCGTGATCGCCACGGCCCACAGCTCACCAATCGTTAAGGGCTGAACAGTCTGATAAGACTGTACAAATCTTAACAACGCATTGTCCGACAACAGACTGTCAGTATGCGCCACATAGGCCCAGGCCAGCCCCAGAACACGGGGATATCCCGCCAAAGGACCTTCAGCCAGTTTGGGCAAGTGTCGATAGTATCCCGGCGGCAGGTCATCTTTGATTTGCCGCAACTGCTGTTCAACAATGTGAAAATTGTCCAGTAGCCATTCGGCAGCAGGCGTGATCGGTTGACCCGCTTCCAAGGATTGCGCGCCGGACCGATAGGCGGATAGCAAGACTTTGGCATTGTCCGTGACGCGACCAAGCAGATTGGGCACCCGGACGGGGCGCCCAATTGGCAGGCTTTGTGCCACGGCCAAGGTCAAGGCATGGTGCTCCAGCCGTTCGATCCCGAACAGGTCAGACCGGATTGGCGAGGGATCAGACCAAGGGTCCTGTACCGAACTGCGGCTTCGCCATGAAAAAAATTCCTTCAAAGGGGTCATACAGGGAAAGACTGTGCTGGCCCACCAAGGCGGCCGCCGCGATATCCAATGCGCAATTTCGCCTCCGATTGAAAACCTGCTCCATGGGAAACGCATTGGGTGGGAATTTGTTCCTTAAGAAATGAGCCCGGGCAGCCACAGATCGGCACATGCGCGCTAAGACACGGGAATGAGCACAAACGGCCAGAAACAATGATCTGGAACCAAGCCGCTTCCGTAAAAGGGAATACAAAGTATGTCCTGAGATCATAACCGGAACGTCCAACATGCCCAGATCCCGAAAACATTTGGCCATCTTGATCGCCGCGGCCGTGATGATCGTTCTGTCCGTCTTCAATCTTGAGCGAGAACGTGCCGGACTGGACATCTCGTCGTTCGACGTCGGCACAACGCCCGTTACGCTCTACTCTTTGCCAGATCAGAACGGCCCGGTTGTGGTGGTGGCGCACGGATTTGCCGGGTCGCGGCAGATCATGCAGTCCTATTCTTTGCACCTGGCGCAGGCAGGATACAGGGTTCTGGCTTTTGACTATGAGGGTCACGGAAAAAACCCCGTCCCCATGTCAGGGGATGTTACGTCGGTCAACGGCACAACGGCGCTTTTGGTAGCCGAAACGCGCCGCGTGATTGCTGCCGCCCGTGCCTTGCCCGGGGCATCGCAAATTGCCCTTCTTGGGCATTCGATGGCGACAGATATCATCGTGCGGGCCAGCATCGCAGAAAGTGCGGCCGGAACGCCAATAGACGCTGTGGTGGCCATTTCCATGTTCTCGCAGGCCGTGACGGCGCAGTCCCCGCAAAGACTTCTGGTGATCTCGGGGCAATGGGAGAGTTTTCTGCGCCAAGCCGGTCTTGACGCCGTCCATCTGGTTGATCCTGCCGCGGGCGAAGGCGATCTGGCGGTTGATGGCCTCGTCTCGCGCCGGGCTGTCGTGGCACCATCGGTCGAACATGTCGGCGTCCTTTTCAGCCCCACTGCCGTTGACGAGGCAGTGGCTTGGCTGGACGCAACTTTTGAGCGCCATAGCAGCGTTTCGGCTGGGCATCGGGGATGGTGGATTCTTGCGCTTTTGGCAGGAATCGTCGTGGCCTTCCATCCGATCGCTGCGCTTTTTCCCAAAGGTCCGGACGCGCCCGTAGTATCAACCCGCCGGTTCGTGCTGGCGACCATGGCCCCTGCAATCGCGACCCCATTTCTGATCACACCGTTTTATGAAAACTTTCTTCCCGTACTCGTCGCCGATTACCTGATGCTGCATCTTGCAGTGTACGGTGCCTTGCAAATTGCGCTTCTTGGGCGAAATGCTTGGCGGATATGGCCGGTGCCGGTCCTGCCAACCATCGCCCTGACCCTGTGGGGGATCCTTGTCTTTGGTCTGGCACTTGACCGGTATGCCGCGAATTTTTGGCCCACGCCAGAGCGTTTGCCGATCATTGCCGCACTGTGTCTGGGCACCGTGCCGTTCATGATCGCAGATGGCTATGTAACCCAGGCAGGTCAAAGCCGGCTATGGCGCAGGTTCACCGCTCGCATTTTCCTCTTCCTGTCATTGGGCATCGCCGCCGCGCTGGACCCCGAAAACCTGACGTTTGTGTTGATCGTCCTGCCGGTGTTTGTCTTGTTCTTTTTGGTTCATGGGCTGATGGGGCGCTGGATCGGACGGCAATCTGGCACGGTCGCAGCAGGTTTGGGACTTGGCCTATGTTTGGCTTGGGCCTTGGGCGTCAGCTTTCCGTTGTTCGCAAACCTTTAATTCAAACGCCGCTCCGTTGGCTCCAAGGGCCCCACGGGCCGCTTTGCAGGGCGGCATACGCTTTTCGACGTTCTTTTCCTGAGCGACTGATGGATCAGGTTTGCGGCGGTTTCAGCTGCTTTTCTGCAATCAGGTCTGCGCCCTGCGTTCGCGCGCACAAGGGCAAACCGTCAATATCTGAACCTAAAATGGCTTCGCCCTCACACCGACCCTGCCAACACAGCGGACGGGAACAGGGTACAAAGCTTGGCCTGTGGTCGAACACGGCACAAGTCCAATTGGCACTCACGACCTTGGGCATGACATGCAACGCGATCCAAAAGGGAACTCTTGGCGTTTTACCGCGTTGTTGCTCAGAGCATGATCGCTCGTGACCGACCCAAAGGAAAACTCCCAGATGGACCATTCAACACACACCCAGCTTGTCGACAGTGACCTTACAGAAGCGACCTTGATGGATGCCGTGGTTTACGGCGCGGATGACGAAAAAATCGGAACCGTTTCGCATGTGCACGGCATGGGCGCCGCGACGCAAGTGATCGTGGATGTCGGCGGCTTTCTTGGGATGGGCGCAAAGCCGGTCGCGATGACAACGAACCAGTTGAATTTCATGCGCGATGAAGAAGGCGCGGTTCATGCGACAACGTCATGGACGAAAGAACAGATCAAGGCGATGCCAGAGCATAATCACTAAACATCGGGGCCTTCTGGGCAGCCCCGCTTTGCATATATTCGGGCCAGCGACGATTGCCGCTGGCCCCCTTCACGTCAAAGGGAACGCCATGGCGAAAACTGCTTTTCTGATGTGGTCCGCCTTGATCCTTGCGGCGACGGGGATCGTCCTAAGTTCCTGCGAAAGTGCGACCGTCAGTTCGCAGGCGGGGTACGGTGCACGTCCGGTCCTGCCAGCGCCAAACCCAACTTTCATTCCAACGGTCAACATTGCGCCGGCAGTTGGCTGGCCAGAGGGCGCTGCGCCCGTTCCAGCCGGTGGGTTGGCGGTCAATGAATTTGCGGGCGGGTTCGACCATCCCCGCTGGCTGCACGTGCTGCCAAATGGCGATGTGCTTGTCGCCGAAAGCAACGCCCCCGCTCAGCACGATGCCGGGTACGGGCTGAAAGGCTGGATCATGGGATTGGTCATGGCGCGGGCGGGGGTGCCCAGCGCAGACCGGATCAGCCTTTTGCGCGACACAGACGGCGATGGAGTAGCCGAGATACACACCGTGTTTCTTGAAAACCTTCATTCGCCGTTCGGCATGGCCCTGATCGGCCGCACACTTTACGTGGCCAACAGGGATGCCGTCATGGCCTTTCCCTATGTCCCGGGGGAAACCCATATCAATTCCCCTGGTGTGATCCTGGTCAACTTGCCAGCTGGGCCGATCAACCATCACTGGACCAAGGATATCGTTGCAAGTCCCGATGGCACACGTTTGTTCGTAACGGTCGGATCCAACAGCAATGCCGGCGAAAACGGTATCGTGGCCGAGGAAAACCGGGCGTCCATACTTGAAATCACCATCGCAACCCGAAAAGCGCGTGTTTTCGCCTCAGGCTTGCGCAATGCGAATGGACTATCCTGGCAACCGGACAGCGGCGCACTTTGGGTATCGGTGAATGAGCGTGACGAGATCGGCAGTGATCTTGTGCCCGACTATATGACATCTGTTCGTGACGGCGGGTTTTATGGCTGGCCTTACAGTTACTATGGCCAGAATATCGATGTGCGGCCCCAGCCCGCACGCCCCGATCTTGTGGCCACCGCCCTGAAGCCTGACTATGCTTTGGGGGCCCATACCGGATCGCTGGGTCTGACATTCAATACCGGAGCATTGTTTCCTAAGCCCTATCGCAACGGGGTCTTCGTTGGTCAGCACGGGTCCTGGAATCGCGAGCCGCCGTCAGGATACAAGGTTATTTTTGTGCCGTTTTTCATGGGTCACCCCTCGGGCGATCCGCAGGATATACTGACAGGCTTTCTTTCCGATGACGGCACAGCGATGGGGCGGCCCGTGGGCGTTGCGATTGATCGCAGCGGAGCCCTGCTGGTGGCCGATGATGTGGGCAACAAGGTGTGGAGGGTCGTGCCGACTGGCACCGCACCCTGAGTTTTCGGTCGAACCTGTCAAAACGCCAAAGCTAAGCGCATTGGTTTTCAGGGCGGTCAGAATTACAGCACGAGCGCCGATCAGCGGGGAACCCGCGCAGGCCCGGCGCGTTGATCTGGTGCACATTCCGTGCGCCGGAAAGGACACCCTTAAAATGGCAAACAAAGAGCCCAAGAAGCCAGCATTCGATAAAGCGGCTTCGCATAGCAAAGCCGAAACTGATAAGGATCAGGCCAAACCGGCGACTTCAAAACCATCCGACACGGGCCGCCCACCGCTCGTCGCGGGCAACAAAAGCAAGAACGGCAATAAATCGCGCTGAATCAAGGCTGGCTGATGGGACTAATTCTGGCCTGTTGCGTCAGCCAATCCATGAAACAAACGAATGCCTTTACGCCGCTGTCCGGGACCTTTGGCCAAAGCTGGCTTCGAACGCTCGCCTCGCGGTCGACGGAAGTTGATTCCCTTGATCCGTTTTCCTTTCGCCCTGGATAGACACCACTATGCACGAGCGACCACCAACGGCGTTCGGCAAACGCAAGGTCGCGGCGTCAATCTGCGCCAACTTTGCCGTGCCAACCGGCGAAACTCTAGAAGAATTGCCCTTCATAAGGACGATCAAACCAAACGAAGAGCGCGACATTCCGGCAAAAACAAACTGGGCCCTGGTCAAACGCTGACCCCAAAAACCCAGCCGACGCCTGCGGTTATCGCCATCGCGGCGGCACCCCAGAAAAGTACCCGTGCCGTGGCTGGCAGTTTCGGCGCGCCGCCCGCGACTGCGCCGATGGCCCCAAGTGCGGCCAGACTGACGAGCGTGGTGATGACAACAGCAGGAATGATCAGTGACGTTGGCGCAAGGACGGCCGCCGCAAGCGGCACGGCGGCGGCGATGGTGAAGGTGACGCCTGAAGCGAAAGCTGCTTGCAAAGGATTTGCCGTATGCATCTCAGACAGGCCAAGTTCATCGCGGATATGCGCAGCAAGAGCGTCTTTAGACGTCAGCTCGCGGGCAACGAGTGCCGCTGTTGCGGCAGAGAGGCCGCGAGATAGGTAGATCGAGGCTAGTTCGGCCTCCTCCGCCTCGGGCATGTCGATCAGCGCCTGCCTTTCGCGGGCAATGTCAGCACGCTCGACGTCGGACTGGGAGCTGACCGAGACATATTCGCCAGCCGCCATCGACATCGCGCCCGCGGCAAGGCCTGCGGCCCCGGCCACGAGAACAGCTGTCGGGCTGGGATTGGCGGCAGCAACGCCGACAATCAGCGACGAGACTGAGACGATCCCGTCATTCGCACCAAGGACAGCCGCGCGCAGCCAACCGGCGCGGTCGAGGTAATGCAGTTCCTTGTGGGCGGGTGTGTAAGCAAGGATCATCTGGATCAGTCCTGATATATGGGGAGGGCGCCGTGCAATTTTAGGCAGGCGGAAAAACCGATGGATTTGCCGGGAATGGGTGAGGACAGACTTAGAGGCGAGCCAATGCGTTCCGCAATGGTTCGAACGATGGCCAGACCAAGGCCACTGCCAGCGCCCGCGTCTTTTCCCCGCACAAAGCGGCCAGAAAGGACAGACAGGTCACGGGGCGAGATCGCGGGGCAATCGTTTTCGACAGTCAAAGTGCCTTGCGGGTCCAGCGTAACGGGGACGGGACCCTGGCCATGCCGCAGGGCGTTTTCGATCAGATTGCGGGCAAGGATTGCGACCGCATCGGGATCGATGTCCGATAGGGTCGGCACGCCGGGTAATGAAAGCGCGATGCGCCCTGCATCCGCACCTTGGGCAAAGTCATCCACGACGATTTTTAGAATCGGACGCAGGTCTTGCGGAATATCATTCAGCAGGCGCGCACCTTCGGCCCGAGCCAGTTGCATCAACCGTTCGGACAGACGTGTCAGGCGTTTAAGTGTCGCCTCAATCTCTGCTGCGCGGCGGGCGCTGTCGGGATCCGAAGACGTTTGGCGCAGGCGTTGAACTTGCGCCAACGCGCCCGCAAGGGGCGTGCGCAACTCATGCGCGGCATTGGCGGTAAAGCTGCGTTCGGCGGTGAAGGCAGTGTCCAGCCGCACCAGAAGCTGGTTCAACGTGTCTGCGATGGGCCGAAGTTCCATAGCCATCTTTTCTGTCGGCAGGGGCGACAAGTCTTTCACCCCCCGCCGCGCCAATTGGCTGCGCAACTGGCCAAGGGGGCGAAGACCATAGCCCAGACCGTAAAAGATGCCGGCTATACTTAGCGGGATCATCACCAGCAATGGCAGGGCCAGCGACAGCGCCATCTCGTTTGCCACCTCTCGCCGGTGCGACATTGGTTCGGCGATGGTCAAGGCGATGGTGCCGCGCACGGCGGTCTCGTGGTAAAAGCGCAGGCCCTCTGCGTCGTGGAAGCCCGTAGCGGCGAAGGCCGGAAAACGGGCGGGATCAGCGCGGTGCGAGGTAAGAAGCACCCGACCCTGATCGTCACGCACAATATAGGTGAAGTATTCCGCATGGTCGTCCAACGCCATCACGCGTTGGCTGACGCCCTCTTCCTCCCGGCTCAGCACGTCGACTACAGCCAATTGCAAAATGCGCTGGCCTGTTTCCTGCAAGGCAGAATCGAAGACCTCGTTCAGCTCCGACGTCAAAAGCCGGGCCGTCACCAGCGCCGTGCCCAGCCAGATCAACGTGACGATCAGCGACAGCGCAGCGGCAGACCGCAGTCGGATCGACGCGCGGGTCATGCCGGACCCAGCCGATAGCCAAGCCCACGCTCTGTGACGATAACATCCGCCCCCAACTTCTTGCGCAGGCGGCTGACATGCACCTCGATTGTGTTGCTTTCAACTTCGGCATCGAAGGAATACAGCCGTTCTTCCAGATGCGGCTTTGACAAAAGCTGTCCGGGTTTTTGCAAGAACGCTTCAAACAGAACCCATTCGCGGGCCGTCAAAGGGATACTGCGACCTGCCCTTGCTCACGCGGCGGCCGGCAAGGTCGATGGACAGATCAGCCAAGGCAATCAGCGGGTTTGGATTTCCAGAATAGCGCCGGGCCACAGCCCCGATGCGCGCAGACAGTTCGGACAAGTCGAAAGGTTTCACCAGATAGTCATCGGCCCCCGCGTTCAGACCTTCGATCCGATCGGACACCTGATCAAGCGCAGTCATGATGATCACCGGTGTCTGGCTGCCCTTTGCCCGCAGCGCACGAAGAAAGGGCAGGCCGCGCCCATCGGGCAGCATCAGATCCAGCAGGATCAGGTCGAAACCGGTTGTGGCAAGGGCATCGGACGCCTCATCAAGCCGCGCGGCCCAATCGACGGAATGACCTTCACTTTCCGCCTGTTCACGCAGGGCGGTGGCGATCACGCGGTCGTCCTCGATCAGCAAGATGCGCATCCGGGTTTGTCTCCTTTGGTCCATGCAATAGCGCGGCAACCTGACGGCCACCTGAAGCAGAAAGCCGCATGCCTTCAGGCCGACGTCAGCTTCGCATGGCATAGAGCCTGCAGAACCTGAAGCGGAGTGTCGTCGATGATCGGGATAACAACAAGGCTGATGCTGACCCTCATGCTGGGTGCAACCCCGGCTTTGGCGGGAAATGATTGCGCTGTGCCGATGACCGACTGGCAACCGCGTGAAGCCGTCATGACACTCGCCGCCACTCTGGGGTGGGAGGTGCGCAGAATTCGGATCGACGACGGTTGCTATGAACTGATTGGCCAGGATGCCGACGGCCGCGCGATCGAGGTTAAACTGAACCCCGCAACACTGGCGGTGATCGAGATGGAATTCGAGGCCGACCATCCCGACGACCAAGAAGCTGGATCTGATGGCCATAGCGACTGACCCGGCACGGGCCGCAGGCGTGCGGCCGAGAACCCTGACCCAAAGGAAAACCAAAATGAAACTTGCCTTTCCCCTTTTCTTGATCAGCACGGCGCTGGGCTTCGGCTCGGTGGCACTTGCTTCTGGTCAGGGTCTGTCCCTGACTGCCGGTACCAGCCCGTCATCCCATATTGCGCCAGGTACGGACGTCACCTTGATCGATGACGACGAGGACAAAGACGAAAGCGTTTGGTTCTGGTCGGAGTCCGATGATGACCGCGACGCCTGCGAGGATGCAAACCTCGGTGGAGACGAAGGCGAGGACGAATCCGACAGCACCTGTGCAATCGGTGTCACCGGCAACGCCGCAAACTCTGGCACGGTTGCCCCGCCCCAGAACGGGCTTTTCACCGACGGCATCGCGCCCGTGGTGACGACGAACTGATCCCTTTATAAACCGGAGAGCCGACCATGAAATCCCTGATCGCAGCCCTTGCGCTGTCCACCGCCCTGATCACCCCCGGCTTAGCAATGGCACGCCCGGTGACCCTGACTGTCAATATGGCAGATTACGGTGGACGACCGGCCTACCTTGCCATCTACGTCACCGATTCCTCTGGGGCCTATGCGGGCAGCTTGTGGATGGCCGGCGGAAAGACGCGATATTACAGGCACCTAAGCGACTGGTCGCAGCTTTCAGGCGGAGACGTGGCGCAGGTCGACGGGATTACCGGGGCAAGTGTCGGGTCAGGCCGGACGATGGAAATGTCGGTGGATCTGACAGACGCCCTGTTCGACGCTGGCTATACCCTGCATATCGACGCTGCTGCCGAAGATATGCGCGACAGCCCGAATGAGATTGCCGTACCGCTGACCGCAGCAGGGGGTGGGCAAGCCGTCTCGGGTCGCCGTTACATCGCAGATTTCACCTACCGCCTCTGATCGGAACCCCCATGCTTCGTCAATTGCACCGCTGGCCCGGCCTTCTGGCCGCTGCCTTGATCCTTGCCCTCGCGCTCAGCGGGGCGGCCTTGTCGATGTTCCCGGCCATGGAGCGTTTATCTTCTCCGGCAGCGGTTCAAGGGCAGAGCATTGGCGATCTGGCGGCCAAAGTTCTCGCCTCCCATCCCGGGGTAGAGCAGATCCGCCGTTCTCCTTCTGGCAAGATCACTGCCTATTGGTTTGTCGGTGACGTCGCAGGCGCCGCAGTTGTAGACCCAGTCACCGGGATGGACGTGGGCAGCGCTGATCAGGGCGCGGTGCAGCGCTGGCTGACTGATTTCCACCGCTCGCTTTTGCTGGGCGATTCCGGGCGCTATGCCACGGCGTTGGGGGCCTTTGCCCTGCTGATACTTTCGCTGTCAGGGGCGATGCTGGTGGCGAGACGGCAAGGTGGGTGGGGGCGCTGGTTTGCGGCAATCAAGGGGCCATGGGCGGGGCGATGGCATGCGGAACTGGCGCGGGTGGCGGTCGTTGGATTGGGCCTAAGCGCGCTGACAGCGCTGTGGATGACGGCGGCCACGTTCGATCTTTTGCCAGTGGATGAAGCGAACCCGGCCATGCCTTCAGACGTGAGCGGTCAGACCGGCATGTCACCGGCCGAAATGGCTGCGCTGCAGGATACGCCTGTGGCAGATCTGCGCGATCTGACGTTTCCCTACGCCGGGGATGCGACGGATGTGTTCACGCTTACCACCGGTGCGGGAACCGGATTTGTTGATCAGGGCACGGGAAAGCTTCTGGCTTGGCAAGCGCCAGGGCCATGGACGGTGGTCGGCGAATGGATCTACCTCCTCCACACCGGCGATGGCGCCGCCCTTTGGGGGCTGATCCTTGGCCTTGCAGCGCTGACAGTACCGGTGCTGTCATTGACCGGTGGGTTGATCTGGTGGCGCAACCGCCAACACCGTCCGCATCTGCGCGGAATGGTTGCGGCATCGGCGGCCGAAACGGTGATCTTGGTCGGGAGCGAGGGCGGCAGCACTTGGGGCTTTGCCACATCCTTTGCGCGCGCAGTGCAAGACCACGGCCAAACGGTGCATCTGGGGGCCCTATCCACCTTCCTGCCGCAGTCTTATAAAAACGCCAAAAGGATCGTCGTTTTGACATCCACTTGGGGTGACGGCGATGCCCCCACATCGGCGAAAGGCGCACTGGATCGGGTAAAAAAGGCGGCACCGATGGCCGGGGTGCCTGTGTCGGTTCTAGGTTTCGGCGACCGAAGTTTTCCTGGGTTTTGCGCCCATGCAGAGGCGCTGGAAGACGCTTTCCGGTCTGCCGGCTGGGACATGCCAATGCCGCTGGAGCGGATCGACCGGCAGTCGCCGCAGTCCTTTGCAAGATGGTCCCGCGCCTTTGGTGACATGATTGGTCTGCCACTGAACATCACACATCAACCCATGCCGCCCAAAAGCACGGCCCTGCGATTGGTATCGCGCAAGGACTATGGTGAAAGCGTTCAGGCGCCAACAGCGATCTTGCGTTTTGCCGTGCCAAAAGCCGGTCTGTGGCACCGCCTTACCGGGCGCGGCTTTGGGCGGTTCCAGGCAGGTGACCTTATCGGCATCGTGCCAGACGGCAGCGTGATTGCTCGGCTTTATTCTCTGGCGTCAAGTCGGGCGGATGGGTTCATCGAAATCGTCGTGCGAAAGCATACGGGGGGTTTGTGTTCGGGTCAGTTGCTGGCCTTGCAGCCAGGGCAATTGGTACAAGGATTCTTGCAGCCCAATCCCGGGTTCCGGCCCGATCGCTCGCGTGTGCCCCTGATCTTGATCGGCGCAGGCACGGGGATCGGCCCTCTCGCCGGGTTCTGCCGCAGCAACCGGGGGCATCGGCCGATGCATCTGTGGTTTGGTGCGCGGCACCCAACGTCGGACTATCTTTATGCCGAGGACCTTGCCGAATGGCAGAACGACGGCCGATTGACGGGACTACACACTGCCTTTTCCCGCGTCGGACTGCAGAATTATGTGCAAGATGTGCTGCGCGACGATGCCGAGGTGATCCGCCGCCTGATGGCAGACGGGGCGCGGGTGATGGTTTGCGGTGGCCGCGAAATGGCGCAAGGCGTGCGCGACGCGATGACAGAGATCCTCTATCCGTTGGGCCTTTCGCCGGCGATGTTGAAAGAAGGAGGGCGCTATGCCGAAGATGTTTACTGACGCGGCGCAAACGTTCGAAGGTCGGACAATGGGTACCCGGTGGTCTGTGCTGATCGGTGGCCGCGTTGACGATGTTGGCCTGCACGCAAAGTTTCAGGCGGTGGTGGACGAAGTTGACGCCCAGATGTCAACCTGGAAGCCCGACAGCAACCTGATGGCATTGAATGCTGCGCCGCTCGATACTTGGGTGTCGGTGCCAAACCGCCTTTTGACCGTTCTGGAGACAGGACTGGCCGTGAGCCGCCAGACCGCAGGAGCGTTTGAGATGAACCTTGGCGATGCCGTGCGCGCCTGGGGTTTTGGGCCGGACAGCATCGACCTTGGTGCGATCCGGGCTGCAAGTGCGGCGCGGCGCGTTCCGGCGATTGATGCGCTTGAACTTGACAAGGCCACCCGCCGCGCCCGAAAATCGGCACCACTGGCGCTGGATCTGTCGGGCATCGCCAAAGGTTATGGCGTGGATTGTCTCGCCGAAATCGCCATTGGTCTTGGCTTGAAACACGCGCTTTGTACGATCGACGGTGAGGTGCGGGCGATCGGCACACGCCAAGACGGCAGCCCTTGGGCGGTGGGAATTGATGCCCCGGACGACGGGCAAAGGGGGAACCACTCCGTGATCGCGCTTCAAGATACCTCTGTCGCCACGTCGGGCGATTACGTGCATTTCGTAACGGTGGGCGCGGCGCGGCTGTCTCATACTATTGATCCGCGGCGAGGCGCGCCCTTGGTTGACGCTCCGGCGTCGGTGACCGTTTTGTCGCAATCGTGCATGATGGCCGATGCCATGGCCACAGCATTGACGGTCATGGGAAAAAAGGCGGGGCCAGAGTTTGCGACCGCGCAGGGGATCAGCGCCTTGTTCCTTTTGCGTGAGAGCGGCGCTGTGAAATCGGTCGGCACTGGGGCCTTTGCTTCTTCATGATTGGAAGGCTGAATCTTTGCCCCTTGGCGGTGCGGTATCATTTCCTTCAAAAATATGCCTATTGCGCGACATCAACAGCCGTAAATCGGCGATCGTCGCTGGTCAGCAGTTTTGCAGATCTGCTTGAGGCCTTCAGAGATTCGGTACAATGAAACCGCTTTAGGGCTTGTTTTCCCAGCACGGTTTTTTCAGATTGGCATGCAATCTTGGGGAAAGACGCTTTGGAAATCTTCGAAAATGGCATCGACAAGCTGCTTTTGGGAGGCATCCTAATTGGGGTTGCGGTTGGTCTTTTGACGGTCCTCACGGGCCGCGCCATGAACGCCTCGGGTATGATCGGAAGTCTTCTGGGCGGCGCCGAAGGCGTGGCTGCAACCAGTATTGCCTTTATTGGCGGCATTTTGGTCGCCCCGTTGATCATAACCAAACTTGGTTTTCCGGTGCAGCTTGCAGCCGAAGCAGACTGGCCGTTTCTGGTGGCTGGCGGGCTGTTTGTGGGAATTGCCGCTCGCTTTGGCGGGGCAAGTTTGGGCGGTACTTTGACAGGGATGGCAAGGCGCTCGGGCCAAGCGGCGGTTCTTTTTGGGGCGATTATGGTTGGTGCCGCCATCGCGGTTTATCTGCAACGTGCCTTCAGCGGTGGAGGGATCACATGATACGGCTCGTGGCTTT
>CANHLE010000017.1 GCA_947461435.1 Paracoccaceae bacterium | reverse complement strand
TGGTTTTGCTGATCTGCAGCAGCGCCATGGCCGAGGCCCCGACCAGCTCGCTGCGCCCGCAGCCACGGCCCGAAACGCCATCCCAAACAGCGCCGCTTGCGCCCGCGGCGGTACAGGCCCTTGCCCCTGCTGCGGCGCCCGCAACGCGCCCCATGCCGCGCCCAGCCGGCCTTGGCGCGGCGCCAGCCCCCACGGCCAACGCAGCCACCCCCCCCAAGACGGTGGTGCCAATGATCACACCCAAACCCCGGCCTGCCGGACTTGTCGCCTTGGCCTCCGCTGCTCCGGCGGTGCAAGCCCCCGCGCCCAAATCAAACAGCAAGAAAAAGCCCAAAAAAGGATCAGTCTGCGGCGACAGCGCCATTCGCGGCGAGGCGCTGGCCGCCATTCCGGCCAAGTACAAGGGCTGCGGTCTGGCCGAACCCGTGCGCGTCACCATGGTCTCCGACGTCGCGCTGAATCCCGCCGCCACGATCAGCTGCGAGACGGCCGATGCCTTGAAACAATGGATCGAAACCGGGATGCGGCCCGCCTTTGGCCAGCGCGAGGTTGTGGAACTGCGCATCGCGGGCAGTTATACCTGCCGAACGCGCAACAACCAGAAAGGCGCGAAGATTTCCGAACATGGCCGGGGAAAAGCCATCGATATCGGCGGGTTCGTTCTGTCTGACGGAACCACATGGACCGTGACAAGCAACTACAACTCGACCATTCGAAAGGCCCAAAAGGCGGCCTGCGGAATATTTGGCACCACGCTGGGACCGGGCTCAGATGGCTTTCACGAAGACCATCTTCATTTTGATATCGCCCGGTACAACAGCGGGCCCTATTGCCGTTGACCCAGCATCGGTGCCGCGCCCAAGGGCAGGGGGCCCAGATACATCCGCCCCGAACGGAAGATCAGCGGCAGATCCAAAACCTCGGGGTTGCCCTTTTGCTTCGCGATCAGCTCTAGGGCCCGCAGCACCGTGGGCGCAATGTCCCGGCGCAGCAGCCCAAAATCGGCCAAAGCGTCTGGCAGGCCGCGCCAATCCTGCACCTTCAAGGCAATTTCCCCCTCGGCATGGCCATCCACTGCCTGCATGACGCGCCCGTCGCCCACCACGCTGACGGTGCCCCATTGCAACGACAGGGCCTCCAGATCGATTTGCGTCACCTCGGGCAGAGAGATGGCGGCAGTCCTGTCCAGCGCCGCTGCCGTGTGAAGAACCACATCCAGACGTGCGGCCGTCAGATTTCCGCCCTTTGGCGCCGCCACCAGCGGCGTCAGTTGCGCGATCTGCACCCCAAACCGATAGGCAAAACCTTGCGTCACCTCGTGCTTTAAGGCGATCACGACAGTCTCGGCGGAAATCTTGGGCAACATCGGGGCACTCAGCACGGGCGCGTCGACTTGAACCACCACCTCTTCAATCCCAGCCGCCCTGTCGGGCGCCACGCGCACACTGGCCATGAATCGGCTGCTGTCCAACTGCGCCGCCCCAAAGGGCGTTTCCACGGTCTGGCTATGGGGCAGGGCCGCGATCAGATGCCAGGGCTTCCATGTCATCGCGAAAACCTGGGCAAACTCCGCGCTCCATCCCCAACCTGTGGCGCTGTCTGTAACACGCGGCGCCGTAACGGTCAGATCGAAGCGGCTTGGAAACCCCGCCACATCATATCCAGACTGCTCGATGATCAACCCATCGGGGCTCTGCGCCAGAAAGGCTGCGATCTGCCCTTCGATGGCGCGTTGGCCCACGTACCAATACCCGCCCCATGCCGCCAACAGGGCGAAGATCCCCCCGACCAAAAACCGCATATGCGCTCTCCCAAATCCTGCCGGGGTTTGATAAAGCCAAAGCGACAGGAGGGCCAGCAGTGCAAGATGAACTTTGGGTTTTTGGCTATGGCTCTTTGATCTGGGATCCCGGCTTTGCCGTGGCCGAACGTCACATTGCCCGACTTCCCGATTTTCGCCGCAGCTTTTGCATGCGGTCGGTCCATTACCGCGGCACCGCCGAGGCGCCCGGTCTTGTTTTGGCCTTGGATGAATGCCCAGGCAGCGCTTGTGATGGTTTGGCCCTGCGCGCCGCCCCCGGCACCGAGGCCGCCACCCGCGCCTATCTGCACGAACGCGAATTGATATCTTATGCCTACCGCGAGGCTGAACTGCCGGTCGTTCTGGCCGATGGGCGAAAGGTTTCCGCCCTGACCTATGTGATCAACCGGGACCATGATCAATATTGCCAGGGCCTTAGTCTGGACGAACAAGCCCAGATCATTGCCCGCGCCACGGGCGTTCGGGGCCCAAATCGGGACTATCTGCTGTCAACCTACCAGCATTTGACGGAATTGGGACTTCACGACCCAGATATGGCGTGGCTTACCCAAAAGATCACCCAACTGTAACATTGTGCCCCTTGGCAGAGTCTCGAACTCTGCTATGCTTGAGGCGAGGCAGAACAAGGGCGGGACGCGCTCGGATGGAAAAGACCAAATCCGCACCGGTGAGCCAATTCAGCCAGCCGATACAGCAAATTGTGGCCATGCTTTTGGCCTGCGCGCTTGTGGGCGGCGGGGCGTGGTTCATCGCCGATGTCGTCATTGGCATTGTTGAAACCAACGTTCTGCTGAACGGCTTCATTTTCTTTGTTTTTGCCTTGGGCGTTTTGACCTGCTTTTGGCAAGTCTATATTCTCGTCCAGTCCGTCTCGTGGATCGAGGCCTTCGTTCAACGCAGACCCGGATCAGAAGATGCCACCCCGCCACGCCTTCTGGCACCGCTGGCCTCGCTGCTGCGCTCACGCGGCGCGAAGATGCAGATCACCAATTCCTCGGCCCGCTCCATCCAAGATTCCGTCGCAACCCGCATTGACGAAGCGCGCGACATCACCCGCTATATCATCAACCTTTTGGTGTTCCTGGGCCTTCTGGGAACATTTTATGGCCTTGCGACAACCGTGCCCGCCGTTGTCGAAACCATCCGTTCGCTTGCCCCGCAAGAAGGGGAAAGCGGTTTGGATGTCTTCGCCAAGCTGATGAGCGGCCTCGAAGACCAACTCGGCGGCATGGGCACGGCCTTCTCCTCGTCGCTTTTGGGTCTTGCAGGATCCTTGGTGCTTGGGCTTCTGGAATTGTTTGCCAGCCATGGCCAAAGCCGGTTTTACCGCGAGCTTGAAGAATGGCTTTCCTCCATCACGCGGCTGGGCTACGCGGGCGCCGAAGGGGAAAGCACAGACCAAGGTGCCCTGACCCAGATCCTCGACAACATGACCGGCCAGATCGAGGTGCTTCAAACCCTGTTCACCCAAACGGAAACCAACCGTGAAGGCGCCGAAGACCGGATCGGCCAATTGGCCGTGGCGGTGTCTGCTCTGGCCAAACGGCTAGAGGCGGAGTCCGGCCAAGCGGCCGCCCTGACACGCATCGCGCAGGGCCAAGATCGCTTGATCGCGGCGTTGTCCGGCTCTGAAGGGGGGGCGCATTCCGATGCAGAAAGCCGGATGCGTCTTCGGTCCATCGATGTGCAGCTTTTGCGCATTTTGGAAGAGCTTTCGGCCGGCCGGCAGGAAAGCATGGCCGATCTGCGCGGCGATATCGGGGCCCTGACCCAAGCCATCCGGTCCTTGGCCCGCAACACGCCAACACCAAGGGTATAGCATGGGCCTGTCCCGCCGCCGTGAGAATTCGAATATCTGGCCGGGCTTTGTCGACGCCGTCACCACCTTGTTGATGGTTCTGACCTTTGTTCTGACAATCTTTACCGTGATGCAATCGGTCCTGCGCGATACGATCACCACGCAAGACACGCAGCTTTCCGAACTCAACGCGCAATTGGCCCAATTGGCCGACGCCCTCGGGCTGGAGCGCGCCCGTGCAGATGACCTTCAGGCGCAAGTGGGCAGTTTAACCTCTGATCTGGCGTCTGCTGTGCAAAAGGGCGAAGAGCAATCCGCGCTGATCGGTACCCTCAGTGCCAGTCTTGCCGCCCGCGAACAAGATCTGTCCGCCGCCCGCGCCCGGATCACCAGCTTTGAGGCACAGGTGGCCACCCTTCTTGCCGACCGTGATGCAGCCCGGGGGCAGGTGGCCTCTCTCACCGCATCGGTCGAAGATTTGAAATCGGCCCAAGCCAAGCTGATTTCGGACCAAGAGGCGATGACTCTGGCCCTGTCCAAGGCCCGCGACGAGATTGACGCCAGAACCGAAGCGGCGCGTCTTGCCGCGGCCCAACGCGAAGCGCTGGAGGCGCTGCTGTCTGATCTGAAGGCCAAAGGACAGGCCGATGCCAAAACGCTGGCCGACACGCAGGCCAAATTGACCGATCAAGAGGCCGCACGCCTTGTGGATGCCGCCGCCCTTGCGGCGCTGCGGGCCAAACTGTTGACGGCAGACACAGAATTGTCGGCCATGACCCTTGCCTTGGAAGAAAAACGCAAAGAGGCCGAACGCACCCTGACCCTGCTTGCCGCCGCGCAAAGTGATGCCGCAAAGACCTTGACCGAAAGCGACCGTCAAAAGGCCTTGCTGGCCATTGCCCAGCAAACCCTGACGAGCGAGCAGAAAAATTCAATCGAGGCGGCGCAAAAAGTGGCGCTGCTGAACGAACAGATCGCTGCCTTGCGGGGGCAACTGGGGTCTTTGCAGGCCCTGCTCGATGCCTCTGCCGCCAAGGATGCAGCGGCGAATGTGCAACTTGATGCGCTTGGAAGCCAATTGAACGCCGCCTTGGCGCAGGTCGCCTCTGAACAAAAGCGCCGGGCCGAGTTGGAAGAAGCCGAACGCAAACGCCTTGAATCCGAAAACCAGAATCTGGAAAAATTCCGCTCCGAATTCTTTGGCCAATTGCGCACCGTTCTGGCCGGCCGCGAGGGGGTTCGCGTGGTCGGCGACCGGTTTGTATTCTCCTCCGAGGTGCTGTTTACCCCCGGATCGGCCGATCTTGCCCCCGAAGGCATCGCGCAGATCGCCGAAGTCGTCGCGACCTTGTCCGACGTCATGGATCAGATCCCACCGCAGATTGACTGGATCATTCGCGTGGATGGCCACACCGACGCCGTGCCGCTGTCAGGTCTGGGCGAATTTGCGGACAATTGGGAATTGTCTCAGGCGCGCGCCTTGTCTGTCGTGCGCTACATGGTGGATGTTCTTGGCTTTCCGCCAGATCGTTTGGCCGCCACCGGATTTGGCGAATTCCGCCCCGTGGCACAAGGTGACAGCCCAGAGGCGCTGGCGCAGAACCGCCGGATCGAGCTGAAGCTGACCGAACGTTAAGCGCTCTAAAACCTTCCTGCCAGCCCGCGTTTTGGGCCCTGACCATCCCATGATCCGCCGCCCGAAAAACAAAGGCCCTCGCCGCAACGGGCAAGGGCCTTTGGTGGGTCAGGCTTTGATCGCCCTTACTCGGCCGTCAAAAGCCGTGTTTTCGTTCCCGTGATGCGCGGCTTGCCGGGCTCTTCATAGGTCAGGTCAATCTTGTCGTCCTTCAGGCCAACGTGCACCGTGCCGCCCTTGATCAACTTGCCGAACAAAAGCTCTTCGGCCAAAGGTTTCTTGATGAATTCTTGAATGACACGCCCCAAAGGCCGCGCCCCCATCTTGTCATCATAGCCTTTGTCGCCCAGCCACAAGGCCGCTTCTTCCGTCAGATCGATATGCACGTTGCGGTCCAGCAGCTGCGCTTCAAGTTGCAGAACAAACTTTGTCACCACCTGCATGATCGTCGACTTGCCCAAGGCGGCAAATGAGATGATCGCATCCAGACGGTTGCGGAATTCCGGCGTGAAAATGCGTTCGATCGCCGCCGTGTCTTCGCCAGTCCGTTTGGCACGGCCAAACCCGATCGCCTCTTTTTGCATGTCCGACGCACCGGCATTCGTCGTCAGGATCAAGATCACATTGCGGAAATCCACCGACCGGCCGTTGTGATCGGTCAGTTTCCCGTGGTCCATGACCTGCAGCAAGATGTTATACACATCCGGATGCGCCTTTTCGATTTCGTCCAGCAACAGCACGCAATGCGGATGCTGGTCGACACCATCTGTCAACATGCCGCCCTGATCAAATCCGACATAGCCGGGCGGCGCGCCGATCAAACGCGATACCGCGTGCTTTTCCATGTATTCCGACATGTCGAACCGCAGCAGTTCCACGCCCAGAGACAGGGCAAGCTGTTTGGCCACTTCGGTTTTGCCAACGCCTGTCGGGCCGGCAAACAGATAGTTTCCAATCGGTTTTTCCGGCTCGCGCAGACCTGCCCGCGCCAGTTTGATCGCACTGGACAGCGCCTCGATTGCAGGATCCTGACCAAAGACCACCCGCTTCAGGTTCTTTTCCAGATCGCGCAACACTTCGGCATCGTCTTTTGATACGTTCCGCGCCGGGATGCGCGCAATCTTGGCCACGACAGCCTCAATTTCCTTCAGCCCCAAAACCTTGCGCCGCTTGGATTCGGGCACCAGATGCTGCGCCGCGCCGGCTTCGTCGATCACGTCAATCGCGCTGTCGGGCAGCTTGCGATCATTGATATAGCGCGCCGCCAGTTCGACCGCCGCCTTGATCGCCTCTGCGGTATAGCGCAGGTCGTGATGCTCTTCGAAATGCGGCTTCAGCCCCATCAGGATCTTGATGGCATCGGGCACCGACGGCTCGTTGACATCGATCTTCTGGAACCGGCGGCTCAGCGCGCGGTCCTTTTCAAAATGCTGACGGAATTCCTTGTAGGTCGTCGACCCCATGCACCGCAACTTGCCGCCCTGCAACGCAGGCTTCAGCAGGTTCGATGCATCCATGGCCCCGCCAGACGTGGCCCCGGCACCGATGACGGTGTGAATTTCGTCGATGAACAAGATGGCATCGGGGTGGTCTTCAAGTTCCTTGACGACCTGCTTCAGACGCTCTTCGAAATCGCCGCGATACCGCGTTCCGGCCAGCAAAGACCCCATATCGAGAGAGAAGATCGTGGCATGGGCCAAGATTTCCGGGGTTTGACCATCGACGATTTTCTTGGCCAGACCTTCGGCAATCGCCGTCTTGCCCACGCCCGGATCGCCCACCAGAAGCGGGTTGTTCTTGCGCCGGCGGCACAGAACCTGAATCGCGCGTTCCACTTCGGCCTCACGGCCGATCAGCGGGTCAACGTCCCCTTTCAGCGCCTTCACGTTCAGATCAACGCAATATTTCGACAGCGCCGATTCCTTTGAATCGCCGGCTTCGGCCTTGGGTGTTTCATGCTGCGGCTCATCCGCGCCCGTGACAGGCCGCGCCTCGCCATAGCTGGGGTCTTTGGCCACACCATGCGCGATGAAATTCACCGCGTCATAGCGCGTCATGTCCTGCTCTTGCAGGAAATAGGCCGCATTGGATTCGCGCTCGGCAAAGATCGCCACCAGAACATTCGCCCCGGTCACTTCATTGCGGCCCGAAGACTGCACGTGAATCGCCGCGCGCTGTATCACCCGCTGAAACGCGGCCGTCGGAACCGCTTCGGACCCTTCGACATCGGTCACCAAGGTGGACAGATCGTCGTCAATGAATTCGACGAGTGTTTTCTTGAGGTCATCAAGGTCGACCGAGCACGCCTTCATCACGCGGGCGGCGTCCGGCTCGTCGATCAGCGCCAAAAGCAGATGCTCCAGCGTGGCCAGTTCATGCTTGCGGGCATTGGCATAGGCCAAGGCCGAATGGATCGCCTGTTCAAGCGTCGTGGTAAATGAAGGCACTTCAGCGTGCTCCTGTATTCAGGGTCGAAAAGGGCCGCGAGGGCCCTGATCAACCGTGGCCTCGTGAGGTTAAGGTTCGATTATATTGGCGCAACTTCAAGAGCTATTTATGTGTGCGCCCGCAATTTTCCATGCCTGAGTCTAAAAAGTGATCACGGGTGCTGCGACTTGGGCATCGGGCGCGGTTTTGGCGCTGCTTGGCGCCCCTGTCGGGGGGCCAAGCGCCGTGGCCTCAGAACCTGTTCTTGCGCTCCCGCAGGTCGGCAAAGACCTCGGCATCGCTGGCCTGCGCCAAGCCGACCGCCGCCTTGATGGCCGCCTCCCCCGCCCGCAGGAAAATGTTGGTGGCCCTCTCGCCGCTCATCTTCGATGGCACGGTCGGCAGGCCCTTTTCGCGGGCCTTCGTCACTTTCTCGATCCGCCCCTGCAAGGCGGCATTCTCGCCGTCCAGACTGGCGGCAAACCGCAAATTCGCGGCGGTGTATTCGTGCCCCGAACAGATCAGCGTCTCGTCCGGCAGCGTGGCCAGTTTTTGCAGCGATGCCCACATCTGCCCCGCCGTGCCTTCAAACAAACGGCCGCATCCCCCCGACATCAGGCTGTCGCCGGTAAAGGCAAATCCATCAAACACAAAGGCAATATGCCCCACGGTATGGCCGGGCACCTCGATGATGCGGGCGTGATGGCGCCCAAGGGTGATCGACATCCCCTCGCTCACCGCCAGATCCAGCGGCGGCAGACGGTGCGCATCGGCCGCCGCGCCAATCACCACCGCGCCGGTTTGGGCCTTCACCTCGGCCACGCCTTGAATGTGGTCATCATGGTGATGGGTCAGCAAGATATCGGTCAGCGTCCAGCCGCGCCGGGAAAGTTCGGCCAGCACCGGGGCCGCTTCGGGCACGTCCACAACGGCGGTTTGACCGGTCTCATCATCATGCAGAAGATAGGTATAGTTGTCGGTCAAGCAGGGCAGGGTGACCAATTCAAGTGCCATCTGGGCATCCTTTTTTTGTCGTGTGGCCAAGGGGCCAAGGCCGCATAGTCCTCGCCGCCCCGGGGGCAAAGTGCAATGGGGCAATGTCATATCAGCAAGATTTTGCAAGGCTTGGGCCCCGGGGGGGCCTTGCTGGTAAAGTCTGGCAAAGCTGATAGTCTTGCCCGCAGCCCTTATTCTCCGAAGGCCCCATGTATTCAGACGTCCTTGATCTGCGCAACTTTTACTACCGCACCCAGCTGGGCCGCGTGGCACAGCGCGCCATTCGGGACAAGGTGGTTGACCTGTGGCCCCCCCTGTCGGGGCAAACCGTGGCTGGCTTTGGCTTTGCGGTGCCGCTGCTGCGCCCCTATCTCGCCGAGGCGCGCCGTGTCATCGGCCTGATGCCCGGCCCGCAAGGCGTCATGCCCTGGCCCGCCGGAGAGCCGAACGTGGCCGTCTTGTGCGAAGACGCCGCTTGGCCCATCGCCACAGGGTTTGTGGATCGCCTTGTGCTGATGCACGGGCTTGAAACCACCGAAAACCCCGGCGCCGTGCTGGACGAGGTGCACCGTGTCCTTGGCCCCGGCGGCCGCGCCTTGTTCATCGTGCCCAACCGGTCGGGCCTTTGGTCGCGCTCGGATGCCACACCCTTTGGGGTTGGCCGCCCCTATTCCGCCGGTCAGCTTGAATCGCAGCTCAAGCGTCATGGCTTTACCCCCGAACGCAACCTGACCGTTCTGCATGCCCCCCCGTCACAGGCCCCGTTCTGGCTGCGCACCGCCAATTTCTGGGAACTGGTCGGCCGCCGACTGCCTTGGCTGTCGGGCGGCGTCTTGATGGTCGAGGCGTCAAAGCAGGTCTATGCCCCCACACGCGGCGGTCTGGGCGCCATCGTGACCAAACCGATCCGCGTGCTCGAAGGTCTGGGGCAGCCCTTGCCTACCCCAAGCTCCAACCAAAGTGCCGCAAACCCGCGCTAGACCTGTCCGTAGGAATTTCCGGCCAACACCGCCGCTTCGTTTTCATAAAGCTGGAACGCGCCGGGCGCGGGGGCCTCATAAAGGCCTTGCAAGACGATCGTCAGCTCTCCGTCCGGGGTGGTCACGGTCGCGGTCACAAAATCAGAGAAGTCTTCCGTGCCAAAAGTCACCTCAACCTCCCCGGCGTCCGCTTGCGGTATGATCAGCCCCAACTGATCGCTTCCCGCCTCAAATCCGCCGATCAGATGGGTGTCATAGCCATAGTAGTTTTCCACGAAATCGTCTTCGAACACGATCAGATCATTTCCCTCCCCGCCATAGGTTTGGGTGGGGCCGGGATAGATCTGCTGGTCATCGGGCACATCCACGGCCGGGTCTGCGACCAGATGGTGAATGACAACATCATCGCCCGCACCGCCCGACACGTTGGTCCAAAGCCCGCCGATCACTGTATCCGCGCCGTCGCCGGCGAACAGATAGTCATGGGCGTATTCCGGGCTGTAAACGTCGATCAGATCATCGTCCGCCGTGCCACTCAGAACCCCGTAATTCTCCAATGGGCGCAAGGCGCTGTCTGATCCCGCGCCGCTTGTCAGCATGATCGAGGCGGGATCAAACTCGGTGACCCCTTGCAGCACAAAGGAAAAATCTTCGGGCGCAGCGATGCCCAAAGCATCATCGTCGGCCCCCATCGGAAAGGGGTCTGACGTCGGATCAAAGGCAAAGGACACCACGGTTGACCCATCGACCACTTCCGTCGTGACTTGCATGCTGTCCAACCATTCTCCGGGCGGCAGAAACACCGCGATCTGGTCTTCGCCCGCCACGAAATCGGTAATCACCGTCGCCTCACCGTCCGGGGGCATCTCATTTGCCCACAAATCGAAAAGGTCATTTCCCGCCCCGCCCGTCATGGTCAGCCCATCGGCGCCGGTCAGACGGTCATCCCCATCTCCACCAAACATCTGATCGCCGGGGTGAAAGTCGTACAAGTAATCGTTGCCGTCCCCGCCATACAAAGTCGATAGACCGTCGATACCGCCGAGATAGTTGAACAGCGCATCATTGCCGTCCCCGCCATACAGCGCTGCGGCCCCCGTTTCGCCATCCTGACCGATATAGATCTGGTCATCATCTTGATCCCCATAAACGGTCGCGTCCCCCGAAACCGAAATCTGATCGGCCCCGGCCCCGGCTTGCAGCGTCATCGGCCCGTTTGCCGCCAGAATATCGTCGCCCTCACCGCCAAAGATCGTCTCATCATCCGGCAAGGGATCGGGGTCCTCGTCGCTGTTGCCAGAATCGAACAGGCCAAACGCCCCGGCCAAAGCGCCCCAGAACAAGACCGCACCAAGTACAAACCCACCCATAATCGACCCCTAAAATATATCCTAAAGAACAGTGTAATTACTTCTTTCAAATAGTCTACGGCCACATTTTCGCCATATTTCGTTTCCGACCGCTAATTGTTTCCCCTCTGGAAGCAATGCCCTGTCTTTTTGGCGCTTTGGCCCGGCTTGGGGGCCAATGCCCCCAGCGCCGTTCTGCCGCATCTTTTTGCGCACGAATCGCTGCCTACCCGGTTGCGGGGTTGGGAAGGCTCTGCTAATGACGCCCCAAATCTTAAAAGACGCATGCCCCTGACATGCGCCCCCGTCGGGTTGTACCTGATGACGGGCGAAAAAAGGGGCCAGAGACCGCGGAAGGGATGACGTGTCCGAACCAGCTTCGATCTCACTTGGCATTGCCGGGCGATATGCCCAGGCTTTGTTTGAATTGGCCAAGGATGCCAAGGCTTTGCCGGCGCTGGAAGCCGACACGGATGCCTTGGCAGCCGCATTGGATACCAGCGCGGATCTGTCTTCGATGATCGCCTCGCCGATCATAGGCCGGGACGAGCAGGCCGGGGCCATGGCGGCGGTTGCCGCGAAAATGGGCCTGTCGTCCTTGACCAGCAACACCTTGGCCCTCATGGCCTCCAAGCGGCGCCTGTTCGTGCTGCCCCAACTGGTCTCTGACCTGCGGGCACGCATTGCGGACGAAAAGGGTGAAATGACGGCCGATGTGATTTCGGCTGCCACCCTGTCCGCCGCCCAGTCGGCCAAACTGGCCGCCACATTGAAAGCCTCGGTCGGCAAGACCGTCAAGCTGAACACCACCGTTGATGAAAGCCTCATCGGCGGACTTATCGTCAAGCTGGGCTCAACCATGATCGACACCTCGGTCAAGGCCAAGCTCGCTTCCCTGCAGAATGCTATGAAAGAGGTTGGGTGATGGGAATTCAGGCTGCTGAGATCTCTGCGATCCTGAAGGATCAGATCAAGAACTTTGGCAAAGATGCCGAAGTCGCTGAAGTTGGTCGTGTGTTGTCGGTCGGTGACGGTATCGCCCGCGTCCACGGACTGGACAATGTCCAAGCCGGTGAGATGGTCGAATTCCCCGGTGGAATTCGCGGGATGGCCCTGAACCTTGAAGTCGACAACGTCGGCGTCGTGATCTTCGGTTCCGACCAGGACATCAAGGAAGGCGACACCGTCAAGCGCACCAAATCCATCGTGGACGTGCCCGTGGGCAACGGCCTGCTGGGCCGCGTCGTCGACGGCCTTGGCAACCCGATTGATGGCAAAGGCCCGATCGTCTCGACCGAGCGGCGCATCGCCGACCAAAAAGCCCCCGGCATCATCCCGCGCAAATCGGTGCACGAACCGATGGCAACCGGCCTGAAAGCCGTTGACGCCATGATCCCCGTTGGCCGCGGCCAGCGCGAATTGATCATCGGCGACCGCCAGACCGGCAAAACCGCCGTCGCGCTCGACACGATCTTGAACCAGAAGTCCTATAACGAAGCCGCCGGCGATGATGAGTACAAAAAGCTGTACTGCGTCTATGTCGCCATCGGCCAAAAGCGGTCGACCGTGGCCCAGCTTGTGAAAAAGCTCGAGGAAACCGGCGCGATCAAATACACGATCGTCGTGGCCGCAACCGCGTCCGATCCGGCCCCCCTGCAGTTTCTGGCACCCTATGCCGCAACCGCCATGGCAGAGTTCTTCCGCGACAACGGCCGTCACGCCCTGATCATCTATGATGACCTGTCCAAGCAGGCCGTGGCGTATCGTCAAATGTCGCTTTTGCTGCGCCGCCCGCCGGGCCGCGAAGCCTATCCGGGCGACGTGTTCTATCTTCACTCCCGTTTGCTGGAGCGGTCGTCGAAACTGAACGAAGATTTCGGTTCGGGCTCGTTGACGGCTCTGCCGATCATCGAAACCCAAGGCGGCGACGTGTCGGCCTTTATTCCGACAAACGTGATCTCGATCACCGATGGCCAGATCTTCTTGGAAACGGAACTGTTCTATCAAGGCATCCGTCCGGCCGTGAACACCGGTCTGTCCGTGTCGCGTGTGGGGTCTTCGGCCCAAACCAACGCGATGAAATCGGTGGCGGGCAAGGTCAAGCTGGAACTGGCGCAGTACCGCGAAATGGCGGCCTTCGCGCAGTTTGGTTCCGATCTTGACGCATCGACGCAGGCCCTGCTGAACCGCGGCGCGCGCTTGACCGAATTGATGAAGCAGCCCCAATACGCCCCGCTGACCGGCGCAGAAATCGTCTGCGTCATCTTCGCGGGCACGGCAGGCTACCTTGACAAGATCGCCGTCAAGGACGTGGGCCGTTTCGAAGCGGGCTTGCTCAAGCACCTGCGCACCACGGGCAAGGCTTTGCTGGCTGACATCACCATGAAAGACCGCAAAGTTGCGGGCGATCTGGAGAAAGCCATCCGCGCCGAGCTTGATGCCTTCGCCAAAGACTTCGCGTAACCGGCCCTGAAGGAGAAGGCGCATGCCCAGCCTTAAGGACTTAAAAAACAAGATCGCGAGTGTGAAGAACACGCGCAAGATCACCAAAGCGATGCAGATGGTCTCTGCGGCAAAACTGCGCCGCGCCCAAGAAGCCGCTGAAGCTGCCCGGCCCTACGCCGAGCGGATGAATGCGGTCATGGGCGGGCTGGCTTCCTCGGTGGGTGGTTCCGCCAGCGCGCCCCGGCTTTTGGCCGGGACGGGCAGCGACAAGGTGCAGCTTCTGGTCGTCATGACCTCTGAACGCGGCCTGTGTGGCGGCTTCAACTCCACCATCGTGCGGCTGGCCCGTGCGAAGGCCAATGCCTTGATCGCCGCAGGCAAGACCGTAAAGATCCTGACGGTGGGCAAGAAAGGGCGCGAACAATTGCGCCGTGACTATGCCGCCTACATGATCGGCCACGTGGATCTGTCCGAAGTCAAACGGATCGGCTACGGCAACGCCCAAGCCATCGCCCGCGATGTTCTGGCCCGTTTCGAAGCCGGCGAATGCGATGTGGTCACGATCTTTTACAACCGCTTCCAGTCGGTGATCTCGCAGGTCCCGACGGCCCAGCAGATCATTCCGGCCAAGTTTGAGGCCGGTTCTGCCACGGCCCTGTACGACTATGAACCCAGCGAAGAGGCCATCTTGGCCGATCTTCTGCCGCGGGGCGTGGCCACACAGATCTTTACCGCCCTTCTGGAAAATGGGGCCTCCGAACAGGGTGCCCGCATGAGCGCGATGGACAATGCGACGCGCAACGCAGGCGAGATGATCACCAAATACACGACCATCTACAACCGCTCGCGTCAGGCTGCGATCACCAAAGAGCTTATCGAAATCATTTCGGGCGCTGAAGCGCTCTGACGAACTGGAGAAACGACATGGCAAAAGCACCGAAAGCAGCTGCCGCGGCAGGCAAGGTCACCCAGGTGATCGGCGCCGTGGTTGACGTGCAGTTCACGGGCGACCTTCCCGCAATTCTGAACGCACTGATCACCGACAACAACGGCAAGAAACTGGTTCTCGAAGTGGCCCAGCATCTTGGCGAAAACACCGTGCGCGCCGTCGCCATGGACGCGACCGAAGGTCTTGTTCGCGGCGCCGCCGTGACCGACACCGGCAGCCCAATTCAGGTTCCGGTCGGCAAGGCCACCCTCGGCCGTATCATGAACGTCATCGGAGAGCCGGTGGACGAACGCGGTCCGGTCAACGCCACGGAAACCCGCTCCATCCACCAACCCGCCCCCGGCTTCTCCGAGCAGGCCACCGAAAGCCAGATCCTTGTGACCGGCATCAAGGTGATCGATCTGCTGGCCCCCTACACCAAAGGTGGCAAGATCGGTCTGTTCGGCGGCGCAGGCGTGGGCAAGACGGTTTTGATCATGGAATTGATCAACAACATCGCCAAAGTGCACTCGGGCGTGTCGGTTTTCGCCGGCGTGGGCGAGCGGACACGCGAAGGCAACGACCTGTATCACGAAATGATCGAATCCGGCGTTATCGATCTGGAAGACATGTCCAAATCCAAGATCGCCCTTGTTTACGGTCAGATGAACGAGCCTCCAGGCGCCCGTATGCGCATCGCCTTGTCCGGTCTGACCATGGCCGAACAGTTCCGCGATGAAACCGGCGCTGACGTTTTGTTCTTCGTCGACAACATCTTCCGCTTTACCCAAGCCGGTTCCGAAGTGTCCGCGCTTTTGGGCCGTATCCCGTCCGCCGTGGGCTATCAGCCAACGCTGGCCACCGACATGGGCGCGATGCAGGAACGCATCACCTCAACCAAGAACGGCTCGATCACCTCGGTTCAGGCCGTGTACGTTCCGGCCGATGACTTGACCGACCCCGCGCCGGCCACCTCCTTTGCGCACCTTGACGCGACCACCGTTCTGGACCGTTCGATCTCGGAAAAGGGCATCTATCCGGCCGTGGACCCCTTGGGTTCAACCTCGCGCCTGCTTGACCCGTTGATCATCGGCGAAGAGCATTACAAGGTCGCCACCGACGTTCAAAAGGTGCTTCAGCGCTACAAGTCGCTGCAAGACATCATCGCCATCCTTGGCATGGACGAATTGTCGGAAGATGACAAAACCGCCGTTGCCCGGGCCCGCAAACTGGAACGCTTCTTGTCCCAGCCGTTCGACGTGGCCAAGGTCTTCACGGGCTCTGACGGTGTTCAGGTGCCTTTGGAGAAAACCATTGCCTCGTTCAAAGCCGTGGTTGCCGGTGAATATGATCACCTTCCCGAAGCCGCCTTCTACATGGTTGGCGACATCGAAGACGTGAAAGCCAAAGCTCAGCGTCTCGCCGCGGCAGCGGCCTAAGGGGGCATCATGGCAGGCACTGTGCAATTTGATCTTGTCTCGCCCGAGCGGCGCCTTGCCTCGCTAAGCGCGAGCGAGGTGCAGATCCCCGGTGCAGATGGCGATCTGACCGCGATGGAGGGGCACGCCCCCACCATCACGACCCTGCGCCCGGGTATCTTGAAAGCCATGGGCACAGATGGCGTCAAATCCTATGTGGTGACCGGCGGCTTTGCCGAGATCTCGGCAACCGGCGTTTCTGTTCTGGCCGAACGGGCGATCTTGCTGGAAGAGGCAACATCGGCGATCCTTGATGCGATGATGGCAGATGGTGCCGAAGCGGCCGCGATCATGGCCGACAAGGATGTCGCTGACAAAATGATGGCCGATCTGCAGGCCATGAAAACCGCAGCAGGCCACTGATTTCGGATAGAGGTTCGAAAAGCCCCGGTTTTCCGGGGCTTTTTCATTTGAATTACCCTTTTCTTGCCTGAATTCTGCAATAGGGTATGTGCAAGGGAGCCATGTATATGAAGCGTTTTTCCTCGGGCAGTCTTGCGATCCAACAGGGCTCCCGTGTCCTGTTTTCGGATTATGCCGATGATGGCATCATGTGGACGGGTCAGGGCGATCGCGAGAACCGCCACATCGTCACCTTCAAAGATAAATTTGTTGATCCGCCAGCGGTTATGGTGGCAATCTCCATGTGGGATATCGATCACAAACATAACGCCCGCGCCGATATTTCGGCCGAGCGGATCACAGAAGAGGGGTTCCACATTGTCTTTCGAACCTGGGGCGACACCCGCATTGCGCGCATCCGCGCGGAATGGACGGCGATCGGCTCGGTTCCCACCGAAGATGATTGGGACGTCGAATAGAAACCTGAGCCGGACGAATGAATAACACCTTGTTACCGCATGATCCGAAGTGGAAAGATCACTTTGGGCAAGAACAACAAAAGCTTGAAACCATTCTGCAAGACGCGAAGGCCAAGCTGCACCATATCGGATCGACCGCCATTCCCGGGATCCATGCCAAACCGATTATCGACATTCTGGGCGAAGTGACCTGCCTGACCGCGGTTGAGGCGGCACAATCCGAATTGCTGTCAATCGGGTATGAATCTTTGGGCGAATACGGCATTGCCGGTCGGCGCTATTTCCGAAAACAATCGGCCTCCGGGCGGCGGTCGCACCATCTTCATATCTTTGAAAGCGGCTCGCCCCATGTGATGCGGCACCTGGCCTTCCGCGACTATCTGCGCGCGCATCCGGCCATTGCGGCGGAATATTCGGCGTTGAAGGTGGGCATCATTGCGGCGGGCGACGTGACATGGGATTCCTACCTTGACGCCAAGGCGCCCTTCATCGCCCAGACCGAGGCCGACGCGGTGATCTGGTACAAAACCCACTCCCGTCAACCGCGTTGATCATGGCCTGTGCGGCCCTCAGTCGCGCGAATACATGCCTTCGTAAATCGGTGCCAGCGTCTCTGTCTCGAACAAGGATGACACCGACATGCCGCCCCAGATGTTCAAGATCGCCTGCGCAAAGATCGGCGCGGTGGGGACAATGCGAATGTTGGTGCAGGCCTTCACCGCCTCTGTCGGTTCAATGGAATCCGTGATGACCAAGGATTTCATGACCGAATTTTGAACCCGCTCAACCGCCGGGCCCGACAAAACGCCGTGTGTGATGTACGAATGTACCTCGGTCGCACCATTTTCCATCAATACTTCGGCCGCCTTGCACAGCGTGCCGGCCGTATCGCAAATGTCATCCACGATGATGCATTTCTTGCCTTCGACATTGCCGATCACCGTCATCCCGGCAATCTCGCCGGCCTTTTCGCGGCGCTTGTCGACAATGGCCAGCGGGGCATTGATTCTTTTGGCCAGATCGCGCGCGCGCGCCACGCCGCCCACATCGGGCGAGACGACCATCAGATCGTTCATCGCCCCCTTGAAGTGATGTTCGATATCCAAGGCAAAAACCGGCGAGGCATACAGGTTATCCACCGGAATATCGAAAAAACCTTGAATCTGCGCCGCGTGCAGATCCAGTGTCAAAACTCGGTCAACCCCGGCTTGGGTGATCAGATTGGCCACCAGCTTGGCCGAAATCGGCGTGCGGGCCTTGGCGCGGCGGTCTTGGCGAGCATAGCCGAAATAGGGGATGACCGCCGTGATCCGGCTGGCCGAGGATCGGCGCAGCGCATCGGTCATGATCAGCAATTCCATCAGGTTGTCGTTTGCCGGGTTCGATGTCGGCTGGATCACATACATGTCTTCGCCGCGCACATTCTCGAAGACTTCGACAAAGATTTCCTGATCGTTGAACCGTTCCACCCGCGCATCCACCAGATTCACCTGGCTTCCCCGCAGCATCGACATCCGGCGCGCAATGGCTTTGGACAGGGTTACATTGGCGTTTCCGGTGATCAGCTTAGGTTCGGTCAAGGATGCCATGGGGTCTCCGATTGGGCCAGATTCGGGGTTGCCATCGCTTACCACTGGGCACGGGGCTTGCAAACCTTGCCAAAGGAATAAGGTGACAAATTCATGACTTCTGCCGTCAATAAAGCGCGGCGTTGCACAAAGGCTTGCGCCTGACCCCCGCTTTGGGCCAAGACGGCGCGGCCCCGCCAAGGAAAGTCGTCATGACCCACGATAGCCTGCCCGCGCATCTTCCCCCGACCCGCGTCTTTGATTGCGGCGCGCCCCGCCCCGTGGTGGCGCTGCATTGTTCGCTGGCGCATGGGGGGGCCTGGTCTGGTCTGGCCTCCTTGATGCGGCGGATCACGATCTTTGCCCCCGATCAACCCGAACACGGCAAGGGCAGCCTGTGGGATCAATCGCGCCCGCTGCATGATCAAGCCTTCGACGAATCGGTCCGCGTGGCCGAATATGCCGGGCAGGGGCGCGCGGTTGACCTGTTCGGTCACAGCTTTGGCGGCACCTTGGCGCTGCGCATCGCGCTGGAACGTCCCGATCTGGTGCGCAGCCTGACCTTGGTCGAACCCGTTCTGTTTGCCGCCGCCGGCGCCGCGGGCGATCCCGCCTTTGCGCCGTTTCAGGCCCGCCATCTGGCTTTTGCCGATTTGATCGCCGCCGGTCAGCCCGACGCTGCGCTGCGCATGTTCCACGCCGATTGGGGCACCGGCGATGGGCTTGAAGATATCCCGACCCGAACCCGCAACTATATGCTGGACCGCATCCACCTGATCGCGCGCCAAAATCCCACATTGCTGGACGATCAGGCGCAATTGCTGCGTCCGGGGGGGATGGAGGCTGTCTCGGTTCCGGTTCTGCTCGTCGAAGGCGCGATCAGCCCGCCCATCGTCTCGGCGGTCCATTCTGCCTTGCTGGCCCGTTTGCCAAAATCACAGCGCCTTGTCGTGCCGGGCGCGGGCCATATGGTGACCATCACCCATGCCGGGGCCGTCGCCCCCCCCTTGCAGCGCCATCTCGACGCGGCTTAAGGCTTCAGCGCGGCCACCAGAGCGTCGACATCCGCTGTGGTTGTCGACCAACTGGCCACCAGACGCGCGGCCTCACGGCCCTCGGCGGCTGGCATGGCGTAATACATCGCCCCTTTGGATTCGGCCCGTGCATGGGTGCCCGCGTTCCATTCTGCAAACAGCATGTTGGCGGGGGCCGGATGCAACAGACGCGCGCCCGCCACGCCCTGCAGCCCCGTCACCAAGGCGGCCCCCATGGCATTGGCCTGCGCTGCCAATGTCAGCCACAGATCGCCCTCCAGATAGGCCTCCATCTGGGCCGACAGGAACCGGTGCTTGGAAAACAGATGACCCGCCCGCTTGCGGCGAAGCTCAAACTCCCAAGCCTTGGCCGGATCAAAGATCACCACGGCCTCCACCCCAAGGCAGCCGTTTTTCGTGCCGCCAAAAGACACGACATCGATCCCCGCCTTCCAGGTCATCTCGGCTGCTTTGGCCCCCGTGGCGACCAGCGCATTGGCAAATCTTGCGCCGTCCAGATGGCAGGCCATGCCTTTTGCCTTTGCCAAAGCGGTCAGCGCCGCCACCTCGGCGGGGGTGTAAACCGTGCCCGCTTCGGTCACATTGGTGACCGACAGCATGCCATGTTGCACCCCGTGCACGCCCGCTTGGCCCACCCGGTTCAAAGCAGCGCCCAAACTGTCCGGCGTCATCTTTCCGTTCGCGCCGCCGACGGCAATCATCTTGGCGCCGCTGGTAAAGAACTCCGGCGCGCCGCATTCATCCACCGCGATATGCGCATCGCCATGGGCGAAAACGGCCATCCAGGGCGCGGTATGCAGCGACAGCGCCAAGGCATTGGCCGCCGTCCCCGTCGCCACCAGATACACCGCCGCCTCTGGCGCCTCAAAAACCTCGCGCAGGCGCGTGCGCACGCGGTCCATGATGGCATCCGCCCCATAGCTGCGGGCATATCCCTCGTTAGCGCGGGCAAGGGCCGCCATGATCTGCGGGGCCCCGCCCGAAGCATTGTCAGACGTGAACCACATCACAGCTCTTCCTCAATGGTGTATTGATCCCAGTCTTCTTCATCGACCTCGAATTCAGGGATCGTCCATCCCCGCACCGAATTGCCCGAAGAATGGGTTGTTTCCGGGTCGCCGCTGATCAACGGGTGCCAATCCTGCAGCGGCTTGCCTTCGTGCAACAATTTGTAAGCACAGGTTTTCGGCAGCCAATAGGCAATCTTTGGCAGCGTTTTGGGCGACAGGCGCACGCAATCTGGCACAAATTGGTGCCGGATCGGATATTGCGCGCAGCGGCAGCTTTCGCCATCCAGCAGCTTGCAGGCCACGCGGGTGTATTCCACTTCGCCCGTGTCTTCGTATTCCAGTTTCTGCAAACAGCATTTACCGCAGCCGTCACACAGCGCCTCCCATTCGGGGGCGGTCATCTTGGAAAGGGCAATGGTCTCCCAGAAGTTCGGACGCAGTTGTGTCATGGGGTCAACCTGCTGTGGGGCGCGCCAAAAGGGAAGGGGGGCGGCATGAATTATTCTGCGCCGTCAGACCGCCGAAAGGATATCGCGGGCGCGGGTGCAATCGGCGGCCATCTGGTCCAACAGGCCGGGCAGACCGTCAAACTTCATCTCGGGGCGCAGATATTCCACCAAAGCCACCGACAGGTGATGGCCATATAAATCGCCCTTGAAGTCAAAAAAGAAGGTCTCAAGGTTCGGCACGTCGCCGCCGAACTGGGGCCGCACGCCAAGGCTGGCAGCGCCGTGATACGATCCTTCATGGGGCCCCGTCAAAACATCGACCTTCACCGCATAAACGCCAAACTTTGGCAGATGCAGCCCCGAGACAGACATGTTCGCCGTCGGATAGCCCAATTCGCGGCCCCGCTTTTCGCCGTGAATGACCTCTCCCTCGATCCGGTGCAAATGCCCCAACATCGCAGCCGCCGCCCGTGGGTTGCCCTCTGCCAGCGCGGTGCGGATCGCGGTGGACGAAACTTCGCGCGCCCCGTCCATCACCAGATCGGCGATCGTCACGTCAAATCCATGCGCCGCGCCAAGCCGCATCAGATCCTCGGCATGGCCCGCGCGGTTTTTGCCAAACCGAAAGTCGGCTCCAACCACGACATGCGCCACACCCAAGGCATCCGCCAGAATCTTGGCCGCAAAGGTGTCGGGGTCCATCCCGGCCAACAGCTTGTTGAAGGGCAATTCGAACAGGGTTTCAACACCCAGCTTGGCCAACCGGTTCGCCCGCGCTTCGGAATTCATCAACCGAAACGGGGCGGCGTCCGGCTGAAACACCTGCCTTGGATGCGGCTCAAAGGTGACCAGTCCCAAGGGGCCCTTGGACCGGGCAATGTCGATGACCTTTTGATGGCCAAGGTGAATCCCATCGAAATTGCCCATGGCCACAGCGGCACCGCGTGCCTGCGCATCGACCCAATTCCAGTCCTTGTAAATCCGCATCGAACCCCTGCGACGGGCGTCCCGTCAGTCGAACTTGCGGCTCGGCGCCAAAACAAGCGCTTCGCCTTTCAAGACAACCGTATTGCCCACTGTGCAGTGGGTTTCAAGGGTCACGCGGCGTTTGGCGTGATCGATGGATGTCACTTTCACTTCGGCGCACACCACATCGCCCGGTCGAACCGGCGCCATGAATTTCAACGACTGCCCCAAATAGACGGTGCCATGCCCCGGCAGTTGCTCGCCAATCACGGCCGAGATCAAGGACGCCGTCAACATGCCATGGGCAATGCGGCCCTCAAACATCGTATCGCGCGCATAGGCCTCGTCCAGATGCACCGGATTGCGATCCGTCGAAACCTCGGCGAAAAGTTCGATATCGCGGTCCGTCACGGTCTTTTGCAAAGACCTCGACATCCCGATCTCGATGTCTTCGATGCAGATCGTGCCGCGCGGTTGATTGTCAAGCATGGGCCAGATTCCCGGTGAACTGCATCACCCCTATCAAATGCTGCATCGCGGCGCAACAAGGCCGCGCACGATTTGTAGGATATTGGCCCGTCTGACGTAATTTTGTTACGCTTGATTCACCGCAGATGCCCGATGGCATAGGTGGCGTAGGTCACCTTTTCCTTCAGCCACCCCGCCAACAAGGCCGCGTCGGGGCTGTCCGCATCCGGCCCAAACTCTGCCGCCGCAATGCCCCCGGTCACAAACAACGTGTCCAACCCTTCCGACTGGCCGCCCTGAACATCGGTGGAAATGCCATCGCCAATGCACAAGATGCGGGCATCGTCTGGCAAACCCAAAGCGCCAAGGCGCCGCCGCGCCAGATCGTAGATCGGGGGATGGGGCTTGCCGAAATACAGCGCCTTGCCCCCCATCTTTTCGTACTCTGCCGCCAGCGCGCCCGCGCAATACAGCCGCCTGTCCCCGAAATCCACAATGATATCGGGATTGGCGCAAAGCAGCGGCAAACCCAAGGTTTTTCCCATCAGCAAGGCCGCATGATAATCGGCCGGCGTTTCCACAAGATCATCGCGCAGCCCTGTGCAGATAATCCCCTCGGCCTGGTCCATCGGCACAATGTCGATGGGCGGTTGGCGCTGGGCGAAGGCGGCCAGATCGTCGGCAAAGTCGGTGAAAAACGGCATGTCCTTGTCCGCCCCGATAAAGGCCACCTTTCGCCCCACCGCCCCGGACAACATGGCAAACTGCGCCGCATCACCCGAGGTGACGATCTCGTCCCAAACGTCAGCGGGCACGCCCATGCGCGTCAGTTGCGCCGCAACCGACGATTTGGGCCGCGGGGCGTTGGTCAACAAAACCACCTTGCCGCCCGCCTGCCGATAGGCCTGCAAGGCCGAAACCGCTTGTGGAAACGGGGCCACGCCGTTGTGCAAACAGCCCCAAAGATCACAAAACACCACATCATGGCGCCCATTCAACTGGGCAAGGTTTGCGATGATCTCGGTCATGGTCAGTATCCTTTGTGGTTTGGGAAACTATGCCAAAAAGGGCCACGGTTTCCCATGGCCCTTTGTTCCTTTGCGCCGAAATCAGGCGATTACAGCTTCAAGGCCGGAATGATCTGCTTCTTGCGGCTCATGATGCCGGGCAAAACCACGGTATCGCCTGTCACCTTGCACCCAAAAGACGCTTCGGCCATTTGCTTGACCAGATCGTTTGGCACCAAAAGCGTGGCCTCTTCTTTCAAGATATCCACGACAAACAGCAAAACCTGATCTGCGCCGTCTTCTTTGGCCACGCCCACCATCGATGCCATCAGCGATGCCTTGCGGTCCAGCACCACCTTCGGCGCCGTGGTTTCCAACACCGAAACCCGCAATTCCTTGCCCGCAACGGTGTATTCCTTGCTGTCCATGCGCAGCAATTCGGCATCCGAAAAGGCCCCCACATCCGACTTCGCTTCGAACAACTTGGCGGCATAATCGGAAATCGACATGCCCAGATCGGCGGCGAGTTTTTGGGCCAGCGCCTTGTCGTGATCGGTGGTCGTCGGGCTGCGGAATTCCAGCGTATCGGACAAGATACACGACAGCATCAGCCCCTTGACCCAGTCCGGCATCCGCTGGGCATCCGCGCCCATCAGATCATGCATGATCGTGGCGGTGCAGGCCAGCGGGCGCATGGTGATGTCAATCGGCCCCTTGGTTTCGATACCGCCCACCAACTTGTGATGGTCAATGATCGCCAGCACGTCCAGCGCATTGATATTGGCGGGCAGTTCGGCCGGGTTGTTGGTATCCACGATCACCGCCTTGGTTCCGTCGGCGATGGCGGCCACGATGCGCGGCTTGGGGCAGTCCCAATGCTTGATGACAAAGGCCGCTTCGGTATTGGGCTCGCCCAACAAAACGGCCTCGGCAGGCTGGCCCTTCACCTCGTTCAGGTACCAGGCCCAGATGATCGGGCTGCCGGTGGAATCGGTGTCGGGGGATTTGTGGCCGAAGACAAGCGTGGTCATGGGAAACCCTATCTGCGAAGGTGAATTTGCGCGCCGTATACCGAAGCCCGCCCGCCTTGTCACGGGGGGCCTGCCCGCATTGCGCGGCATGCTGCATTGCAGCAACAGCAAGCCTCGGCCCTTTACGGGATCGTCGGGGTCGGCGGCTCTTTCTGGGCGTGCAGCACGATATGGCCCAGCACCGCCAGCATCACCAATCCGCCCCCGATCAAGGTGGGCAGGCTGGGTGTTTCGGAAAAGACCAACCACACCCAGAACGGCGTCATCGGCACTTCCAGCGCCGAAATCAGTGCCGTCTCGATCGGCGGCAAATAGCGAGAGCCAAGGATGAACAGCGCAAACCCGATGGTGCTGTTCAAGATGCCAAATCCGGCCAGCAAAAGGATCTGGTCCGCCGGCGCCCAGCCTAGTGTGGCAAAGGGCAAACAGAACAACGGCGTGATCATCGCCGACAGCGCCCCTGCCGCCATGGTGGGCAGCCCGGGGCGGGCGCGGGCGATCACAATCATCACCGCCATGGAAACCACCATGCCCAGCGACATCAGATCGCCAAACAAATGCCCGTCGCCGCCCAGCCCCACCATCACAACCGATCCGCACAGCGCCACAATCGCCGCCACCATGGCCGACAGGGACGGCCTCTCGCGCATCACCGCCCAGCCGATGGCCCCGGCCACAAAGGGCAAGGTGGCATAGATGATCGACATATGGGCAATCGTCGTGCCCTTCAGCGCCGCCATGAAAAACAACATCCCCAACCCCGACGCGGCCGCATATCCGGCCCCGGTCCAGCCCAGCCTGCCGAAATCGCGCAGGCCCTCGCGGCCCTGCATCCACAAGATCACGGCCAAAAGACCCAAGGCCCCAAAGGGCGCGCGCCACAGCGTCATGGTGGGGGCGTCCATGTGAATGGCGCGGGCAAACAGGCCCGCCGTGCTCCATGCCAAGGTGGCCCCCAGCAACAAAAGCACGCCTTTGCGATGCGACGATGTTACGGCCATGGCTGCGGGGCTTTGGGCCAGATCGGCCACTGGCTTGGTTCATGTCCAAACAAGATCTGCGCCCCGCGCTGCTGGGCCAGATCAAACAATCTTTGGGCTGAAACCGCCGCCCGCTCCGGGTCCATCGCATCGGCAAAGCCCTCGGCAGGCTCTGACGCGCGGTTGATGGCATCGGCGGCCAGAATCAGGGTTTGCCCCCCCGGCAGGGTGACCAGCAACGACAGATGGCCGGGCGTATGTCCGGGCGTGGGCAGCAATGTCAGCCCTTGGGCCAGATCTGTGTCCGCGTCGATCAGATGATAGGTCACCTTCGGCCAGTCCACCGGCCGCGATGCGCCAAAATACAACGGCCGATCCTCGGCCCGTTCGGCCCGCGTCAGGTAAACCGGGCAGGTCAGCATCGGCAAACTGCCGACATGGTCGATATGCCCATGCGTCAGAATCAGCGCCGTGATGTCGCTTGGGCGCAGGCCCAAAACGGCCAACTGGCCTTCCAGCGTCTGATGGGCTGAAAACCCGACCAACCGGCCAAAGCCTGCCAGACCATCGCGCAGATCTGCGGCCGAATAATCGGCGGCATACAAAGGGTCAAACCCGGTATCGACCAGAATTTTCGCCCCCAGATCGGTTTCAAGCAGAAAGCCCGGAATTCCGATCAGCCGCTTGCCGGGGCCCACGTCGAAAAGGCCAAAATCCAACACCGTCATGCGGATCAGACGGTGGTGTGCGAATGTCATTGAACCTCGATCCGCTCCACCGTGAAGCCGCGTTGTTTCAGCAGGTTCAATACACCCTGTTCACCCGCCAAATGCAATGCGCCAAAGGCAATGACAAGGGGTCCCTCCTGCTGGGCCATCGCCCCTTCGATCACCGGGATCCACGCCACATTCCGAGAGGTCATCAAACTTTCTTCCATCAAGGCAAATTCCATCTCGGCCACCGCCGGATCATATCCCGGCAAGGTCTTTGTCCAGACCTTGGTAAATTCCCAACTCAGCCGGGTATCCTCGGCGAAATAGCTGTTGATCATCGTCGCGGTCATGTCCTCGCTTTGCCCCTCGGCGGCAAGGGCGGCCAACAGCAGGGTGATTTGCTCGTCCGGGTTTCCGTCCTGAAACAGCTTGAAGGCCGTGTCATAAGGTTCCAATGCCGCGATGGGCAGCCCCCGGTCCGTCGCAGACGCCATCAATCTTTGGTCCAGCCCGTTGGGAATGGCACCGCCCGCCATCGCGCAAGGCGGGACGGACAGCAGCATGGACAAATACCAAGGCCGCAGTTTCGCGGCCATGAACCCCGGAACACCGCGCGCCGCCATGGCCTGCGTCAGCCTGTCCCAGTCGGCCTCGGTCAAGATCTCGGGCAGGGTCGGCCCCGAAGGGATGATCAGCAAAGACGGGTCCTTGGCCAGCCGCGCCTTCAACTCGGCCTCTTCCTTGGGGCCCGCCTCCACCAAAATCGCGCCGGCGTCGTCCACAAAAGGCAACAGCCGCGGCATCAGATCTTCAAACCGTGGATCATCCAGATGCAGCGTTCCGATCAGGGTTGCCACCTCTGCGCCCTTTGTGGCGCGCCACAGATTGCCCACCGCGAAAGGCACCGCATCCGCCGCCGCGCGGATCGGTGCAAGATCGCCGGCGGGCAGGGCCGCGATCAGATCCTGCCCCATGCACTGGGCCGAAACCGCCCCGCCAAAAGCCAACCAAGACCCCATGATCATGCCAAAAAACCGCATCGCAACCCTCTTCACCTGCACCACATGCGACCTTGGCACGCAGCCCCCCTTTGGCAAAGCCAAACATAGCCGAAGGAGGCGAATTTTATCGTCTGGGGTGTTGACTTGCCCGCAACCAAACCCTAGGTGAGGCTCGTTAGCACTCACCAGTGACGAGTGCTAATTTCATTCAACCTGGAAACTCAAGGGAGTGTACCCAGATGGCATTCACACCGCTGCATGATCGTGTCTTGGTTCGCCGCATCGAAGGCGAAGACAAAACCAAGGGCGGATTGATCATCCCAGACACCGCCAAGGAAAAACCCGCTGAAGGTATGGTCGTTTCGGCTGGCCCCGGCGCACGCAAGGATTCGGGCGAACTGATCGCTCCGTCGGTCAAGGCCGGCGACAAGATCCTGTTCGGCAAATGGTCCGGTACCGAAGTCAAACTGGACGGCGAAGATCTGCTGATCATGAAAGAAAGCGATATCCTCGGGATCATCTCCTAAGGGTCTGGGTTCGGCCCACGATGATGTGGCGCCTGAGCCTGCTTTCCGTATCAACATCTAAATAGGAGTCTGCACTATGGGTGCGAAAGACGTACGTTTTGATACCGATGCCCGCGACCGCATGCTGCGCGGCGTGAACATCTTGGCTGACGCTGTAAAGGTTACCCTGGGGCCAAAAGGCCGCAACGTGGTGATCGAAAAGTCCTTTGGCGCGCCGCGCATCACAAAGGACGGCGTTTCGGTGGCCAAGGAAATCGAACTCGCTGACCGCTTTGAAAACATGGGCGCTCAGATGGTGAAAGAAGTCGCTTCGCGCACCAATGACGAAGCGGGCGACGGCACCACCACCGCCACCGTTCTGGCCCAAGCCATCGTCAAAGAAGGCATGAAGGCCGTCGCTGCTGGCATGAATCCAATGGATCTCAAGCGCGGTATCGACATGGCGACCACCAAAGTCGTCGCCGCGATCAAGGCGGCTGCCCGCCCTGTAAAGGATTCGGCAGAAGTCGCTCAGGTTGGCACCATCTCGGCCAACGGCGAAGCTGAAATCGGCCGCCAGATTGCAGACGCAATGCAAAAAGTCGGCAACGAAGGCGTGATCACTGTTGAAGAAAACAAGGGTCTGGAAACCGAAACCACCGTTGTCGAAGGCATGCAGTTCGACCGTGGCTATCTGTCGCCCTACTTCGTGACCAACGCCGACAAGATGATCGCCGATCTGGAAGATTGCCTTGTCTTGCTGCACGAAAAGAAACTCTCCTCGCTGCAGCCAATGGTTCCGCTGCTGGAGGCCGTGATTCAATCACAGCGCCCGCTGCTGATCATCAGCGAAGACGTCGAAGGCGAGGCTTTGGCCACGCTGGTCGTCAACAAACTGCGCGGCGGCCTGAAGATTGCGGCTGTCAAGGCTCCGGGCTTCGGCGATCGCCGCAAGGCCATGCTGCAAGACATCGCGATCCTGACCGGCGGTCAGGTCATTTCCGATGATCTGGGCATGAAGCTGGAATCCGTGACGATCGACATGCTTGGCAAAGCCAAGAAAATCTCGATCACCAAAGACAACACCACCATCGTTGATGGCGGCGGCGTCAAGGCCGAGATCGAGGCCCGCGTGGCCCAGATCCGTGGTCAGATCGAAGAAACCACCTCGGACTATGACCGTGAAAAACTGCAAGAGCGCGTGGCCAAACTGGCTGGCGGTGTTGCTGTGATCAAGGTTGGCGGCATGACCGAAGTCGAAGTGAAAGAGCGTAAGGACCGCGTTGACGACGCCCTGAACGCAACCCGCGCGGCCGTACAAGAAGGCATCGTGGTTGGCGGCGGCGTCGCCTTGATCCAGGCTGGCAAAGTGCTCGAAGGCATGGTTGGTGCAAACCCAGACCAGACCAACGGCATCAACATCGTCCGCAAGGCGCTTGAAGCACCGCTGCGTCAGATCGCTCAGAACGCGGGCGTTGACGGCTCGGTTGTGGCTGGCAAAGTGCGCGAGTCGAACGACAAGTCCTTTGGCTTCAACGCGCAGACCGAAGAATATGGTGACATGTTCGCGTTCGGCGTGATCGATCCGGCCAAGGTTGTTCGGACCGCTTTGGAAGATGCAGCCTCGGTTGCCTCGCTTTTGATCACCACCGAATGCATGATCGCCGATCGTCCGGCCGACAAGTCTTCAGGCGGCGGCGCAGGCGGCGGCATGGGCGGAATGGGCGGCATGGACGGGATGATGTAATCATCCTTGCCCTGCGGCAAAGTTGGAAAAGGGCGTCCCTCGGGGCGCCCTTTTTTCTGCGATGCGGGCGTTTTCGCAATTTTGCACCCGCCATGGAAAGGCGTCTTGGCCCATGATCACGTTTCGCCCGATGCGGCCCGATGAATTCGCCGCCTATTCTGCCTATTTCATCCCCGAATTTGCGGCCGATCTGGCGGCCAATTTCGGCTTGTCCCCGCCCGAAGCCACCGCCGAGGCGACCCGCGACCTTGCGGCCCACCTGCCGCAGGGCCCCCAAACCCCCGGCCAGGATCTGTACTGCATCCTTGGCGCGGCGGGCGGGGTTGTGGGATATCTGTGGTTCGAACGTCAGGCGGCCAACACCCGCGCCTTCTTGATGGATTTTCACATTCTTCCCCCCTTTCAAGGTCTTGGCATCGCCGGTCAGGCGCTGGCGGCTTGGGAATCGGCCCTGTCCGACACTGGCGTGCGCGATGTTCGACTGCGGGTCTCACCCGACAATCCGCGCGCTTTGCGCACCTATGAAAGCGCCGGCTTTCGGGTTACGGGGCTTGCTATGGCCAAACCGATCGGGCCAAGCGTAAGATCGGCCCAACCCGCCCCTCAGGTGACCGATGACCCTTCCTGATAGTGTCCGCGCCGCGCGCGCCGCCGACCATGATGCGATCGACGCCCTGCTGCGCGCCGCCTTTCCATCGGCGGCCGAATCGCGCTTGGTGCGCGATCTGCGCGCCGCCGGTCAGATCGAGACGGAAGTTGTCATGCCCCATGTTTCGGGGATTGTCGGCTATCTGGCCCTGTCATGGCTGATCGAACCCACGGGCTGGCTGGCCCTTGCCCCCGTGGCCGTTCATCCCGATTGGCAGGCCAAGCGGCTGGGCAGCCGGATGGTCGCCGGGGCCATGAAACTGGCCATGATCAAAGGGCAAAGCGTGCTTGTTCTTGGAAAGCCGTCGTTTTACAGCCGCGCCGGATTTTCTCAAACCCGCGCCGCCCACCTGACCACCCCCTATCCGCCCGAGTTTTTGCTTTTATGCCGTCCGGGCGCGGATGTTCCTGTTCACAACGTCTGCTATCCCAGCCCCTTCGGGCAGGATTGATGCCAAGGGGCGCGGCGCAGGCTTGCCGCCCTGTCGCAGTGCCCGCCTAAGCCTTCCGCCCCAAACCCGCCGCGCTGGGCACCTCGGCCAGATCCTTGCCCAGCCGAACCATCAGATGCCCGGTGTCCAGATCGCGCCGTGAAACGCCAGTGTCTTGAAATCCCTCGCGCGTCCAAAAGGCGCGGCCGCGCGGATTTTCTTCCAGAACACCCAGATACATTCGTCTGGCCCCCCGGCCGCGGGCCAGATCTTGCAGATGCTGCACAAACGCCTTGCCCAGTCCCTTGCCCCGAAACCCGGCCGACAGGATCATCAGGCCCAGATAGGCGTCGCTCGGCTCGGGAAATCCAAAAGACAACTCTGCCACTCCGGCAAGGGTCTCACCGTCAAATATCCCCATCCGATAAGACAGCGCCGCATCCGATCCGGGCGGCCCATCGGTAAAAAACGCCGCCGCCTTGTCCGGTCCATGCGGCTCTCGGTCGGCCAACAGCCAATAATCGGCGGCCTGATCGTAAAGGGCCACCACCAAGGCCAGATCCGCCGCCGGATCAAGCCGTCTGATCAAGGGTTTCAATTGTCACCACCTCCAGCTCGGCCGCGCCCGAGGGTCTGGGCCAAACCACCAGATCCCCCACCTGCGCCCCCATCAGGGCCCGCGCCAAGGGCGAATGCGGCGCGATACGCCCCTGCGGGGCATCGGCCTCGTCCTCGCCCACGATCTCAAAGTGCAGGGCTGTGCCTTCGGGCGTGACAACCCCGACGCGGCACCCGAACGCCACCGCCACCGGATCGGCCACCCCCTGCACCACAAGGGCCGAGCGCAGCCGTGCCTCAAGATACCGAATGTCCCGTTCTGCCGCCGCTTCGGGTAATTTGTCCATCCGGTCCCTGCGTGCGCGCAGCGCCGATAGGGTGGCCTGCGTGCCCGTCAGGCGGTCTTTCAGGGCGGCCCATCCGCGCGGCGTGACGTAATTGGCATGGGGCGATTGGGGCAGGTCGGGCAGGGGCTCCAACTCGGCGTCGCCCTCTTTCACAAAAGCGCGGCTCATTTCACCAAAATCTCCAGCGGATCATAGTGGCAGCCCGTTCCCCAAACCGCCTGCGCCAAACTGTCAGGCTTGAACCGGATGCGCCCCAGCGCCAGATCCTCGCGCGAAAAAAAGGCTCGCTCGGTCACAACGCCTTCGGGGTCGCGCCACTGCGATGAGACGGTTCCTTTGGTGACGGTGCAGCGAAAGAACACATCGACCTGATGAAACCCGGTGCGCGGATCGTGAAATTCGTTTACCAGCGCCGGCTCTCCGACGCTGACGGTCAGCCCGGTTTCTTCCATGACTTCGCGGGCCAGATTTTCCAAAAGCGAGGCCCCCGCCTCAACCCCCCCACCGGGGGCGCACCACAAATCAGACATCCCGCCCGGATAGGCGTTGACCAGAAGCACGCGGTCTTCCAGCAAAATCAAGGCGCGGGCGGCAAGTCGGGGGGAAGGTTTGGCCATGGTTGGGGCAAGCTGAAGCGCTTGCCCCGTTTGGTCAAGGGCCTATGCAGGCTGGACGGCGGTCTGGCGCTGCCGTTCTGACCACAAAAGATAGGCCGAACCGGCAAAAACCAGAATGATTCCGGGCCAATAGGTCATGTCTGGCGCAAAGCTTAGCACCAACCAGCTGACAAGAATGTTCGAGAACAGCTTCAAGTCATCGAAAGGCTGCACAAAGGCCGCATCCGCTGCCGCATAGCTGAGGGTCAGGAAATGTTGGGCGAAATACATGATCACGCCCCCCAAAAGCAAAAGCCACAGCACATTGCCCGTCGGAACCTCAAACCCGGCCTGCGCCGAGAACAAGAAGTTGATAGGGGTCAACAACACCAAAAGCCACATCGTGATCGAGGTCTGGCTTTCATCGCGCGTCAAACGCTTTGTGATCAAGGACGCCCCGCCCCATGTCACCGCCGCCGCGATCGGCAGAAGTGTCATGACCGTAAAGCCGCTTTCCCAAGGCCGCAGCAAGATCATCGCGCCGGCAAACCCGATGATGGCCGCCAGCCACCGATTGGCCCCGACCCTTTCGCCAAGCAGAACCGCCGCGCCGATCATGACAAAAAACGGTGATGTCATGACCAGGGCAATCACATGCCAGGGCGCCATCCCCGAGGCGAAGGCCTGAGTAAAGGCCTGAACGCCCACGACCGACAGCAAAATGCGGGCCAGGTGCAAAACAGGATGCTTTGTGCGCAGGCTTGACAGCCCGCTTTTCCAGATAAAGGGGAACGAGAAGACCAGCGCGATGGCATATTGCCAGAAGGCGTCGGATTGGGGCTTGAAGCCCATCTTGTAGGTGACCGTCCAGGTCACCGCGTTGGCAAGCGCAAAGGCCATACCGGCCAACACCATGAAGAGCGCGCCCTTCAGCGGGTTTTGGGTTGTCTGATTCATGTCTGTCTCCTTTCAGGACCGATCAAGAATCAGGGGGAAGGACTGGACGAGACAATCACGCGCCGGGCAAAAACCCTGCGCATTTCTGGCCCCTGCCAAACCATTCTCTTTCATCCGGACTATACCGTCGGCCCCGGAGTTACACCGGATCTGCTGACCCCTGCATTTCGAGCGAAACACACGGCGCTCGCGGGCTATACCGCCGGTGGGGAATTGCACCCCGCCCTGAGAACACCGGGATAAACCCCGGCGTGTATTTATACACCGGGACATGCCGATCGGCAAGCTGGACTGACTGCGCATCCTTGCGCGCTGGCTGTGCGTAAGGGATAGAACATCATGGACTGTGTTCGTACCATTTGCCTTCTTTGGGCCTTGGCCTGCGCCCCGGCCGCGCGGGCCGACTGTGTTGTCTTGCTGCATGGGTTGGCCCGAACGGCGCAGTCCCTTGCCCCGATGGCCAAGGCTTTGCACGCGCGCGGGTTTCAGGTGGTGAACCTGGGCTATCCGTCGACGGGCGCCACGATCGAGGTTCTGGCGGCCCGCGTTGCAGACAGTGTCGCGGCCTGTGACCCGGCCTTGCCGGTGCATTTTGTCACCCATTCCATGGGCGGAATTCTGGCCCGTCTTTGGCTGTCGGATCATCGGCCGGGTGTCATGGGCCGTGTGGTCATGCTGGCCCCCCCGAACCAAGGGTCTGAATTGGTGGATGCCTTTGCCGGAATGGCGGCCTTTGCCTGGGTCAATGGGCCGGCGGGGCTGCAGCTGGGCACGGGGCCGGGATCTGTGCCGCTGTCGCTGCCAAAGGTGGATTACGACCTTGGGATCATCGCAGGGACCAGCACCTTGAATCCGCTGTATTCCAGCGTGATCCCCGGCCCGGATGATGGAAAGGTTTCGGTTCTGTCGACCCGTGTTCCCGGGATGACCGATCTGATTGCCTTGCCGGTGACACATACTTTCATGATGCTGAACCCCTTGGTCATCGAGCAGACGATCCGGTTTCTGGAGGATGGGGCCTTTGACCGTGAGATGCGCTATGGCGATGCTTTGGGCGCGATGTTGGCGCCGCAGGGGGACAACTGAGCCAACCGTGAAAGGAACGGGCATGAAAAATTCAAGCGTGTATGGCGGGGTGGCCAAGGCCGTTTCGCGAATTTGTGGCCGCCCCGGCACCTTTGTGGTGGCGCTGGGGGTCATCGCGGTCTGGATTGTCACGGGGCCGCTTTTCAAGTTTTCAGACACCTGGCAGCTTGTCATAAACACCGGTACGACCATCATCACCTTCCTGATGGTTTTCTTGATCCAGAACACCCAAAATCGGGACACCACCGCCATTCAGTTGAAGCTGGACGAGTTGATTCGCGCCACGAAAGGCGCCCATAACGCGGTCTTGGATCTGGAAGAGCTGGAAGAAAGTTCCTTGGACGAATTTCGTGCCCGCTATCGCCATTTAGCGGCGATGGCGCGCGAGGGTTTGACGCGCGGCGAAGGCGATACCGACACGCCCGAAGCCTAAATCTTGGCGATGATCCGGTTGACGTGGCCCATCTTGCGGCCGGGGCGCGACTCGGCCTTGCCATAGAGGTGAAGGGCGCAATTGCGCTCGCTCAATATTCCGCTAACCTTCTGAATATCATCACCAATCAGGTTCTCCATGACAACATCGCTGTGCCGCCCGCCATCGCCCAAGGGAAGGCCGACGACGGCCCGGATATGCTGTTCAAACTGATCGACCGCGCAGCCATTTTGCGTCCAGTGGCCCGAATTGTGCACACGGGGCGCAATTTCGTTCACGATCAAGCCTTTGGATGTCACAAAAAGCTCCACCCCCAGCACGCCCACGTAATCAAGCGCGTTCAAGATTCGTGCGGCCAGAAGAACCGCATCGGTGCGCTGGGTGGGGGTTAGCCGTGCCGGCAGGGTTGTTGTGCGCAAGATCCCCTCTCGGTGCACATTTTCGCCCGGATCATAGCAGGCCACGGACCCGTCCAGACCGCGCGCGGCGATGACGGAAACTTCATGTGTGAAATCGATGAACCCTTCCAGAACGCAGGCGGCGCCTTGCATGGCCGCATGGGCTGCGGCGGCGTCGTTTGGGGTGTTCAGGCGGACCTGTCCTTTGCCGTCATATCCCAATCGGGTGGTCTTGAGGATTGCGGGCGCACCGATTGCGCCCAAGGCGGTGGTCAGATCATCCAGCCCGCGCACGGATGCGTAGGGCGCCGTGGTAAGCCCGAGGCCCGTCAGAAAGTCTTTTTCAAGGATACGGTCTTGCGAGATCGCGAGGGCCCGCCGGTTTGGGCGGATGGGGCGCGCCGCCTCGAGCAGATCAAGGGCGGCGGTCGGCACGTTTTCGAATTCATAGGTGATCACATCCACGCTGGCGGCAAAGGCCGCCAGTGCAGCGGCATCGCCGTAGCTGGCGGTGGTGCAGGCGTGGGCGACGTCGGCGGCCGGCGGATGGGCAGCCGGTTCATAGATATGCGTGCGATATCCCAAACGGCTGGCCGCGACCGACAGCATGCGGCCCAATTGACCGCCGCCCAAAATGCCAATGGTTGATCCGATGGGAAGGGCGTCAGTCATCTTTGGGTTCATCCGGGATTGAGGCCGACAAGGCCGCGCGCCAATCATCCAGCCGCTGCGCCAGTGCGGCGTCGTGCAGGGCCAGAATGCCGGCCGCCAAAAGACCGCCATTGGCCGCACCGGCAGCGCCGATGGCCATTGTTGCCACGGGATAGCCCTTGGGCATCTGAACGATGGAATACAGACTGTCCACGCCCGACAGGGCCTTTGTCTGAACCGGAACGCCGATCACCGGCACGCGGGTTTTGCTGGCCATCATGCCGGGAAGATGCGCAGCCCCCCCGGCACCTGCGATGATGACCTGAAGACCGCGCGCGGCGGCCTGCGCGCCATAGGACCAAAGCCGATCCGGCGTGCGGTGGGCAGAGACGATCTTTGTCTCGTAAGGTACGCCAAGGGCATCCAAAATCACTGCGGCCTCTTTCATCGTCGGCCAATCCGACTGAGAACCCATGATGATACCAACCTGAACGGGCATGCGTGCCTCCTTGCAATGCCGCCCCATAGCCCGGGTGCGGCCCCGTGGCAATAACAGCCCTTAGGCGATGATGTTTGGGATCAGCTGATCTTCGAGTTTCACAATATGGTCTTTCAAAGCCAGCTTTTGCTTTTTCAGACGGCGCAGCGTCATGGGATCAGGCCGGCTGGCGGTTTCAAGAACATAAATGGCCTCGTCCAGATCACGATGCTCACGGCGGAGCACTTCGAGGCGGACCCGAAGCATGTCTTCAAAGCTCATTTCGCTGGATGCATTCATGGCGGTTGGAAATCCGTCTTTGCGTTTGGTCAATGATACAGTGATTCGCCGCCAGTATACTAAGAATCTCTTTCTTTTCTTTTCGAGCGGCGCGCGCCGCGTGAACGGGACGGTCTTGCACAGCCGCCCCATGCGCCCCATATTTACCGTCATGGGCTGTGCTGCGGCAGTGTGGGCGCCCAAGGCGGATGTCGCTTTTGAAAAGGACATGACATGACGAAACTGACGCTTGGGGCGCATCCCTTTCTTTTGGGGTTTGAACAGCTGGAACGGCTGGTCGAGCGCACCGCAAAAACGGCCTCGGAGGGCTATCCGCCTTTCAATATCGAGGCGACGACGGAAAATACCTATCGTATCACGCTGGCGGTCGCGGGATTTCGCGATGAAGATCTGGCGATCACGGTTGAAGACCGGCAACTGGTTGTGCGGGGCCGCCAATCGGATGACGACAGCGCAGAGCGGGTTTTTTTGCACCGGGGCATTGCCGCCCGGGCGTTTCAGCGCAGCTTTGTGCTGGCAGACGGCGTCGAGGTGGCCGGTGCCAGCCTTGACCATGGGCTTTTGAATATCGATCTGCGCCGATCTGTGCCCGAAACCGTGGTGCAGACCATCCGCATCACCCGCAAATAGGAGGCTGACATGCAGACAAAATTCAACGGCTTGCCAAAAAGCGATACCAATATCGTCTACGTTCGGCCCGTCTTGGTAGAAAGCCTGCCCGACGAGGTGCGCGAACAGCTTGGCGATTTGATCACCGTTTATTCGGTGCATCAGCCCAACGGGATGACCCTGGCCCTTGTCGCCGACCGCAAACTGGCCTTTTCCTTGGCGCTTGAACACGACATGGCCCCGGTATCGGTGCACTAAATCTGGGTGCGCCCTGTGAAAAAGGCCGCCCGGACAGGGCGGCCTTTGGCATTTTCAGCGCCGGATCTTAGGGTCAGGCTTTGATCAGGCCCATGGATTCCAGCTTCAAGATCACCTGATGTGCGCAGCTGTCGACATCGGATCCTTCGGTCTGGATCACCAGTTCGGCATGGGTGGGGGCTTCGTAGGGGTCTGAAATCCCTGTGAATTCCTTGATCTTGCCTTCGCGCGCCAGTTTGTACAAGCCCTTGCGGTCACGCTTTTCGCATTCCTCGACCGTGGTTGCGACATGCGTTTCAATGAAGGCGCCGTAGGCTTCGATCATCTCGCGCACGGCGCGGCGGGTGGCCGTGTAGGGGGCGATCGGCGCGCAAATGGCGATGCCGCCGTTCTTGGTGATTTCAGAGGCGACATAGCCGATCCGCTTGATGTTGATATCGCGGTGTTCCTTGGAAAACCCCAGTTCCGACGACAAATGCTTGCGCACCACATCGCCGTCCAACAAGGTGACCGGGCGGCCGCCCATCTCCATCAGTTTGACCATCAGGGCATTGGCGATGGTGGATTTGCCGGAACCCGAAAGACCGGTGAAGAAGACGGTAAAGCCCTGCTTGTCGCGCGCCGGAGAGGTTTTGCGCAATTGCGTGACCACCTCGGGGAACGAGAACCAGGCCGGAATTTCCAATCCTTCGCGCAGACGGCGACGAAGTTCGGTGCCCGAAATATCCAGAACCGTGCAGCCTTCTGGCACCTCATTGGCGGGATAGTATTGATCGCGTTCCTGCACATAGACCATGTGCTTGAAGTCAACCATGGTCACGCCAATTTCGGCTTCGTGCTCTTTGAACAGGGTCTGCGCATCATAGGGGCCGTAAAAATCCTTGCCCTGGCTGTTCTTGCCGGGGCCGGCATGGTCGCGGCCGACGATGAAATGGGTCACGCCGTGGTTGCGGCGGATCAGGCCATGCCAGACAGCTTCGCGCGGACCGGCCATGCGCATGGCCAGATTGAGCAAGGACATGGTGGTGGTCGATTGCGGATATTTGTCGATCACCGCTTCGTAGCAGCGCACGCGGGTAAAATGGTCCACGTCGCCCGGCTTGGTCATGCCAACAACGGGGTGAATAAGAAGGTTGGCTTGCGCCTCCTTGGCGGCGCGGAATGTCAATTCCTGGTGCGCGCGGTGCAGCGGGTTGCGGGTTTGGAACGCCACGACCTTGGCCCAGCCCACTTTCTTGAAATAGGCCCGCAATTCGTTGGGCGTATCGCGGCGCGAGCGGAAGTCGTAATGCATCGGGGCTTGAAGCCCCCGAACCGGACCACCAAGATAGACCGCACCGGCGGTATTGTGCAGATAATTGACGGCCGGATGGGCCAGATCATCTGCGCCAAAGACCTTTTCGGCTTCGCGCGATTTGTTGGGTACATATTTGTCGCTGACGGTCATGATCGCCAAGATCACGCCTTCTGCATCGCGCAGCGCAATCTCGGCGCCCGGTGCGATGCCTTCGGCAAATTTTTCGGTCACATCCAAAGTGATAGGAATCGGCCACAGCGTGCCATCCGCAAGACGCATGTTTTCAACAACGCCGGTATAGTCGGCTTGGCTGTGAAACCCGGTCAGCGGGTAAAACCCACCGTTCATCAAAAGTTCAAGGTCGCAGACTTGGCGGGGGGTCATGTCCCACGAGGGCAAAGCGCCCGCTGCATGTTTCAATTTTTCAGCAATATCGGAAGTAACAAAAAGCTCCGGAATCGGAGTGTGGTTTGAAGGGGTCATGGGCGTGCTCGCTTTATATGCCAAGGCCGGTGGGATATCAGCCCGCCGGTCGCGCGCGTCTGTTGCCCGTTTTGGCGCGTCAATTCAAGAGAAACTGGCGCAAACGTGCCGTATTTGGCCGAAAAGGTCAGAAATGCCTAAGCGCTTTGCGATTGGGGAACGCCGTTCAGCTTTGGCGGCATAAACGGGGAAGACGCTTTGCTATTGATGCTCTGCCAGCCAGCGTTCGGCATCGAGAGCGGCCATGCAGCCCATCCCTGCCGAGGTGACAGCCTGACGATAGACATGGTCGGTCAGGTCCCCGGCCGCGAAGACCCCGGCAATGGCGGTTCGCGTGGTGCCCGGCTCTACCTGCACATAGCCGCCATTGTGCAGGGGCAGTTGATCCTTGACCAGTTCAGAGGCTGGCGCATGACCGATGGCCACGAAAAATCCGTGACAGGGGATATCCTTGATCTCGCCCGTCAGAAGATTGTGGGAGCGCACGGCGGTGACGGAGGCGGGGGCATCGGTGCCCAGAACTTCGGTCACCTCGCAGTTCCACAGCATTTCGATCTTGGGATGCTTGAACAAACGGTCCTGCATGATCTTTTCGGCACGCAAGGTGTTGCGGCGGTGGATCAGGGTGACCTTGGTGGCGAAATTTGTCAGAAACAAAGCCTCTTCAACGGCGGTATTGCCGCCGCCGATCACCACAACCTCTTTGCCGCGATAGAAGAACCCATCGCAGGTTGCGCAGGCAGAGACGCCAAAGCCCTTGAATTTTTCTTCTGAGGGCAGGCCCAGCCATTTGGCCTGAGCCCCCGTCGCCAGAATAACCGCGTCGGCGGTATAGGTTGTTCCACTGTCTGCCTTTGCCGTGAAGGGGCGGTTTTGCAGATCAAGCGAGGTGATGTAGTCACTGATGATCTCTGCGCCCATCGCGGCGGCATGATCTTGCATCCGAACCATCAGATCGGGGCCCTGCACATGCGTATCGCCCGGCCAGTTTTCGACCTCTGTGGTGATGGTCAACTGACCGCCGGGTTGCAGGCCCTGCACCAAAATGGGCTGCAGCATGGCGCGCGAGGCATAGACGGCGGCGGTATAGCCTGCCGGACCAGAACCGATGATCAGAACCTTTGTGTGCCGTGTTTCGCCCATCATATCCCCCGGGATTCGCTGATGCCTGATATAGGCGCTGATGCCGCGGGGTGAAAGCCCTGCCCGAATTGGGGGCAAAACTTGGAATAGGCCGAAAATTTCAGCAGGTTTTGCGAAATATTATTGCGCGACTTGGCGCGCGGACCTAAGAACTCGGCTATAGAGGAGGCACTTATGGCCCAATCAAAGCTTGATCCCATCGACCGTCAGATTTTGGCCGAACTTCAGGCGGACGGACGCATGACCAATGTCGAACTGGCCAGCCGCGTCGGAATCTCGGCGCCGCCCTGTTTGCGCCGCGTGCGAACCTTGGAAGAGGCCGGTTATATTCGCGGCTATCACGCCGATATCGATGCGCGCGAATTGGGTTTCGAGGTTCAGGTTTTTGCCATGGTGAGGTTGCGCAGTCAGGCGGAGGGGGACCTGTCGACGTTTGAGGCGCTGTGCCGCGCCTGGCCGCTGGTGCGCGAATGTCACATGCTGAACGGCGAGATTGATTTCATTTTGAAATGCGTCGCGCCTGATCTGTCGAGTTTTCAGAATTTCCTGACCGAGCAGTTGCTGAAGGCCGACAATGTTGCATCGGTCAAGACATCTTTGGTCATTCGCTGCGCCAAAGACGAGCCTGGGCTGTCGTTTGACGTGCTAGAGGCGCGGCTGGACAAAAAGGCCTGATGCGGGGCCTTTTTGCGCCGCCCTTGGACGTCTTTGGCAAGGCTTAACGCGCGGCGATCGCCGGGCGGGGTGCTGATGCCGCTTTGAACGCGGCGGGTTTGCGCTTTGCGCCGCGCTGAAACGGCAGAACTGTCTGGCAGTCGGCGGCAGCGGCCACCACGCTTTTGATCCAGCGGCGTTCTTTTTTCATCGTCATCTCCTGTCAACGTTTGGCGTTGTTCTGGAAACAATGCCCCCCCTTTCCGGCAGAGGTTTGTCCATTTCAGGATTTTTTGTGGCCGGGTTGACGGCGGGGCGGTTGAGCACCGGCGGCAGGGGGCAGGGGGTAACGATTGGAATATAAAGACTTTTAAGGAAATCATTCCGAAGCTGGCACCGACAAACCTGGCCAATCGTGCCCCAAATGTGGCGCCGCCCCTAAAGGCGGATGACCGAGATCAGGCGGCCATAGTCTGCTTCGCTTGCGTGGGTTGTCCGCCGGTAGGAATAGAAGCGGTCGCTCTCGCGGTAGGTGCAGTGACCGGTCCATTCGGCATGGCCAACGCCGGCCGCCTTGAGGCGCGACAGCCCATAAGCGGGCAGGTCGAACATGAAGCGCCCATTGGTTCCGGCAATGAAAAAGCGGGCCGTGTTGTGTTCTGAGGAGGTAAAGGCATCAAAAAACTCGGGGCCGACTTCATAGGCGCCTTGGGAAATGGTGGGCCCGATCACGGCCGTGATCCCTGCGCGGCGCGCGCCAAGGCGTTCCATCGCGTCAATCGTCGCCTCAAGCACCCCGTCTTTTGCCCCGCGCCAGCCCGCATGGGCCGCCCCAATCACCTTGGCGGTGGGGTCGCAAAACAACACGGGCTGACAATCGGCCGTCAAGATGCCCAAGGCGACACCCGGGGTTGCCGTGACCATCGCGTCGGCCTGCGGCCGGTCGGAGGGCGCGGCCGAAAGGGTGATGGCCTGTGCCGAGTGGACCTGATGCAGCGTCGCAAGGTTGGACAGGGGCACGCCCATGGCCGAGGCGACCCGCGTGCGGTTGATTTCGACGATCTCGCGCTGATCTGACGAGCCTGTTCCGCAGTTCAAACCGCTGAATATCCCCGAGGATGCCCCCCCTTTGCGCGTAAAGAACCCGTGGCGGGCGCTAAGGCTGGGCGAGGTGATGATTTCCAACATCAGGCAAATCCGGGGGGCTGCGGGGTGGTCTGGGGGTAAAGGGCCAAGATCTTGAACACCTCGCCCATTTCACCGGGGTCGGTCAAGCGCCGTGCAGCGGCCAAATGCGCCGTTAGCGCCGGTCCGCTGAGCCGTTTCGCCAAGGCCTCGGTGCGCTGATCGAGCCCGAGGGTGCGCAAGACGGTGCCCTGCGGGGCATAGGCGTATGGCAGGCCCGCTGTACGCACCAGAGCCTCAAAATCAACATGGGCTGTCAGGTCAGCCTCGCCGGGGGCGGCCAAAGGATCGGTGAACTTGTGCGCGGCCACGGCCTGCAACGTATCCCCCTTGGACCGCCAGCCGCCATAATCGGCAATCAGGGCCAGACCGCCGTGGGCCTTGATGCGGCGCGCCGCCGCCTGAAGGGGGGCGTCGGCGGCCGGGCAAAGTTCGACTACCGTGCCAAGGGGATCCCCGGCAAATCGGGGATCAAAGGCATCAAAAGGCAGCGCCGCCGACAGGCCAAAGCACAAGGCCCCGTCGTTTTGGCCGATCAGCCGTTCGTGCCAACCCGTCTGTCCGCGGACGAACTGGTGAATGGGCAGGGCATCAAAAAATTCGTTGGCCACCAGAAACAAGGGCCCATCGGGCAGATCTTCGGGGTGGTCGATCCACTGGGCGGCGACGGCGCCAAGCGCCGCCTTTTGAACCGCCCGCAAGTTTGGCGACGCTTCCAGCAGGACCAGGGTCATCGCGGCGTGAAAGCCGGGCACACCGCGCGTGGCGCGCAAGATATCAGCCATCAAGGTTCCGCGCCCGGGGCCGAATTCGGCCAGCGTAAAGGGGCTGGGCGCGCCTTGATCGATCCAGCTTTGGGCCAGCGCCAAGCCAAGCAGTTCGCCATACATCTGCGTGATCTCGGGGGCGGTGATGAAATCCCCTGCGCCGCCAAAGGGCTGCTTTGTGATGTAATAGCCGTAAGACGGGTGCAAAAGACATTCTGCCATATAGGCGGCCACGGGAATGGGCCCCTCTTGCTGAATCCGGCGCAGCAAGACTTGGGCCAGCGGGGTCATGCCGCCCGCGCGCGGATCAAGAACCAAAGGCCGATGGCAATCATCGGCAAGGACAGGGCTTGGCCCTGCGTCAGCCCGAAGCCGCCCCACTGCCAAGCCAGCCCCAGCGGATTTCCGGGTGTAACAAACTGAATATCGGGCTGGCGCGCAAATTCCACCGCAAAGCGCGCCGCGCCGTACCCGGCGACGAACAGGCCCATGGCGCGGCCCGGAAAGCGCAGCCATCCGCGGCGCCAGATCAGCCAAGACAGCACCAGACCCAGCAGCAGGCCTTCCAGCAGCGCCTCGTAGATCTGGCTGGGGTGACGCGCACAGATCGTCAGGATGCCGTCACAGGTTTGGGCCGCATCGCCGGGAAAGGCGACGCCCCAAGGCAGCGTTGTGGGGCGGCCCCAAAGCTCGGCGTTGATGAAGTTTGCGATCCGGCCAAGGCCAATGCCGATGGGCGCAACCATGGCAAAAAGATCGCCCGTGGTAAGGGCCGAAATCTGATTGCGCTGACAAAAGATAAGGCCCGCGACGACAACGCCCACAAATCCGCCGTGAAAGGACATGCCGCCTTCCCAGACACGGATGATCCGCGCGGGTTCGGCTGCGAAATCAGACAATTGGTAAAACAGCACATAGCCGATTCTGCCGCCCAGAATGACGCCGATGATCACCCAGGTGAACAGACTTTCCAGCTGTGGCGCGCTCATCGGGGGGGCGGCGGGCCAAAGCCGCGCCGTGCGCAAGGCGCGCGCGATCAGCTTCCAGCCGATCAGCAGGCCCGCGATATAGGCCAAGGCGTACCAGCGCAAAGCCAAGTGAATTCCCAGCACATCGACCGCGAAGATTTCGGGCGAAAGGGGCGGGAAGGGAATATATGACATAACGCGCGGGCCCCGGTTCAAAACTGATCCCGGTTTTCCAATGCGCTGGGGGGGAAGTCAACCAGCCGAGGTTTTGGAACAAAAAGACGCGGCAGGGGCCAAACGCCTTGTTCTGCACCCTGCGCCGCGCCATATAAGAGGAAACATCATGGAGGCGCAGATGCAGCCGGGAAACAAACTTTTTGACGACATGTCCAAACTGATGAGCAACGCCATGGGCGTGGCACAGGGTGCCAAGACCGAGGCCGAGACCGCCATGAAAGGCTGGATCGACCGCTGGATGGCCGACCGCGATTTCGTCACGCGCGAGGAATTCGATGCGGTCAAGGCGATGGCGCAAAAGGCCCGCGAAGACAACGCGGCGCTGCAGGCGCGCCTTGACGCGCTGGAAGCCAAGTCCAGCTGAGGCAGCGGTCGGCGCGGGTGATCCGTGCCGCGCATGCACCGGGAATACAACGCAAAAAGCCCACCATGCGGTGGGCCTTTTGCGTTGTTCGGTTGGTGGAGCCAGGGAGGATCGAACTCCCGACCTCTTGAATGCCATTAGTCTACGTACTTATATGTTTCAATATGTTAAAGCATGGTTTATAACATGGGTTTATAACTTTCTGTTTGAGGCGCCATGTCAAAAGCTCCATCTGCCATTCGTCTTTACCAAGGGCTGTCAATCTACCGTGTCGAGAATTCGACGAAGTGGTACGTCAGAGTTTGGGACCGTAAGCGTAAGAAATACATCGTGAAATCCACGGGGGAGGATAGTGCTGTCAAGGCGAAAGCACTGGCTCAGGAACTGGCTCTGTCACTTCTGAAGGCAGAAAAGCCCGTTGAAAGGGAGTTCTCCTTTAACAACTTCGCCCTGAAACTTCTCCATAAGTCCCGTCTTCAGCAAACATCTGGTGATCGCAGCAAAGGTTACGTCAAGGCTCTTCACTGGGCTATCCAGAACGAGGACTGGGGATTGTTGAAGTTCTTTGGGGAGCGGGATGTTCGGCAGATACGAACGCAAACATATCAAGAGTACATGGCTGACCTTGCTAAGCGTCGTCCTGACATGACGGCATCAACCAGAAATACGCTGATGGCGACGCTGCGAAACGTCCTCAAGATTGCTAGGGACGAAGGCGTGATTGACGCTGTTCCAGAAACACCCCGTTCTCGGGTGAAGGACAATCCAAGACCGTTCTTCAGGTTTCATCCCCTCGTGGCGAAGGATGATGACAACTATCAAAAGCTGCTTCGGCAGGTGAAGCAGATGGCGGACCAAAGCATTGAGGTCAGGGGCATTGAGATCACAGACGAGCTATACGACCTCGTCTTGTTTCTCACTCATTCCTTCGTCAGACCTATCACGTCTGAGCTATATGCGATCAAGCACAGTGACATCACAATTGCCAACGACCCTAGGCGCTTGATCGTTACCGTCCGAGACGGAAAGACGGGCTATAGGTCCGCAAACACGATGGAAGCGGCGGTGTCAGTTTATCAAAGGATTAAGGTCCGCTACCCTGATGCTAAGCCTGAAGATTACTTGTTCTTCCCTGATTACAAGAACAGGATCACCGTTTCGAACATCGTGCAGCGTCAGTTTCGGCAAGTTCTAAAGGATGGAAACATTCAGATCGACGAGGCGACGGGCAAGACACATACGCTGTATTCCTTGCGTCATACGGCGATTTGTATGAGGATCATCAACAGCGAGGGGCGAGTA
>CANHLE010000016.1 GCA_947461435.1 Paracoccaceae bacterium | reverse complement strand
GTTCCAAAGCGGAAAACCGGTAAATCATCAGGCAAAGCATCAGTGCGCAAAGCCCAATTGACATGGCAACACGAAGCGCTTGACGCCGAAAAAGCCCTCTGACCGTCTCGCCCTTGTTTTGCTGAATATTTCGGCCCACGTCCCGCCCCATGATTCATCTCTGAAGGGACAAGGTAAGGGAGAAACCTGTAATGGGGCCTTAATGCATCAAAGATCCGCCCGCCCAAAATTGGGCGGGAGTTTTCCCAAGTCTGCGGTGGCGCTTGGTCAGATTTCGCCCATAAGCTGCGCCTTCGCGACTGGCAGCATCTCTGACATTTTGGCTCGGATTTGTTCTGCGCTGGACTTCGCCCCCAAATCGCCGACCAGTTTGCGAACGACGTCCTCTATTCCGGCTTCTTCAAAATCTGCGCTTACGACGCTCATCGCATAATCCGCTGCCGCCTCGCCCGACAATCCCAACAGTTCTGCAGCCCACAGGCCGACCAATTTGTTGCGTCTTGCCTCGGCCCGAAACTGCATTTCAGAATCATGGGCAAATTTAGATTCAAAGGCATTTTCGCGGTCGTCAAAGGTGGACATCATGGACCCTCCAAAACTGTTTCAAAATACTTCCTTTCATATGCCTGCGCGCGCAGTGGCCTTCAAGCCCCCCACCCTAATCACATTATGCGACGCTTTGTCTTAAGCCGAGCGTATTTGCCATCGTGTAGCGGTCATGCGGGTAGAAACAGAACAAGCCTTCGTGTCGACGTATCCCAAAACCCTCATTTCTCTGCGCAGATCGGCGTCTGAAAAAGAGCTGTTCTTGCCTTTTTCTGTCACTCCCCAAAAGGAAAGTCGGCCAATTTTTGAAAGCACTTGGACCAAATCTTCGCGGCGGCTCAGTTCCGCCACGGCAACGGCCGCGTTGCCAATGTCTTGTGTTACTTTGCCTTTAAGCGCAGCGGCAAGGTCTTGGTCTTTGATGGCGTCGACGAGAAAAGCCTTTCGACCTGATCCAATTCCCAACTTCTCAGACAATGTTGGAACCGGTTTTGCCAGAGCCTTCGCCCAAAGCGCCGCCTCTTTGGCCCCGAGGCTCGCCACAAGCGTATCTTCTTGCAGCGCAAGGATCAGATCGTCTCCCTGAACCACAAAATCCAAGATGGCGGCCCTTGAAATCACGGCACGGATCTCTCCTCTGCAGATCAGTTCATCGGCCTCAAGCAAAAGACGAGTCTGACCTTTCTGGCCGCGAAACGAAATCTGCGCCTGTGCTTGCCGTCCCATCACTCACCTCAAAGTACGCTCAGGCATCTTGGCACCTGAGGCGCACGATGTCACCGACCTTGGCAATCACGGGCAGTTGCAGCTTTCGGCAGCCTTCTTTATAGCCCGCATCAACCGGGTGGCCGTTCGCCGCCCTTTTGCCGTTGGCAAGGACCGAAGTTATGGCGCGTAGAAAAAAAGTTTACGAAGGCTCGGCCAAGATTTTGTACGAAGGACCGGAACCAGGCACTCTGATTCAGTATTTCAAGGACGACACCGCGCCGACGGCTTCAGATGCTCAACCAGCACCCGTTGAAGGAAAGGGCGTTTTGAACAACCGTCTTTCAGAGTTCTTCATGGCGGGCCTGAACGCCATAGGCGTTCCGACCCATTTCATACGCCGCGTCAACATGCGTGAGCAATTGGTTCGGATGGCGGAAATCCTGCCGTTGCAAATCGTCGTTCGCAATTTTGCGGCAGGCGAGTTGACCGAGAAACTGGGAATTCCAGAAGGAACAGCGCTGCCGCGACCTATCGTTGAATACTATTACAAGGATGATCGACTTTCCAATCCCATGGTCGCGGAAGAGCATATCGTTGCCTTCGGTTGGGCAAATCAACAAGATCTGGATGATGTGGTGGCGCTGGCTTTGCGGGTCAACGATTTCCTGTCTGGCGTCATGTTGGGGGTGGGAATACGGCTTGCCGACTTTCGGATCGAAGTGGGCCGGGTTTGGGAAGGCGACTTTATGCGACTGATCGTGGCGGATGAAATCAGCCCTGACAGTTGTCGTCTTTGGGATCTGCGTGCTGCGGCCGAACGGTCTGAATTGCAGCCGGGTGCAGAACCGGGGCCAATGGCTGATGTGTATCAGGAACTTGCCCGCCGTTTGGGGGTCATGCCCTCAAACGTCACCCATCCTGCAAAACCAACGGTCATAAACTAAACTCTTGCTGCCCCGTTTGCCCTTGGGTATGGGCGATCCATCACTTCAAAACCGGAGGAAGCCCGATGAAAGCCCGCGTCACCGTTATGTTGAAAGCCGGCGTACTCGATGTTCAGGGCGAGGCAGTCCGCCATGCTTTGGGCACCTTGGGCTTTGCTGGTGTCACGGGCGTACGTCAAGGCAAGGTGATTGAGTTGGAAATGGCCGACGGCGACAGAGCGCTGGCTGAGGCCAATGTAAAGGGGATGTGTGAAAAGCTTTTGGCAAACACGGTCATCGAAAGCTATCGCGTAGAGATTATCTGATAGGCGCCAAGGCCAATCGATCTGGCTGCCTTTTCGTGTCAGGGCCTTATCCAGCGATACAGTGCGGGCATTTATCCTTACAGGAAATCGGTGCTTTTAGCATTACGGGTGAAAGGATCGGCCTGTGATAAGAAAGCTGGTCAAGTTTTTTCTGGTGCTTTGGTGTCTCAAAATCGTATTTTTGCTGTTGGTATTCGCTGTCCAGTAAAGACACTGCTATCGTATACTTTTGTGTCTTGAATGAATGACTGCCAAGTTACAGATGGTCCCGAAGGGCGAGCCTGTCCAACATGAAGGAACCCATGCATGCGTGCTGCAGTCATTCGCGAATACAATGCCGATTTGAGTTTAGAATCCGTCCCAGATCCGCGGTGCGAGGCCGACGGCGTTGTTTTACGAGTTTTGGCTTGCGGAATATGCCGCAGTGACTGGCATGGCTGGGTGGGCGAGCATCCGAAAGTGAAACCGGGCGCAATACCTGGTCACGAATACTGCGGTGAGGTGGTCGAGAGTGGACCTTTGTCCCAATGGCGGGTGGGGGACAGGGTGATTGCCCCCTTCATCCTGTCCTGCGGGGCCTGCCCGGAATGTCGGTCCGGGCAGACAACGACGTGCCGGGCGCAACGTGTGCCGGGGTTTGGCGAACCGGGGGCCTATGCTGAATATGTTTCTGCGCCCCATGCCCACAACCTTGCGCGCCTGCCAGACAGCTTGACCCCGGCGCTTGCTGCCGGCCTTGGCTGCCGCGTTACAACGGCGTTTCAAGCGTTGACGGGGCGTGCAGGCCTGCAAGCCGGCGAATGGTTGGCAGTCCATGGCACTGGAGGCATTGGACTTTCCGTGCTGTTGATTGGGCTTGCGCTTGGCGCACGCGTGGTCGTCGTGGATATTGTCCAAGAGCGTCTTGATCACGCGCTAAGTTTGGGCGCTGAAGTGGCCGTTAATGCACGCGACGGTGATGTTGCGTCCAAGATCGTCGAAATAACACGGGGCGGAGCACATGTAAGCGTCGAGGCCTTGGGAATTGCCGAGACCACGAATGCCTCTCTTGGATGCCTGCGCCCACTGGGACGGCATGTTCAGGTTGGCCTTCCAACAGGCCATACCGCCGTTATGCCTATCAATATGAATGCAGTTTACATGAAACAATTGGCCCTCTTCGGGACCCGAGGCATGCCAAGTTGGCGCTACCCCTCACTTTTGACGTTGATTGAAACAGGAAAAGTGGATGTGCGCCCCATTGTAGCGCGGCATGTTTCCTTGTCTGAGGCCAGTTCGGAACTTCGCGCCTTCAACGCGCCGATGCCGCCCGGCGTTGCGGTCATCACCAGTTTTGCAAACTAAACCTTTCAAAGCCTCAGAACGTAATCAGTCTTTCGATGCGACCCACGCGTGGTCCGTCGGCCTAAGGAAAAATCGGATTGCTCAGTCCGCTCAGGGTCTGGTTCCTTAGTCGGCTTTGAGGTATGCGCAGTTCAGAATATTTATAGGAGCGCCGCCATGAAAGCTGCCGTCGTCACCTTCCCCGGTTCAAACTGCGATCGCGATCTTGCTGAGGGATTCGCACTTTCTGGTTTTGAGGTTTCGCGTGTCTGGCACAAGGATACGTCTTTGCCCGCAGGAACGGATGTCGTCGGTATTCCGGGGGGATTTTCTTTTGGCGATTACTTGCGTTGCGGTGCAATTGCCGCTCAATCGCCCATCGCTGCCGCTGTGGTGGCACATGCGGCCCGGGGGGGATATGTTCTGGGTATTTGCAATGGGTTTCAGGTATTGACTGAAATGCGGCTATTGCCGGGGGCCCTGATGCGCAACGCCGGTCTAAAATTCATCTGCAGAATGCAAAACCTGCATGTTGCGACCACGGCAAGTGCGTTCACTTCGACCTACGCATCAGGTCAGTCGATTAACATTCCAATTGCCCATCACGACGGAAATTATTTGATTGACCAAGACGGTCTGGCAAAGCTGAAGGGCGAGGATCGAATTGCTTTTACTTATGGCATCAATCCGAACGGCTCTATTGCGGATATCGCGGGTGTGCTGTCCGAAAACCGCCGTGTTTTGGGGATGATGCCGCATCCCGAACGTGTTGTAGACCAACGTCATGGCGGCGTGGGCGGCGCCGGTTTGTTCAAATCTCTGATGGGCGGGATGGCGCTTGCCTAGGGGAAGCCCTGTTGAGACATAGGTCCTGCGGGCCTAACTTTGGGCCATGAGTGAAGGAACCCTCAAAGTGGCACATGTCGAGCGCAATCCGGGACGAAGCGGTGCGGGCCCTGGCGGCCAAAATGCTGCTTGGTGGGTCAGGCTCGCACTCGGTTTGGTGGTTCTTATGGCCATTGGTGTTGTTCTGGTCACGAACAGATGGATGTCTGAACGTTTCACTGAAACGACACGCAACAGAGCGGAACTGCGGCTCGCATTCTACTCAGGAAATATTATCTCTGAGTTGCAGCGAACATCTATCGTTCCGCTGCTCTTGTCTGGCGATCCTGCCATTTCAGAAGCTCTCGCCAAAGGGGAGTTTTCGGACACATCGCGGCGCCTGATGGGGGTGCAAGACGAGATCAATGCAGCATCGATCTTGCTCTTGGATAGTGATGGTATCGTCCGTGGGGCGACGAACCGCAATCTGTTGGGAACCAATCACAGGTCCAGACCCTATTTTGTCCAAGCCAGCCGGTCAGTAGACACGGTGTTCAGTACGTCAGAGGCCCCCGGTGGCGGCTTCGACTTTACTTACAGCCGTGTCATACTGTTTGAGGGGAAACTTGCAGGGGTTATTGTTGTCGCTGCTGATCTTTCAAAATACGAACGCGCTTGGTCAGGATTGCAAGACGTTGTCCTTGTAACTGACAGTGAAAACAAAGTTGTCTTGGCCACGGAATCACGCTGGCACGGAATGTCTCTGGACGAAGTAACGACGACCACGGATGTTCCTTCTGTCTTTGATAGAGCGCTGTCGGTCACGAAGGGTTTTGCCCAGAATCCTCCAGATGCGTATTTGCGTGGAGAGGGTGTTCTTCGAACTGATGCTCGAGTGCCCTTCCAAGGGTGGCGGATGGTCAGCTTTGCGGCCTACGATTCTGTTCGCGAAAAGGTCAACGGTGTCTTGGCGCTTGAAATCATGGGTTTTGCAATTTTCATGACCATGACCTTTTACATCTTGTCGCGGCGCGCCTGGTCGCAATCCATGGTTGCGAAGCGAGAGTCCGCCGAATTGCGGCTTTTGAACTCTCGGCTTAGCCGAGAAATCGCAGAGCGTGAAAAGGTCCAGAAAACACTTGAAGTCGCCGAGTTGACGCTGGCCCAATCTTCCAAGCTGGCCGCGTTGGGAGAGATGTCCGCGGCCGTCAGCCATGAATTGAACCAGCCCCTTGCTGCGATGAAGACTTACCTTGCGGGCGCCCGGCTACTGCTTGTGCGAAAGCGGCCCGAAGAGGCTTTGTCATCATTTCAGCGCATCGATGACTTGATCGAACGCATGGGCGCCATAACGCGTCAATTGAAGTCATACGCCCGCAAGGGGACGGAAGCATTAGAACCCGTTGATCTTCGACAGTGCCTTTCTACGGCGTTGTCGATGATGGAGCCCCAACTGAAAGCCCGAGTGGTCAAAATCACTCGGACGCTTCCTCGGCAGCCGGTAATGGTCTTGGCAGATCGGCTAAGATTGGAGCAGGTGATTATCAACCTCTTGCGCAATGCGTTGGACGCCACCAAGGACGTGCGAGAACCGCGTGTTGATCTGATCCTGACCGCCGGTAAACAGGGCGTTATCCTGGTGCGTGACAATGGCCCGGGTATCAAGGAGTTCGAAAACATTTTCGAACCCTTTTACACAACTAAGAAACCCGGAGAAGGCGTGGGACTGGGCCTTGCGATCTCCTCGTCGATTATGAGCGATCTTGGTGGACGGTTGACGGCGCATAATGCCGAAGACGGTGGCGCCGTATTTGAGATGCACCTGCCGGTCATCGGGGCCGAACAGGAAGCAGCAGAATAAATGTTGAAAGGAAGACCATGGCTCGGGCGATGAAAGTTGCGATCGTAGATGACGAAGCGGACATGCGGCAATCGGTCAGCCAATGGTTGGCTCTGTCAGGCTTCGATACGGAAACCTATGCCAGCGCCGAAGATGCCTTGAAGGTGATTGGCCCAGAGTTTTCCGGCGTAGTTGTCAGCGATATCAAGATGCCTGGCATGGACGGCATGGCGTTTCTAAAGCGCCTCATGGGGATGGATTCGGGATTGCCGGTCATCTTGATTACCGGACATGGTGATGTTCCAATGGCCGTTGAGGCGATGCGCATCGGGGCCTTTGATTTTCTGGAAAAGCCATTCAACCCGGACCGCATGACAGAACTTGCCAAGCGCGCTACGCAGGCCCGACGCATGACTTTGGACAATCGTGCCCTGCGCAAAGAATTGTCCGACGGCACGGTCATGATGCAAAAATTGATCGGCGGTAGCCCCGTGATGGAGCGCCTTCGCGAAGATATCTTGGACCTTGGGCAAGCTGATAGCCATGTTTTGATTGATGGTGAAACAGGTACGGGAAAGACGCTGGTCGCGCATGCGCTGCATGCCGTTGGACCGCGAGGTGGGCGGAAGTATTTGACGATATCCTGTGCGGCTTGGTCAGAGGATCAATTGACCGCGAAACTTTTTGGCCCGTCAGACGACGGTGCGGTTCCGATGGTCGAAGAAGCACGTGGTGGCACCTTGTGCCTGGAGGACATCGAAAGCTTATCACATGCGCTGCAATCGCGGCTTTTGACGATGATCAATGAACAAGGCACGCCGCCCGAAACCCGCATCATCGCAATTTGTAACGAACATAGCCCGGACAAAACTCTAGAAGATATTTTACGGCCGGACCTCTTCTATCGTTTGGGCGCGATGACTATCGTGCTGCCCCCCCTTCGTGCGCGCGGGGAAGATATTTTGACACTCTTCACCCGAATGTCTGAGCAGTTTTCCGAAGAATACGGCTGCGAAGCGCCCCCCGTCACAGCCCAAGAAGCAGCCCAACTTCTGCAGGCTCCTTGGCCCGGTAACGTGCGCCAATTGGTGAATATCGCTGAGCGCGCAGTTTTGCAAAACCGTCGGGGTTCAGGGTCGATCGCCTCACTTTTGATGGCGGACAACGAGGCTTCCGGTCCGGCTTTGACGACAGAGGGCAAGCCCCTGAAGGATTATGTCGAATCCTTCGAGCGAATGTTGATCGACAACACGATGCGTCGACACAAAGGTTCGATCGTTGCTGTGATGGAAGAATTGTGTCTTCCACGCAGGACATTGAACGAAAAGATGGCCAAATATGCGCTGCAAAGGCAAGACTACGTTTGATCGACGACGCGGGCGAAACTCGCAATCCGCTTGGACGTTTTTAGGTTTCGAAAAGGGATCGCTTTGACCTGCAAATGACGTGCCATGTCTTTGCTAACTCCGTGCCGGCCCCTTTGCCACGTCCCTTTTCAGACAATCGATCCAAGCACCGTATGGGTTCTAAATCTCTTATTGTGTTTTTCACGAAATTGCCGCTAGGGTCAGACGATGCACGCTTATGGTGTGCCGTGGAATTCTATGTCCAAGACAAGGCATCGCTGTTTGCCGTCTTGGGTCGTCGGATCGGCCCCGTAAAAGGGATCGTGAAATTGCTTGTCTCCTGTCAGCGACAGGGCAGGCTTTGCAAAGCGGGTGGAATAAAAACCGCCCTTGGTGAAGATACGCGATGAGACGCGCGACAGCATACCGCCAGATCGAGGGTTGCCCACAGGGCAAGGCCCGGTCTTGTAATGCCCGCGTCATCGCCCGAACAAGCCGCCTTTCCGTGATGCCATCCACAGCAGGACCTTTGTCCCGCCCAAGGGTGTCTGGCCGGCGCATTGGAATAACATGTCAAGAAAAATGCTTATCGATGCCACCCACGCCGAGGAAACTCGGGTCGTTGTGGTTGACGGAAACAAGGTTGAAGAGTTCGACTTTGAGACCATAAACAAACGCCAACTTGCAGGGAATATTTACCTTGCGAAAGTGACGCGTGTTGAGCCCTCGCTTCAGGCGGCGTTCGTGGACTACGGTGGAAATCGTCATGGCTTTTTGGCCTTTGCCGAGATCCATCCCGATTATTATCAAATACCCGTGGCCGATCGTAAGGCTCTTCTTGATGAAGAGCGTGCGTTCAACCGTGCCCAAGACGAGGAAGACAACTCACGGTCAAAACCGCGGTCGCGTCCCCGTCCGGCGCCAAAGGCCGAAGGATCACAAAGCGATCCAGTAAAGTCTGCGAGTGTCGGATCGATGGATGTGATCGACCTCGACGACGAGTCCGTTGTCGCAGGTGATGATACGCAAAACGCCGATGACGAGCCACAGCACGATCATGGTTCAGATCATGCGCACGACCATGACCATGATCACGAATCGCATGCAGAGAACGATCAGACCGAGCGTGCCTATAAGGCCATCGACCACGCTTCCGATACGGATGACGAAATTGAATCCATAGCGGAAGAAGATGTATCAGAGGAAATATCCGCTCCTCGACGTCCCCGCGCGCGCAGGTACAAAATTCAAGAAGTGATCAAAGTGCGGCAGATCATGCTGGTGCAAGTGGTCAAAGAGGAACGCGGCAACAAGGGCGCAGCGCTGACCACCTATCTGTCTCTGGCGGGCCGCTATTGCGTTCTGATGCCCAATACTGCCCGCGGTGGCGGTATTTCCCGTAAGATTACCCAGGCGGCTGACCGCAAGAAACTGAAAGAAATCGCAGGTGAAATCGAAGTTCCGGAAGGTGCAGGACTGATCATTCGGACCGCCGGTGCAAAACGTACCAAGCCCGAAATCAAACGTGACTATGAATATCTGATCCGTCTTTGGGAAGAAATTCGGGAGTTGACGTTAAAGTCGATGGCCCCAGCCCAGATATATGAAGAAGGTAATCTGATTAAGCGCACAATTCGTGATCTTTACTCGAAAGAAATCGATGAAGTGCTTGTGGAAGGTGAAGCCGGATACCGGACCGCAAAAGACTTCATGCGCATGATCATGCCGGCCAATGCGAAAGACGTGAAGCGCTATGACGAGGCGATGCCGTTGTTCGCCCGCTTCCAGGTTGAAAGCTACCTCGGCGGGATGTTCAACCCCGTTGTCCAGCTGAAGTCCGGTGGATACATTGTCATTGGTATCACCGAAGCACTGGTTGCTGTTGACGTAAACTCAGGCCGATCGACCCGCGAAGGATCCATCGAAGATACCGCCCTTAAGACGAACCTTGAAGCAGCAGACGAAGTTGCACGCCAGTTGCGTTTGAGAGACTTGGCCGGATTGATTGTCATCGACTTCATCGACATGGAAGAGCGGCGCAACAACGCAGCAGTCGAAAAACGTTTGAAAGACAAGCTGAAAACTGATCGCGCACGCATTCAAGTTGGACGGATTTCCGGGTTCGGCCTGATGGAAATGTCCCGCCAGCGCCTGCGTCCTGGCATGCTGGAAAGCACGACCCAACCTTGCAGCCATTGCCACGGAACCGGTCTGATCCGGTCGGATGACAGTCTGGGCCTTCAGGTGCTGCGCGCCCTTGACGAGGAAGGCACGCGCAAGCGCAGCAAAGAGGTGCTTTTGAAGGCGCCTATCGGAATTGTTAACTTTTTGATCAACCAAAAGCGTGAGCACATTGCGTTGATCGAAGCCCGATATGGAATGGCAGTTCGGATCGAAGCGGATCCCGCGATGATCAGTCCCGATTTCGCTATTGAGAAGTTCAAAACGGCAACTCGGTTTGTGCCCGAGCAATCATCTGTCGTTTCTGGGAATGCGAGCCTTATGGGGGCCCCCGTCGCAGAAGAGGACGAAGACCTGATCAACGAAGAGATCGAGGATGAGGTCGAGAGTGAGATCGCAGATATCGAGACTTCGACTGGCGACGCTGGTGAAAAGTCCGATGGTCAAGGTTCTGGCGGCGCAAAGAAAAAGCGCCGCCGTCGTCGCCGGAAAAAGGGTGGTTCGGGCCCGAACGGTGCGATAATTGGTCAGACCGAAGATACGGCCGGTGATGAGGATTCGGGGGAAGACTCCGGTGATGATGAACCTGAGGACAATCCCGAAAGCTCATCAGCTGACGTGGTGTCAGAACCTGTTGTTGATGCGCCTGTAGTCAAGAAGACCTACACGCGCACACGATCCAAGCCGAAGTCCAATGAGGCATCCGGGTCAGCGGCCGAGATAGGGGCATTGGTTGAACGGGCCCCTGAACTATCGGCTGCAGGCGCAGAAGTTGTAACCGAGGAAACTTCGGCCAAGAAGCCAAGCACGCGGTCTCGTGCCAAGCCAAAGGTCGAGGTTACAGAAGGATCTTCTTCAGACGGCGCTGCTGAAGCCTCAAAACCGAAAGCGACGCGTAGTCGAACGGCCAGCAAGAAGGCAGCACTTCCTGTAGAAACACTTGAGGCCGATCAAACATTGGCCGCAGGTGCAGTAGTAGTGCCTTCAGAGGCAGTTACATTGGTGCAAGCTGAGCCAGCCTTGTCGCCGGTCTTGGTGCCAGACGATACGCCGCCCGCCCCACGGAAAAAAGGTTGGTGGAATCTGGGCCGTTAAAAATATGGAATAAAGTGAAAAGGCGGCTCAATTGGGCCGCCTTTCCTATTGGGCTGTATCACCGCGGCGAATGTAGTGCGCGGTCACATCGCCCTTTTTCTGGCAACCCAGATAGTCGTGCCCGGCCTCAAGACAAAAGTGCGGCAGGTCAATTTCGGCCATCTTGTCTGAGGCCAGAACGCGAAGAACACTTCCGGGTGCGAGGGAAATAAGGCGCTTGCGTGCCTTAAGGACGGGTAGGGGGCACAACAGCCCTGCGCAGTCCAGATCCTGATCAAACGTCATTTTCCACCTCAAGTTTGGGCCAAGAATAGGCCCCGTAGATTTAAGTACCAGCGCATTTGCTGACGCGTATGTGACGGGGTGGCCACGTGACTTTGTAACGCGAAGGTCTTATCACGTGTGGGCAAGGAGACTAAGATGTTTGGAATAGATCTATTTGCAGCCACGCTGCTACCCTCGATGATGGCCGCATTTGCGGCGGGTATGATATCTTTCCTAAGCCCCTGCGTCCTGCCGGTTGTCCCCCCCTATTTGGCCTATATGAGCGGCATTTCCGTTGGTGAAATGCGTGCCGGTCGATCGCCGTTGGTGGCTGCGCTGTTTTTTGTCCTTGGGCTATCAACTGTGTTTTTGTTTCTTGGTGCCGCCGCATCTGCTTTTGGGGCGTTTTTCATCGGAAACTCTCAATATTTTGCACTAGTGGCTGGTGTTATTGTAACGGGTTTTGGATTGCATTTCTTGCACGTCTTGCGTGTTCCTTTTCTTGAACGTGACATACGGGTGGATGCGGGTGACAAAGGCGGATCGGCATTTGGGGCCTACATCCTGGGCCTTGCATTTGCCTTTGGATGGACGCCGTGTATCGGACCCATTCTTGGAACGATCCTGACCTTGGCGGCGCAGGAAAACTCTGTGGAGCGGGGAACACTTTTGCTTGGTGTCTATGCTTTGGGTTTGGGGCTGCCATTCCTCCTCGTGGCCGTTTTTTTTGAACGGATGACGCCAGTGATGAATTTCTTTAAAACTAACGCTGCGTTGATCGAGCGAGTTATGGGGGCCTTTTTGGTCATTGTGGGTCTGCTCATGTTGACAGGAGGATTCTCGGCCATGTCCTTTTGGCTTTTGGAAACTTTCCCATCACTTGCCGAAATCGGCTGACATTTCCCCTAAAATCGCCCCATTCTTCTGGCATGTTCTCCGAAAGTGAGGGTGGAATGTCGTTAGATGGCAAAAAAGGGGGGGATGCGGTGTTTCGGCGCCGAGTATTTTATATCCCGGGATACGACCCTTTTCATCCGCGCCGTTACCGCGAGCTTTACCGCAGTGAGGGTGCTGCGCAGGCCAAGATTTCTACCTACGGTCTGTCTATGAAGCCAAAAGCGACCGGCGGGCCTTATGGTTGGCACGTAAAAACGACGATCGGGGGCACCCTTGCCGAAGCCGATGTTGAGGTTCTCGTCTGGTCCGATCTGGTCAAGTCGTCCATGGAACCGGGAATACTTGCCACCTACATCCAAATGGTGCGGACAGCCTGGGTTTACATCGGATCAGGCACATTGTTTCGGCTGATGCGGCTTCGCAAGGGGCCAATGATTGCGGCACTCTATCCCGTTGTATTTCTTACCTTACAATTGATCTTTGCGGCAAGTGCGGGTTGGGGGCTCAGCCGCCTCGGCGCACTCGTGCACCCGGCGCTTGGTTGGGGGATGGGCGTGGGGTTGGGATGGGCGCTGCTCGATTTTTTTCGGCGCTGGGATAACAAAGTTTTCGCTTACTACTTGATGCATGACTATGCTTATTCCGCAAAAGAGGGAGGAGCCAACCCGCCTGACCTTGAAATGCGAATGTCATCATTTCGAAGCGCAATTAGCACAGCGATAAACGATGGTTACGACGAAGTGCTTGTTGTTGGCCATTCTTCAGGGGCGCATATTGGCGTGTCTATTTTGGCGGACATGATCCGGCTTGGATTGCCGACGTCCAGCACATCCTTGGCGTTTTTGTCGTTGGGCCAAGTGGTGCCGATGGTTTCCTTTTTGCCGGGTGCTTCGCGGCTTAGAGCGGATCTGGCGTATTTGTGCGCGCGTGATGAGTTGACGTGGATAGATGTCACCGCGCCGGGCGACGGGTGCGCCTTTGCCTTGTGTGACCCTGTGTCAGTGACCGGGGTTGCGCCTGCCGCGGGCAAGAAATGGCCACTGATTGTCTCGGCCGCTTTCACACAGTCACTTTCGCCAGAACGTTGGGCACAATTGCGGTGGAGATTCTTTCGTCTGCATTTCCAATATCTTTGCGCCTTTGATCAGCCGAAGGACTATGATTACTTTCAGATAACGGCTGGGAATTTGACGCTGGCAGAGCGCTTTACCGGACGAACCGCATCCAAAAGCCGAATAGAAACCCCGGTAAACCGCTACACGAGTGTTTCATGATCCCGCCCAAACCGCCATCACGGCCTGACAAGGTCTCATTGCTGACCTACCTGCGGTTGTTTCGGCTGGATATCCTTTCTGCGCAGCCCACGCGTCTTTATCGTGCGTGGATGGCTGAATTTCGGACGCCGTTCTTTCGCAGCTATTTGGTCAACGATCCTGCACTGGTCAACCGCGTTTTGGTGGAGCGTCCCGAAGACTTTCCCAAATCAAATCGGATCAGCGAGGGTCTTAAGCCCCTGCTGGGTAAATCTGTTTTTTTGACAAATGGGGACGATTGGCGACGGCAGAGGCGCATCATCGACCCTGCGTTTGCCGGCGGGCGCCTTCGCGACACCTTCCCAGCCATGTTGGCGGCGGGGAAGGCGGCTGTGGCACGCCTGCCAGAAGGTACGGTCGAGGTGGAAGCAGCGATGAGCCACGCTGCGGCCGACGTCATTTTTCGAACGTTGTTTTCTATTCCGATTGAGCACGAGTTGGCCAATGCCGTGTTCAAGGAGTTTCGAACCTATCAACGAACCCAACCGCTTTTGAATCTTGCGGCTTTCTTGCCTTTGCCGCGTTGGATGCCACGCTTTCATCGGCGCGCGACCAAACGGTCGGCTACTGCAATCCGTGGATTGATCACACGCCTTACAGAAGACCGTGCAGATCTGATCGCTTCTGGCAAGGCGCCGGACGACTTGGCCAGCAAAATCATGACGACAGCTGACCCTCAAACTGGGGAACGGTTTGAGACTTCTGAAATGGTCGATCAAGTGGCGATCTTCTTTCTTGCGGGGCATGAAACGAGTGCTTCAGCATTGTCTTGGTCGCTTTACCTCCTTTCGATGTTTCCCTCGGTGCAAGAAAGGGTCGCTGCGGAAGCCATGTCCTTGCCAGAGGACCCAATGTTCAGCGATTTGTCCAAGTTGCGGTTTACGCGCGACGTCTTTCGCGAAACTTTGCGGCTTTATCCACCGGTGCCTATGATGGTTCGTCAAAACACCCTGACGGAAGAAATGCGGCAAAGATCGATAGCCCCGGGCGCGCAAATTGTCCTCAGCGCATGGCATTTGCATCGGCACGAACGCTTTTGGGCGGACCCAGATGCTTTTGACCCTGACCGTTGGTCACGCGAAGAAAACAAGGTCTGCGCAAGGGATGCCTATTTGCCATTTTCCTCCGGACCAAGGGTTTGTACCGGGGCTGGATTTGCGATGGTTGAAGGACCCCTGCTTTTGGCCCTGTTGGTCAGACATTTTCGCTTTGATCTGGTACTTGAAAAAACGCCGCAACCGGTGGCTCATCTAACGGTAAGAGCGAAGGACGGGATTTGGCTCAAGATATCGCGTCGATAGGCCTTCCTGTCCGGCTTAGTCTTGCGTTGCCTCCCAGTTTCGCGCAAAGGAACGCTTGGCCGCAAGGCACAGTCAAGGATTCGGCTTTTTCACATGACCTCGCCCAAGATGACAACAAAAATGGCCGAAAAGCGCCTGATGAAATCAGCGTCGCGGCTTTATGCGGTTCAGGCGCTGTTCCAGATGGAAGTGTCCGGTCAAACGGTCAAAGCGATATGCCGCGAATTTGAAACTCATCGTTTTGGGGCAACCTATGACGAAGGTGAATTTGCAGAAGGTGATGTTGATCATTTCCGGGCCGTTGTTGAGCAGGCTGTGAATTGGCAAGCCAAGATCGACCAGATGACGGATCGGGCGCTTGTAGCGGCATGGCCAATCGACCGCATCGATCCCGTTCTGCGGGCCTTGTTTCGGGCCGCCGGTGCGGAAATTGTGGAATGCGGAACGCCGCCGAAGGTTGCAATCACCGAGTATGTTGATGTTGCAAAGGCCTTCTTTCCCACGGGTAAAGAGCATAAATTCGTCAATGCCGTCCTTGACCACATGGCCCGCGAGGCAAAGCCGGAAGCTTTTTGAGGTAGCGCCACTGCAGGGGGCAGAACGCATTTCGATTGCCGGTGGGATAAATTGCTAAGATCGCGCCCTGTAAAACTTCCCTTAGGGCGGAATGGGCGTTGTGGATTTTTGCCATTGATATTCAGCAAGCAAATCCATCCCATCTGCAAAGCTCAACTGTGAACCGCTTAGTTCGAACTTTCAGGTGGATTTCTTCAGCAACTTGGACGTAGACACGCCACGTTCTGAATGAAAGTCATTTCGTCTAAAGGGCGGGCATGGCCGACCGGCTGCAACCAAAAGTCATTGGCCGGAATGATCCACTCCGCTGGTCATTAATCCAACGAACAAGGTGGTCCAAAATCTTGGTTGGGACCCAAACTTATCAATGGTTTCTGTTCTATGATGAAGGTGGCGGGCCCGCAGCAACCGTGAAGCCGTGTGTTTTCCCGAGAGCCAGAGGTCTCAGGTGGGCACCAGGTAGCAAGACCAAGATCCTGCCAGAGCCAGCCCCCGTTCGGTTGCTTATCGGCCACTGGAAAAGTTGGCTTACACGTGAAGAGCAGCACCCGCCGAGATGGTAGATAGGCCCCTATACGCCCCCACGCAAGGGAAACCGAAACCTATCTGGCTTTAAGCAGCTTGGTCTTTGTCTTCAGAAGATAAATCACAATTGAAATAACTGACGAAAATCCCAGAACCCAATGCCAAATGTTCGCCACGTCACCTCCATCTGGCCCGAGTTTGGTCAAGCCAAGATTGACAAGGTAGAGTGACAAGATCGCACCATAGATAGACGTGTACTCTCGACTGATCAGTATTCGGGGCGAAAACTTGCGAGCGGGCGGTGTCCAACCGGCAAGTTTTGGGAAAAAGGCCGGAGTGGTGGCGCACCAATCTTCGTATACCACTCCAAATTTTTCTGACAGGAACTTCTCTTCTGCGGAAATGATCCGTTCGTAATATGGGATCAAGGTCAAGGCCAGGATCACACCCAAAACAATGCTCTGGCCATACAAGACGACGCCCAAATACATTAGGCAATTCCCCAAATACAAAGGGTTACGCACTTGGGAATAAATACCGGTTGTGTTGAGCTCTGCGGCGACTTGTTCTTTGACATTTCGGCCCGATGTCTTTGGGTCGACGAAGGAGACCGTGTAGATGCGTAAACATTCGCCGGAAACAACCATCAAAATGCACAGCGCGGAAAAGACATAACCGACCAGCGGGCCGAATGACTCATCAATTCTCGGACCTTTTGTCGTCACAAAAATCAGGAACGGAACAAAGGCTAACAGCACATAGCTGCGCCACCGAAACAACTTTGCGCCACTATCGGCCAATTGGTCATGCAAACGCATGGGCACCTCCGTTAAATCAATCGGCCTTCTGGCGGCAATGGATCTTTCGGTCAAGCCTTGACAGTTGGAAAACGCGAATTGAGGTAGGTATGGACAGATGTTCATCTTTCGTTCATTATTTTTCCATGGATATACAAAGCGTCCCTTCTGAAGAAATACTGCCGATGCTGCCGGGCCAGCGTCTTGCACGGGGCGTTGCCCGAGCGCTGCGTCAGTTTGATTTCGTTTCGGTGGAGGAGTTTGTGCCTGCTTCGGGCTTGCGTGTTGATCTATTGGCTTTGGGACCCAAAGGCGAGATCTGGGTCATTGAATGTAAATCAAGCCGAGCCGACTATTTGGCCGACCAGAAGTGGCACAAGTACCTTGAATGGTGTGACCGATTCTTCTGGGCAGTTGGCGGCGATTTTCCTGTCGACCTTCTTCCAGTCGAGACGGGGCTGATCTTTGCAGATGCTTATGATGCCGAGATTGTCAGAATGGGCCCCGATACACCCGTGCCGCCGGCGCGGCGCAAAGTCATGATGCAAAAATTTGCACGGCACGCGGCAAGCCGATTGCAAGCTTACAGAGATCCAGGCGTGGCTGGACTGGTCACTCTTTAACGTTTCTTTCTGGGTTTGCCGCCATCAGACATCAATCTTGCTGCCTCAGCTGCCGCACGAAGTTCTTCAGCAATCTCTTCTGCCTCGTCCGGGTCGAAATCCAAGGGCAATTCTATTCCGCCGTCTGCTTCGATGTAGATGCGGACCATGCCAATTTCGGTCGGACCAATTTGAATGTTTGCCGCAATGTCGCTTTGCTTGTCGATGCCCATGATACCCTCTTGTTGCGTGCTCTCATGGCGTAGCCTGCGCATTTGGCCAAGGCAATCCTCCTCTTGCATTCACGGCAGGCTGGGGGTAAATGCCCCTTCAGTGCAGCTTTAGCTCAGTTGGTTAGAGCACCAGATTGTGGATCTGGGGGTCCCCCGTTCAAGCCGGGGAAGCTGTACCACCATACCTTTGAATTTATAGATGTATTTCTTGATTTTCGCTGGGTCTATTGGCCTTGTGAAATCAGCGGCCTATTGTACACTTCAACAAGCCAAGAGGATTCGGATGAAGGACATTGTAGCCGCCCGTATCGCCCGCCAGATTGCGACAGAAATCAGCGCAAATGCCAGCCAAGTTGGCGCTGCGACAGATCTGTTGGATGGTGGCGCGACAGTCCCATTCATTGCGCGCTATCGGAAAGAGCTGACGGGCGGGCTGGATGACACGCAGCTGCGCATTTTGGCGGAAAGGCTGACCTATCTTCGCGAAATGGAGGCCCGGCGCGCGGCCATAGAAAGTTCAATCCGCGAACAGGGTAAAATGACCGACGCGTTGTCAATTTCAATCGTCAGGGCGATCACGAAATCGGAACTCGAAGACATCTATTTGCCTTACAAACCAAAGCGACGGACGAAGGCAATGATCGCTCGGGAAAATGGGTTGCAGCCATTAGCAGAATCGATCTTGGCAGACCGGCAGGCCGACCCGACAAACTTGGCAAAAGAGTTCGTGTCGGGGGCAATAGCAGATACCAAGGCCGCTCTTGAAGGCGCACGCGATATTATAGCCGAAAGCTTGGCAGAGAATGCCGATCTGATTGGTCGACTTCGCAGCCACATGAAACAGGTTGGTCGGTTGTCATGCAAAGGCGTTGCCGGCAAAGAGGCAGAGGGGGCCAAGTTTTCTGACTATTTCTCGCACAATGAGGCTTGGGCGACCGCTCCCAGCCACCGCGTCCTGGCGATGCTGCGCGGGCAGAAAGAAGGATTTTTGTCTGTCGATCTGGACGTTGACCAAGACGCACCACGCGGCGAAAGTCCGTCAGAACGGTCGTGCGCGGCGGCTTTGAATGCATCTGGCCGCGGGGCGGGGGATGTTTGGTTGCGTGATGCGGCGGCTTGGGCCTTTCGGATCAAACTTAAGACGTCCTTGAGTCTGGATCTTATGTCAGAGTTGCGCGACAGATCAGATTCTGAGGCAATAAGAGTTTTTGCCAGAAATCTGAAAGCCTTGCTCTTGGCCGCGCCCGCGGGCGGGAGGGCGACAATGGGCTTGGATCCAGGAATTCGGACTGGTGTTAAAGTGGCCGTCGTGGATGCAACTGGCAAGGTGGTCGGCACAGACACGGTGTATCCCTTCCAACCTAAAAACGATCTTCGAGGAGCCCAGATTGCGATTGCGCAAGCCATTTCAAAGCATGGGGTGAAACTGATTGCGATTGGCAATGGCACGGCCAGCCGCGAGACTGAAAAGATGGTGGCTGATCTGCTGGCTTTGTTGCCGCATGGCGAAAAGCCCGTAAAGGTCATTGTCAGCGAAGCTGGGGCATCAATCTATTCCGCGTCAGAGCTAGCGGCGAAAGAATTCCCGGATTTGGATGTTTCGATCCGCGGTGCTGTGTCTATTGCGCGGCGCCTTCAAGACCCCTTGGCTGAACTGGTGAAGATTGAACCAAAATCGATTGGTGTTGGCCAATACCAACATGATGTGGACCAAGCTCACCTTGGGCGAAGCCTTGAGGGTGTCGTCGAAGATGCCGTCAACCATGTGGGGGTGGATCTTAACACGGCCTCGGCCCCTTTGCTGGCACGCGTCTCTGGCGTTGGGCCCGGTTTGGCTGAGGCGATCGTGGCCCACCGTGACATCAACGGGCCATTTATGGCCAGACGCGACTTACTCAAAGTCTCCCGTCTTGGTCCTAAGGTGTTTGAACAGGCCGCAGGGTTTCTAAGGATTACAGGCGGCAAAGAGCCGCTGGATTCGTCCAGCGTTCATCCTGAAGCCTATGACGTGGCGCGCAAGATCGTTTCTGCTTGTGGGCGCGATATTCGCGCTCTCATGGCGGATCCCAGTGCACTTAAGTCCCTAGACCCGCGTGCTTTTGTAGATTCTAAGTTTGGCCTGCCGACGATCAAGGACATTTTTGCTGAACTGGAAAAGCCGGGGCGTGACCCAAGGCCCAGCTTCAAGACAGCAACTTTTACTGATGGCGTAAACGAAATCAAAGACTTGAAAACCGGGATGGTTTTGGAGGGCACAGTTACCAATGTAGCAGCGTTTGGTGCATTCGTTGATATTGGCGTTCACCAAGATGGTTTGGTTCACGTCAGCCAATTGGCTGATGGTTTTGTCAAAGACATTCATTCGGTCGTGAAGGCTGGGGATGTCGTCAAGGTAAGAATTGTTGAAGTTGATGCTGCTCGCAAGCGAATCGGTCTGACAATGAAGACGGATGGTGGCGCTTCTGCCAAAGCTGACGCAGCATTCCGAAGCGGATCTGCTAAGTCTGTGCGTGGATCCAGCGTTGTTGCGCCACAGACTGCCTCTGCTTCGGGCTCGGCTTTTGCCGATGCTCTTAAAGGAAAATTTGGGGTCTGAAGGCTTTCCCTGACCGGCCAATAGACCTTAACTGCCCAAACGCATTTGTCGCCCAGCCAGACTGTCGCTTTGGTACCTGTGCCTGTTACCTGATGGGCGATCTGCGCGGCCCTGCAGACCGGACCAAGCAGATCAAAACCATTTTCCGTTGCGCGAGAGCAAAAGCCCCTTTTTCCTTCTGAAAAAATCGTTCACGTCGACATGAAGTGAATGGGACCCTCGCGGCAAAAAACGGCGGAGCGCGATGATCAGGCTTTTGATCCGCCCACCGTCAGTCCGCCAATCAAAAGGGTTGGCTGTCCAACACCGACGGGAACCCACTGTCCTGCCTTTCCACATGATCCAATCCCGGGGTCAAGAGCCATGTCGTTTCCAATGGCCCGGATCTGTTTGAGGGAGGTTGCGCCGTCGCCGATCAATGTCGCGCCTTTGACCGCTTCGCCAACCACACCATTTCTAACTCGGTAGGCCTCGGTGCAGGAAAAAACAAACTTGCCGTTTGTAATATCAACTTGGCCGCCGCCAAAGCCGACGGCATAGATGCCATCCTTCAGGCTGGCTAGAATATCGGCAGGGTCATCTTTTCCCCCAAGCATGTATGTGTTGGTCATGCGCGGTATCGGAATATGGGCGAAACTTTCGCGGCGTCCGTTTCCTGTCGGCGCGACACCCATCAATCGCGCATTCTGGCGATCTTGCATGTAGGCCACCAAAATCCCATCATCGATCAGCAGATTTTTTTGTGAGGCCGTCCCCTCGTCGTCGACAGAAATGGAACCGCGCCGATCCGGGATCGTCCCGTCGTCAAGAACCGATACGCCAGGCGCTGCAATACGCTTGCCCAGAAGGCCAGCAAAGGCGCTGGTTTTTTTTCTATTGAAATCTCCTTCCAAGCCATGGCCGATCGCCTCGTGTAACAAGATTCCCGGCCATCCCGGCCCAAGGACCACATCCATCACGCCGGCCGGTGCTGGAACCGCTTCCAAGTTAACCAAGGCAATTCTAAGTGCCTCGTGAAGCATAGGCTGCCAATGATCCCTGTCCATCAGCCGAGCGAGCCCAAAGCGACCGCCTCCACCGGTGCCACCTTGTTCGCGACGGCCATTTTGTTCAACAATTACAGAGACGTTCATCCGCGCCATCGGGCGAACATCGGAAAACCGCAGACCCTCTGGGCGCAAAATTTCGATCTCTTGAAGCCCAGCATTTATCGTTGCCGAGACTTGGACAACGCGCGGGTCTAGCGCGCGGGCATAAGCGTCCAGTTCCCGAAGCAAATCTATTTTCACCGAGAAAACAGCGTCTGCCATCGGATCTTGGTCGCCATAAAGCTTTTGGTTCGTCCCTCGCGGCGGGGAGGCCATTGTTCCACCCCCGTCACCCACGGCAAGTAGCGTGGTTTCGGCGGCCCGCTTCATGGCGGATTCTGAGATTTCCGTCGCATGGGCGTAGCCAGCAACTTCGCCCTTGACGGCGCGAAGGCCAAATCCCTCGGAAGCGTCATAGCTGGCATTACGAATGCGACCGTCATCCAGAACGATGGATTCGGATCTGCGGCGTTCAAGGAACAGTTCACCGTCCTCTGCACCTGCCGTTGCTGCCCGCAGCACCGATAGGGCCGCAGTTTCGTCGATATGGGTGTCGAAGGGGCGGAAAGGGGCATCGGTCATGAAGGTAATTCCCTTAAAAGGACATTGGTTTAGGTCAAACGGCGACCCTATGCCGCAACGGTTTCGCTTGTCGTGACGCGTCTAATATGGTTTCAGGGGCCCAAGAGACAACGGGATTCTGACCTGTTTTTCACAGCTCAGGGCAAGGCAGAGAAAAAGCTGCTTAAACACGGGAATAAAACATGCGTCTTACGAGCAAAGTCTACGGTATGTGTGCTGGATTGGCGGCGTCGCTTTTGTCCGGTATGGCTTCAGCGCAGTCGTTGGAAGTGATTGGTCACCCTATTCCTAGGGGGATCGGCTTTCAACCGGCGTCGACCGAGTTGGCGGTTGGCCTTCAGGGGCTGGACCACATGCTTTTGTACATAATCACCGCAATTACTGTGTTCGTCACAGCCCTTCTTCTGATTGTTGTTGTGAAGTTTAACTCAAAGTCGAATCCAGTTCCTGCGAAGTTTTCGCACAACACGCCGCTAGAAATTGCATGGACATTGATCCCCGTTGTCATCCTGATCTTCATCGGCTCTTTTTCATTGCCGGAACTGTTCAAGCAGCAAGATTTCAGCAAGGTTCAGGCAGATGTCGTGATCAAGGCGACTGGAAACCAATGGTACTGGTCTTACGAGTATGTCGATCAGGACGTTGCGTTTGACAGCTACATGATTGGATCTCCTGCGACAGGTGGTGCAAACATGATGACGCCGGACGTGGAAAAGCAGTTGGTTGACGCAGGTTATGCGAAAGAAGATTTCCTTTTGGCCACCGATACCGCGATTGTTATTCCGGTTGGAAAAGTCATCTTGATGCAGGTCACCGCGAACGACGTTATTCACTCGTGGAAGATTCCGGCCTTCGGCGCGATGCAGGATGCTGTTCCTGGCCGCATCGCCCAGACTTGGTTCAAGGCCGAGAAAGAGGGCATCTACTTTGGCCAATGTTCCGAGCTTTGTGGCCAAATGCATGCTTACATGCCGATAACTGTGAAGGTGGTGTCAGAGGAAGCCTATGCCAAATGGCTTTTGGACGCCAAGGCAGGCAACGTCACGTTGGCTTCCAACTGAACTTTCGGGACTGTGTATAACAGGCGTGGGCCACAACTGACGGCCCACGTTTCACCTTTCGGGCGGATTACCGGACATGGCTGATACCAATCTTCTTGACGGCACTCATGAGCCGCAGTTCGGCGATTTCGTTGAACTTCTAAAGCCGCGTGTCATGTCGTTGGTGGTTTTCACAGCAATGGTCGGGCTGCTGGTTGCGCCAACGGGTCTGCATCCTGTGGTGGCTTTTTCCGCAATCTTGTTCATCGCATTGGGTGGCGGTGCATCTGGTGCCTTGAATATGTGGTGGGATGCTGACATCGATGCCAAGATGCGCCGGACCTCCAGTCGCCCGATCCCATCGGGTCGCGTGACGGAAGGGGAGGCTTTAGGGCTGGGTATTGCTCTGTCCGGGATCTCAGTTGTTATGCTTGGCTTGGCTACGAATGTCCTGTCCGGTGCCCTTCTGGCTGTGACGATTTTCTTTTACGTTGTGATCTATTCCGTTTGGCTCAAGAGGATCACCCCGCAGAACATCGTGATCGGCGGCGCAGCAGGCGCGTTTCCTCCAATGATTGGTTGGGCCGCGGCGACGGGTCATGTTGGTATAGAAGCGATCTTGATGTTCATGCTTGTGTTCATGTGGACGCCGCCTCATTTCTGGGCACTCGCGTTGTTCATGAAATCTGACTATGCCGATGCCGGTGTGCCGATGCTGACAGAAACCCATGGCCGAAAGGCAACGCGCGCTCATATCTGGTGGTACACTGTTGCCTTGGCTCCCTTTGCTATCGGCGCAGGCTTTACCACAATTGGTGGCCCGACTTACATGGTCGTTGCTGTCATCCTGAACATTAAATTCCTCTTGGGCGCTTGGCACATTTGGCACCGCGACGAAGTGATGGCCGAAGCCGACAAGTACAAAACTGAAAAGGCGTTCTTCCGTTTTTCCCTGTTGTATCTGTTTGTCCTCTTTGGTGCTTTTCTGCTGGAAGCTGCACTGAAATCATTTGGACTTGGGGGCTGGTAAGATGACGTTTCGACCACCGCACGAAATGCACCAAAAGAGATTCTCCCGTAATCTTGGGCTTGGTTTGGTTTTGGCCGCCTTTGTGGCACTCGTATTTGCGCTGACCGTCGTTAAGGTTACCCAAGGCGATGTGATGCACAAGGACGACGGCAAGCCTGCCGTGCAACTGGAGTCCGGAACGTGAATCCTCAGTCCAAAACTGGCTTGATGTTGGCCGGCGTTGCCGCGACGATGGTATCATTGTCTTTCGCAGCCGTGCCCTTTTACTCATGGTTTTGCCAGGTCACGGGATTTGGAGGAACCACAGGAGTTGCCGAGCAAGCCTCGACCGAAGTCCTGGATCGGACGATCAGAATTCTTTTTGACGCGTCCAAGGAACCAAAGCTCTCGTGGCAGTTCAAGCCGGCGCAGACAGAAATCACCATTCATATCGGTGAAAACGCGATGGCCTTTTACGAGGCTTATAACCCGACCGATCGTGTGATCGCAGGTCAAGCGGCTTACAATGTCGCTCCGGATCAAGCTGGCGGATACTTCACAAAGATCGAATGTTTCTGCTTTACCGAACAAGTCCTACAGCCGGGCGAGCGCGTCTTGATGCCGGTATCCTTCTTTGTTGATCCATCGATCATGGCCGACCCCGAGGCAAATCAGATCGCTGAGATCACGTTGTCCTATACATTCTTCGAAATCCCGTTGCCCGAGGCACAAGCATCCCTTGAAGCCCCCGCGCAGCCTGCGATAAACTAAAGAAAACAGAACGAGGGAACCGACCATGGCCCACGCCAAGAACCACGACTACCACATCCTGCCGCCGTCAATTTGGCCCCTTTTCGGAGCGGTCAGTGCCTTTATCATGTTGTTTGGCGCAGTGCTTTGGATGCACGGATCGGGCCCCTGGATGGGTCTGATCGGGCTGGTAGGCGTTTTGTACACCATGTTTGCCTGGTGGAGCGAAGTGGTCCACGAAGGCCAGACGGGCGACCATACGCCTGTTGTCCGGATTGGGCTGAGATATGGCTTCATCATGTTTATCATGTCTGAAGTGATGTTCTTTGCCGCGTGGTTTTGGACGTTCTTCAAACATGCACTTTACCCGATGGGACCACTTTCCCCGGCGGTTGATGGAATTTGGCCGCCAGCCGGAATTGAAACATTTGATCCTTGGCACTTGCCCCTGATCAACACGCTTATCCTGCTGTTGTCGGGCTGTGCGGCTACTTGGGCTCACCACGCGTTGGTGCATGAAAACAACCGTAAGGATCTGGTCAATGGCCTGATCATATCCGTTGTTCTTGGCGCCCTTTTCACGTTCTTCCAAGCGTACGAATACAGCCACGCTGCCTTTGGTTTTGCCGGCAACATTTACGGCGCATCTTTCTTCATGGCCACGGGTTTCCATGGTTTCCACGTCTTGATCGGTTCAATCTTTCTGACGGTCTGCCTGATCCGTGCGATCAAGGGGCACTTCACGCCCGAACAGCACGTCGGCTTTGAAGCGGCGGCATGGTACTGGCACTTTGTGGATGTGGTTTGGCTGTTTCTGTTCGCTGCCGTCTACGTCTGGGGACAGTAAAACTGTTAACATCGACATCAACGCGGGCCGTTCGGCCCGCGTTGTTCATTTATCGGAGCCACAGCATGTTACGCCAAATGACTTTTCCGATCCTTTTGGGGATTGTGGGCTGTGCTGTTCTGGTTGGTCTTGGCGTCTGGCAATTGCAGCGAATGGAATGGAAAAACGACCTTCTTGCGCAGATCAACGGGATGATCGGTGCAGATCCGGTCCCCTTGATGGCACTGCCTGATCCCAAAACTGACAAGTATCGCCCTGTTTTTGTCGATGGCGCCTTTACCAATGACTTTGTTGAAGTGCTTGCCGGGCAGGTAGGGGCTTCTCCTGGTGTGCAGATCATTGAGGCATTTGAGACCTCTGATGGACGACGAATCTTGATTGACCGTGGCTTTCTGGACGAAACGCTGCGCGCAGTGCCCCGCGCCGCAAAAGGTGCCCATATCGTTGGAAACTTGCATTGGCCGGTTGATTCCAATGCCTATACCCCTCCGCCCGACGAGAAGTCTGGTCTCTGGTTCGGCCGGGATGTTCCGGCCATGGCCGCAAAGTTGAACACCGACGCAATACTTATTGTCGCGCGTGAACCTACCGGTGACGCGATCTCGCCGATGCCTGTTGATACCTCCTCTATACCCAATGACCATTGGGGCTATGCGATCACATGGTTCCTGTTGGCGGTTGTTTGGGCCGCCATGACGGGATACCTGTTACTTCGTATCAAACGGCGGACGGCATAAGGCATAAGGGCGGGAAAATGCGGTATATCTCCACTCGGGGCATGGCTCCAAGTTTGAGCTTTGGTGAAGCGATGATGACGGGGTTGGCACGGGACGGTGGTCTTTACGTGCCACAAGAAGTGCCCGTCATGAGCCAAAGTCAGATCGCCGGATTGGCCGGAAAGAGCTATGAGGAAACTGCCTTCGCGGTCATGTGGCCGTTTATCGGAGGGTTCTTTGCCGAAGCTGAGTTCAAAGACCTGATTGCAAAAGCCTATGCCCATTTCAACCATTCTGCGCGCGCACCCTTGGTTCAATTGGCGAAAAACCACTTTCTGCTGGAACTGTTCCACGGCCCCACTTTGGCGTTTAAAGATTTTGCGATGCAGCTGATCGGCCAAATGATGCAGGCAGCTTTGGCCAAAACGGGCGAACGTATCACGATCGTCGGTGCCACATCTGGTGACACCGGGTCTGCCGCGATGGAAGCGTTTCGGGGTTTGTCAAATGTTGATGTTTTCATCATGTATCCACACGGCCGAGTCTCTGAGGTTCAGCGCAGACAAATGACAACGCCCGTCGAGCCAAACGTACATGCCGTGGCTATTGATGGCGATTTTGACGACGCGCAGGCCAATGTTAAGGCGATGTTCAACGACTTTGATTTTCGCGATGGTGTTCGTTTGGCCGGCGTGAATTCAATCAATTGGGCACGCGTTCTGGCGCAGGTTGTGTATTATTTCAGTAGCGCCGTCAGCTTGGGTGCACCGCACCGTCCGATATCCTTCACAGTGCCAACTGGAAATTTCGGTGACATTTTTGCTGGGTACATTGCCCGTAAAATGGGACTTCCGATTGAAAAGCTGGTGATTGCAACCAATCAAAATGACATTTTGGATCGGGCTATTTCATTGGGGGAATATCGGACCAATGGCGTGATGCCATCAATCAGTCCGTCGATGGATATTCAAGTGTCATCAAACTTTGAACGTGTCTTGTTTGATGCTTACGGGCGGGATGGAACCGCCATTTCGGGATTGATGGCCGAATTGTCAGGCGGCGGTTTTTCCATTTCTCAAGGGGCGATAGGCGCCTTGCGTGAGGCTTTCTCTTCGGGCAGTTGCACGGAAAGCGAGACCAGCGCAACAATCACGCGCACCTATGATCAGACGGGCGAAATCCTGTGCCCACATTCTGCAGTCGGTGTAAAGGTTGCCGAAGGAGAACTGGGCACCACACCAATGATTACGTTGGCAACCGCCCATCCCGCCAAGTTTCCTGACGCGGTCGAGGCGGCAATGGGCACAAGGCCATCTTTGCCACCCCGGCTCGCCGACTTGTTTGATAGACCAGAGCGCGTGACACGGATGCCAAATGATCTTAAAGCGATTCAAGCCCTGATCCGCGAAAGGATTGCCACTCGATGACCGTGCCTTTGCCCCGCCTGACGACCTTGCCGAACGGCTTTCGCATCGTGACCGAGCTTATGCCCGGGTTGCAATCGGCGAGCGCTGGCATTTGGGTGATGGCAGGAGGCAGACATGAGCGGTCCGAGCAAAACGGAATTGCGCATTTTCTGGAACATATGGCGTTCAAGGGCACCAAGCGCCGCAGTGCCTTGCAGATCGCGGAAGAAATCGAAGATGTGGGGGGCTATATCAACGCTTATACCAGCCGCGAAATGACGGCCTATTATGCGCGTGTCTTGCAAGGCGATGTGGCGCTGGCATTAGATGTAATCGGCGACATCGTGTTGAATCCAGTCTTTAACAAGGATGATATCGAAACCGAACGCCATGTGATTTTGCAGGAAATCGGGCAAGCATTGGACACGCCTGACGATATAATCTTCGATTGGTTGCAAGAGGCAGCCTATCCAGATCAAAGTTTTGGGCGCACAATCTTGGGGCCTTCGGAAAAGGTTTCGGCCTTTAAGTCGAATGACCTTAAGGCTTTTGTCGCGGAAAATTACGGGCCCGAACAAATGATCCTTGCCGCCGCCGGCGGTGTAGACCACGACGCCATTGTCGCTCAAGCTGAGGCCATTTTTGGCGGGTTGAAGGCACAGCCGCAAAAAATGTTTCAGTCCGCGCTATTTTCGGGAACCGAACGTCGCGAGATCAAGGATTTGGAACAGGTCCACTTTGCGATGGCCTTTGATGCACCCGGCTACCGACATGCAGATGTTTATACGGCGCAGCTTTATTCGATGGCAATGGGTGGGGGCATGTCGTCGCGCTTGTTCCAAAAGATACGTGAAGAACGGGGTCTATGTTATTCCATATTTGCGCAATCCGGCGCGTATGAGGATGCAGGGCAGATCACCATTTACGCAGGCACGTCGTCGGATGAGATTTCAGATCTCATGACTTTGACAGTGGATGAGTTGAAGAGAGCCGCTGACGATATGTCAGAGGCAGAGGTTGCGCGGGCTCGGGCACAGATCAAGGCCGGAATGTTGATGGGGCTTGAAAGCCCATCGAGTCGCGCCGAACGAATTGCAAGGCTTGTGGCGATTTATGGCCGTGTCCCCGGAATTGACGAAGCGGTTGCCAAGATTGACGCCGTGACGACGGCTGATGTGCGTCGCTATGGTAGGGAACTGTGCGGGGCAGGGGCTGCGTTGGCTTTGTACGGACCTGTCGAAACGGCGCCCACCCTCGAAGCGATGCGGCAAAGATTGGTCGCTTGATGCTTGGCTTGAAGCGGCGCCCTAAGATTGAAACCGAACGTATGACTCTTCGCCTGCCTCAACATGGTGATTGGCATGCTTGGGCACAGTTGCGTGGTGCGTCCGCTGCGCATCTGACGCCATGGGAGCCGGTTTGGGCCTTTGACCATCTATCGCGTAAATCTTTTACAAATCGGGTTTATTGGGCGCAGCGTGCCGAAACCCAAGGCACCGCCTTGCCAATGCTATTGGTTCGTCGCGATGATCAGACACTTTTGGGCGCGATTACCCTCGACAATATAAGGCGCGGCCCAGCCCAAGCCGGTACCTTGGGCTACTGGATCGGTCAACCTTTCGTCCGGCAGGGACTGATGCGCGAGGCGGTTTTGGCCTTGGTTCACCATGCCTTTACTGCGCTTGATCTCAGTCGAATTGAAAGTGCCTGTCTTCCGGAAAACGTTGCCAGTCGCGGTGTTCTTGAAAAATCCGGCTTCAAATATGAGGGCGTGGCGCAAAGCTATTTGCAGATTGGCGGACGCTGGCGAAACCACGTTCTTTATTCGAACTTGCGCGGTGATCGCCGCGGACGGACGGATGCAGGGTAGCGAATCGCAGCGAACGCCTTTCCGGCGAGTGAGAATTGCTGTGGTGGCGGCGCCATTTCGTTTCGCTTCTTGATCAATCTTATTACATGCGGGCACTCTCTTTGATACTTTGAGTCCAAGAATTTTCTGGAATGGCCTGTCTAACGATCCGATCAAATAACGCGATTGTAAGTGGCAGGATCGCTTTGCCTGTGAGTTACGATGGGGGCAAGATGCGCAAGATAATGTTGGTGCGCGGGGTAAACGTGGGGGGTGTCAAACTGCCCATGAAAGGCTTTTGCGAGATGCTGCAGTCGCTCGGATTGGAAAGGGTGCGCAGCTACATACAATCGGGAAATGTGGTATTTGACGACCCAGGTTTGCCCGATCTAAAGGGCGCAATTGCCAAAGAGTTGAAGGCGCAATTTGGCCTTTCGTCAGCTTTGTTTATTTACGACAGAGAAACCTTTGAAACCATCATGTCCGCCAATCCCTTTCTGGCAGAGGCCCGTATTGACGGAGCAAGGGTATTTGCATTCTTTCTGGACGAACCGGCGGTTTTGGATGTTTCTGCTTTGCAGACCTATGCGACGTCAGAGAGATTTCATCTTACGAATAAGGCCCTGTTTTTGCATGCGCCAGATGGGATCGGGCGATCCCTTCTTGCCGAAAAGGTACAACGCCAATTGAAGGTTCTGCACACAGCGCGAAACTGGAACACCGTCAGGGCGATCCTCGAGCTTTCAAAATCGTAACCATTCCGACTTTCGTCCCTGTGCGCCTTCGAAAGCGATGCTACATTTGGGCAATGCGCTTCATGTGGATAGCTTTGACATGTCTTCTGCCGACCTTTGCCTTGGCGGGGGATCGCCCGGATTCGGGATGCTTGTCTTTGGCCGCAAATGAGGCCGAAGTTGTTCCGGTCGCCTTTGGAGACGACATCGAACCGGGGTCGGTTCTTATCCGCTATTTGAATCATGCCACTTTTGCGATCGTGACGGATGATGGAAAACTGGCCGTCACAGATTATACCGGTTTGATCGGAAACCCGGATGTGGTGCCCGATATTGCGACAATGAATAACGCCCATTCCAGTCACTTTACGGACAATCCTGACCCTCGCATTCCTTATCTTTTGCGCGGATGGGGGCCACCTGGCGCACCGCCGGACATTGAAGTGGACCTTGGGTCCTTGTCGGTTCGCAACATCACAACCGATTTGCGCGGCCCTTTTGGCGAAGGCGCGCGTAAAGATGGCAATTCGGTTTTTTTGTTCGAAGCTGCAGGTCTGTGTATCGTGCACCTTAGTCATTTGCACCAAATCCCCAGTGACGCGCAGTTCGGAGCGATCGGTCGCGTCGATGTCGTGATGGTTCCTGTGGACGGAGCCTATACGATGGATACAAAAACCATGACCGAGGTGGTCCGCCGTATGCGGGCCCGCGTGGTTCTTCCGATGCATTGGTTTTCGGCGGAAGGGTTGCAAGCGTTTCTGACCGCGATGGGGCCGGGATATCAGACACAGATCCGCAGCACTTCCGATTTGATTTTATCCTATTCTACCCTTCCCGATACCCCACAAGTCATTGTCCTGGCCCCCTCCCTTATTCCTTAACCTTTCCCCTCTGGTCCATTATTGGGCTTAGGTCTATTGTCGCGTCATGTTGAATGATGCATCCCCAGATTTCCTTGGAAACTTGGCAGGGCTTCTGCCCGAGGGTCGCTTATCAGACCCTGAACCAAGATATCTGGAGGAGCGCAGAGGACGTTGGCAAGGTCGGGCGGGAGCGGTGGTTCGGCCGCGAAGTGCTCTTGAGGTTTCGCGTGTTCTTGCTGCCTGCTCGCAAGCTCGGGTTGGCGTTGTCCCCTATGCGGGTGGGACCGGACTGGTAGCGGGACAGGTCATGAGTGATGGCGCTTTGCCACTGATCTTGTCGGTTGAGGGACTGTCCCAAATTCGCGCCCGGTATCCATCTGAAAATGTCATGGTGGCAGAATCTGGCGTTGTCTTGTCAGAGGTTCAGGATGTGGCCGAAGAGATGGGAGTTATGTTTCCCTTGTCCCTTGCATCAGAAGGCTCGGCCCGGATCGGTGGGCTTTTGGCCACGAACGCGGGGGGCGTCAATGTTCTGCGCTATGGCAATGCTCGTGATCAGGTCTTGGGTATCGAGGCAGTGCTTGCGGATGGTACGATCATCAACGGTCTGAAACGGTTAAGAAAAGACAATACAGGCTATGATTTGCGGCATCTGATCATCGGGTCCGAAGGGACCCTAGGTGTGATCACTGCCGCGGCATTGCGCCTGATGCCCCGCCCTTCAGAGGTGGGAACTGCTCTGCTGGCGGTACCCACGGCGGCCGCTGCGTTGAAGTTATTGAACCTTGCCCAGCAACTGGCTCCGGGTTTGATTTCGGCTTTCGAGTTGATGCACAAACAAGGAATTGAATTTCTTGCCGAAGCAGGATTTGCCGTCAATGTTCCCCTGAAGCCTGTACCGGAATGGTTGGTCTTGATCGAAATTGGTCTGCCACGGGGGATGTCTGCATCTGGCCTTTTGGAACAAATTTTCGCTGACGGTTTGGCTGGGGAATTGGTGATTGATGGCGTGATTGCTGCCTCTCAATCTCAACGCGACGCGCTCTGGGCCATCCGTGAGACAATTCCTGAAGCCAACAGAAAGATTGGGGCAGTGGCAAGCCACGATATCGCTCTGCCGCTTTCCGAAATCCCCGATTTTCTTTCCCGGGCCGCTGCGGCGATTGCCAAGATTGGGTCGTTTCGCATCAATGCCTTTGGGCATCTGGGCGATGGCAATCTGCATTATAACGTCTTTCCACCGTTTGGACTGGCGAGGGCCGCCGTCGCACATCTTGCGGCGGCGGTCACCGAGACTGTGCATGACATGGTTGATGCCTTGGATGGATCAGTGTCGGCAGAGCACGGTTTGGGGCGGCACAAAATGCCCGACCTGGAGCGCTATGGGGATCCTGGCAAGATTTTTGCAATGCGGGCGATAAAGCATGCTTTGGACCCTTTGGGCATTATGAACCCGGGGGCGGTCTTGCGGGCATCAGAAGCCTGATTTTGGGCCCCGTTCTTTGGGGGCCACTACGCAGCCCCTAAATTGGGTGCGCCCTGCCGGGTAAGGACAGGGCGCTGGGGTGTGTCTGGAACGTGTGATTGCAAGCAGCGTCCAGCTATCCGGTGTGAAGTCCGGATGCGACTCACCCTATCTTGCGAGGCGTAAAGAAGCCGTTAAGCGAAACGTCTTTAAAGCCCCTCAAATTCGCACAGGGTATGAACGTCCATTCCCATGGATTGAAGCTTTCTGCGTCCGCCAAGATCGGGAAGGTCAACCACGAAGGCACAGCCAATTACCTGCGCCCCAAGACGTTCGATCAGTTTTATCCCGGCCTCTGCTGTGCCGCCAGTTGCCAGCAGATCGTCCACCAGCAAGATGCGTTCGCCTGGGTGCATGGCGTCTTCATGCACCTCGACCACAGCTTCTCCATATTCCAGCGTGTAGGCTTGGCTGATTGTTTGTCCGGGTAACTTACCTTTCTTGCGGATCGGTACGAAACCTGTTGACAGTTGATGGGCAACAGCGCCGCCCAAGATAAATCCCCGCGCCTCTAAACCAACGACCTTATCGACCCTGATGCCTGCATAGGGCGCCAGAAGCTGATCCACGCACATCCGGAAACCACGCGGATCGGCAAATAAGGTGGTTACATCGCGGAACAATATCCCTTCATGGGGGAAGTCTACGATGGTTCGGATGTAGTCTTTGACGGTCTTTTTCATAGTCAGTCCTTTAAAGAACCCGGCCCGCGATGCAATCGAGTTTCGCCATCAGATCGGGGTCGCGTTTTTCGGGTGCTGTGATCATCGCGTGGCTTAGCGCATGGTTACAGCCGCGCGGGCAGATCTCGCGGCTGTTTGGTAAGGTCATCGAAAGCGTCTCGACGATGCTGCTCGCGGCCGATGCATTTGCCGCGAGCGTTTTCAAGACGTCACTCACCTCTACGGCAGAATGGCCTCTGTGCCAGCAGTCAAAGTCAGTGACCATTGAAAGCGAGGCATAACAAAGTTCTGCTTCTCGGGCGAGCTTGGCTTCTGGCATGCCAGTCATCCCGATCACATCCGCTCCCCATGACCGATACAGTCGGCTTTCTGCGAGGGTCGAAAATTGCGGCCCTTCCATCGCTAGATATGTTGCATCGCTGTGCACTATCGTCCCGCAGGAGATGGCTGCGGCACGAACGGCTGCGGACAGGCGTTGGCAGGTTGGATGGGCAAGCGAAACATGCGCAACGCAACCAGGTCCGAAGAAGGATTTCTCTCGGGCATAGGTGCGGTCGATGTATTGATCAACTAAGACAAAGTGACCGGGTTTGAAATCTGCGCGAAGGCTTCCCACTGCGGAGACCGCAAGAAGGTCTGTGCATCCAAGCCGTTTGAGCGCGTCAATATTGGCCCGGTACGGCACAGAGGTGGGGGTGTGGATATGTCCGCGCCCGTGGCGGGGTAGAAAGGCCACAGGCAAATTATGCAAGCGTCCAACCAAAATCTGGTCAGATGGTTTGCCCCATGGCGATGTCACAGTGACCCATTTAGCCTCGCTCAGGCCCTCAATATTGTATAGTCCAGAGCCGCCGATAATGCCAAGCATAGGTGTGGACAAGGGCGGCTCCCGTCATGTTCGAATGCAGTTTAGGGTCAGAGAATGGGGGTGTCCAGATCTGTGCAGATTGCGACCTATTGAAAAATCAATATGTTTGATTTGATCGATTGCCGATTATTCGGGATTTCCGCCATCTTTGGTTTAACCATTTCACTGTCGGTAACAACGACGTTTCCACGAAGGAGCCGGAAATGAAGCAGCTTTTGGACGAGGTCAAAGCCATATTCATGGGCTCTCCAGCGGCTGCGCCATTTCTAAGCGACTGGCCCTTGGAAGAAGCGCAGCGCGCGGTAACCCCGTCCCGTTTGCCGGTCTGCAGCATTTTGGACGTCCTAAGACCGTCTGACCAGACTGCTAAGATTTGGGCGGCCCTGCAGGGACAGCCTGGGTTATCCTGGCGGCAAACCTATCAAGCAGCAGAGATGAGCGAAGCATTCTTGCGGGTCTATGGATGGTCAGAGTTCATCGGCTTGCGTGGCCCTGTCCCCAGCACCACGATCGCATGCGGTGTCTTGCTTTTGGGTCCGGGGGTCACTTATCCCGCCCATGCTCATGCGGCTGAAGAAGTTTATATTCCCATTGCCGGAGCAGCCGAATGGATGAGGGCCGAGGAAGAATTTTGCCCCAAGGAAATCGGCAGCGTTATCCATCATCCGTCATGGATGCCGCATGGAATGCGAACCGGTGCAGAAGGTCTTGCGGCACTATACTTGTGGCGAGGCGGAGATCTGGCCGCTAAATCAATATTTTTGGATAGCTGATCACAGATTTTGCCCGCCTATTGAGCTTTATTCATCAGTGATGTGTTCAGGCCGGCCAGCGGTGGCCCCCTTAAAGGGTCACGTTCAAATGCAATGGCGCCCGAAATTCCCATCCTCGAAATTCTGGTGGGCCGTCGGCAAAGGCGATCTGGGGGTGGGCCGCAAAAAGGACGCGCAAGGCGATCTCAATCTGAGCTTTGGCAAACCACTTTCCAGCACAAAAATGCGCGCCCTGACCAAAAGACATGTGCGCTTTTGGTGCACGGTGGATGTTGAAAACATCAGGATTATCCCAACGTGTCTCATCTCGGTTGGCAGACGCGAAAATACAGGAAATCGGTGTCCCCTTCGGAACTGTGATCCCTGACACTTCTGTATCTCGAATGGCGGTTCGCATCATCGTTCCGATGGGCGCGATCCAGCGCAGCCCTTCGTCGATTGCACGTGGCAAAAGACGATCGAGATCGCCACGCAGTGAAGCAAACTGATCTGGCGCTTGCAGCAGACCCACAAGTAGGTTCGCGGCGCCGTGTCCCGGTTCCTGCATGCCGCCCAAAAGGGTGATGCGTACGGATGGCAAGATCTGCTCAGGGCTGCGTGTCGTCCCATGGGGCAGGGAGGAATGCAGCATATGCGACAGCGGGGATTGGTTCGGCGACTTTGCAAGCCGCTCCAACAAGGGAAGTGCAATTGCATCAATTTCGGCAACGGTTTGGGCGCAGATCGCGGCACGGGCGGGGTCTTTTTCAAAGTTGATCGCGCCTTGGGAAAGACCATGAAACCAACGGCGCAATGTCGATGCGTCCACGTCGTCAAATCCAAAAGATCGAGCGAGCGACAGCGCAGAGATTGGTTCAAAATATTGGGTTAAAAGGTCGGTTGAGCCAGAATGGTGAAACGCGGCCAATTGTGCTTCGGCGATCGGACGAACCAGTGTTTCGATGTAATCTGCAACGCGTTTTGGGCGGTAATGCGGCTCAATGCCTCCGCGGAGTTCCGCATGCTCGGCGCCTTCGGTCGTCAGAATATTTGGACGACCAAAGGCGTCATTGACCGGCGCGTCGTCCGAAACGGCGGTAAAGTCTGGCGAACGGGCGATCAATTCGATGTCGCGCCACCGGGTTGCGAACCAGCAATTGGCAGCGGAAACTTCGACAATCGGTTGTTCGGTCCGAAGGCGCGCGTAGATTGGAAAGGGATCGCGCTCTAGATCTTCAACATGGATCGTTTGGGCAAAAGACATGGCTGACCTCCTATGAACGATCCTTCACCAATCAAGACTATCTGGCAAGTGGTGGACGTGTCATTTGCGGTGGCATAAAACATCCCAAAAGGGATTTGTGCATGACGACGACTGAAGTTTTTTTGATTGCCTTGGCGTTGATATTTTCCTTCCCTTGGCTGCTTTGGCGGAGCCTTGGCGGCCTGACAACACTCCCCTTGGTCGTGCTGCAAATTCTAGGTGGGGTCATTCTCGGGCCCGGTATTTTGGGTGCGGCCTATCCAAGCTATTATGCCTTCGTGTTTCGGCCAGAGGTGGTTACGGCGTTGAACGGCATCGCATGGTGGTCGGTCATGCTTTTTGTTTTTCTGGCCGGAGTAGAATTGAATCTTTCGGCGGCGTGGTCGGCCCGGCGTGACACATTGGTCACCTCGGGGCTTGCCTTGATTGTGCCTTTGGCGATGGGTTCGGCGGCAGGGGGTGTCATGCTGGGCTGGCCCGGTTGGGTTGGTCCCAAGGGTGCCGAGTGGCAAGTTATCTTGGGGCTGGGTATGGCGTGTGCTGTTACGGCCTTGCCCATTTTGATCTTGTTTCTTGAACAACTTGGCCTGTTGCGGCAGCCGTTAGGCCAACGCGTCATGCGTTATGCAAGCTTGGACGATCTGGCAATTTGGGCTGTGCTGGCTCTGATCTTGCTGGATTGGGAACGCTTAGGGCGTCAGGCCGTCTTTTTGGTGCTGTTCGTTGGTGCTGCCGTTGCACTGCGTCGGGCTATGTCACGGTTGGAAGTGCGTGACCGATGGCCGGTGGCGCTGATCTGGTTGGCGGCGATGGCGCTGGGGGCCGATTGGGCCGGGCTTCATTACATCGTCGGGGCATTTTTGGCGGGAGTTGTCCTGGACTCTGAATGGCTGGGCGAGGACGCTCTCGTGCAGTTTCGGCGCGTGTTGCTTCTAGGCTTCATGCCGGTGTTTTTCTTGTCCACCGGGCTGCGCACCTCATGGGAAGTGGGCGGATTGGGAGTTTTGGGGGCAGCAGGGATTCTTTTGGTTGCCTCTGTGCTGGGTAAGCTATTGGGCGTTTCACTGGCTGGGCGGATTCTCGATTGGCCGAAAGGTCAGGCATGGGGAATCGGATGGTTGTTGCAAACCAAGGCATTGATCATGATCATTTTCGCAAATGTCCTTCTGGACCGAGAGATCATCGCATCTTCGACTTTTACAGCGCTGCTTTTGATGGCGCTCGGAAGTACCGTTTTGACAATGCCAATTGTCACACGGTGGCTCCGGGGCGCAATATAATGAAATCATGATTTTAAGCCTGTAAGGCATTTCGAATATCCTGTTCGCAGCTGCCGTTACACCCAATGGAGAAATCTTTTGCCCTTGCCAGAAACAACGCTAGTGTCGTTTCAAAGGAATGGAGAACCCAATGGACGCCAGCTTTTCCCGTCGACAACTACTGACGCCATCAGAACTTCGGGCTTTGACGGAACGATCAGACGCTAAGGGCTGGGCGCAGATGCTTGGCCATTTGGCCGCCATTGCTTTGGTGGGCGTGATGCATGCATTCGCGATGGGAAGTCTGTGGGTTTTGCTGACCGGCTTTGTCTTAGGGGTTTTGTTGAATTTCCTTTATGCCGCCCAACACGAGTTGAGCCACGCCACAGTGTTCAAAACACGGGTGCTGAACGAAATTTTCGGTCGGGCCATTGGGTTCGTTCAAATCTTTCCGCGCGATTACGATCAAATCATGCATTTCGCCCATCATCAGCATACGCAAAACTGGGAAAAAGATGGCGAACTGGTGCGAGAGCCCTACACAATCGGGACCTATCTTTTGTGGCTGTTTGGCGTAACCTATTGGCGAAATAGGGTTTTCGGCGTGGTGCGCCGTGCGCGGGGCATCATCATCGAACCCTACATCAGGGCGGAGGAAGAGAATAAGGTTATCCGTGAGAGCCGGATCCATCTTCTTGGCTATGGATTGATTGCCGCAGTCGCGCTTGTTGTTGGGTCTTGGGCGCCCCTGACCTTTTGGTTGATCCCGATGGTGTTGACCAAGCCAGTGCACCAACTTCAAAATACGATCGAACACCTCGGACTTAGCCACGAAGACGATATTCTGGAAAACACAAGGTCTACCCGGACGAATACTCTGTTCCGCTGGCTGTGCTGGCAAATGCCCTACCACACGGCACACCATACCTTTCCTGCTGTACCGTTTTGGAAGCTGCGGCGTTTGAACGACAAGATCGAGGCGGCGGCCGGGACTGTTCATCGCATGGGATGGATAGAGTTTCAGATCGAAGTTATCAGCAAACTGATGGCGAAGGATGAAGGGCAATATCCGATGAATGAGGTTTGGGTTCTGCCAGCAGCTGGGGGCCGCACCCGCCGAGTGGCCGCAGAATGAGAAAACTGAAAGTCTATACATCGCTTTGGGCAATGCAGCCGCATGATCAAACGGGAGTCAAACTTCCCCATGATCAGGTGTGCGAGATGGTGGCACAAGCCGGGTTCGATGGAATGGCCATTGATTTGGGGGCTTCAGATGTTGCGGTGGCCCACGCAGTACGACCCCATATGGAGAAACATCGTTTGACGCCACTGATCGTGGCTTTTCCCAAAACGATTGAAAGTCTGGACGACACTTTGCGCATGGCGAAAGATTTCGGTTCACCTTTCGTGGACGTGATTGGGCAAGTCATGCCGTTGGCCTTGGATGATATGGTGCCTGTGATCGAGACATGGATTGAAATGTCCCACAAGATTGGGGTTCCAGTTCAATTTGAAACCCATCGCAACTGCATTACCAACGATCTGTATGTGACGTTGCAGCTGTTGGATCGGGTTCCAAGTATGCGGATCTGCGCGGACCTTTCCCATTTCGTTGTGGACCGAGAGTTTTGGTTTCCCTTGTCGGATTATGACATGGGATTGATGAGCCGGATCTTGCGACGGTCGGACAGCTTTCAAGGAAGGGTGGCAAGCCGCCAGCAGATCCAGCTTCAACTCGATTTTCCGCAACATCAAAAGTGGGTCACCTTGTTCAAGGGCTGGTGGCGTGAGGGGCTGGCCGATTGGCGGGCCCGCAACACCGACGGCGATTGCATTTTTCTGTGCGAACTGGGGCCCCCTGAATATGCCATGACCGGTCCTGACGGGCGCGAAATGTCGAACCGCTGGCTTGAGGCACAGATGATCAAGGGCTGGGTCAAAGACATTTGGGCCGAGTTGGGCGGAGACGACTAAGTCTTACCTGCAATATGTCCTGCCGGTTCATCTTGATGTTACGCAAAGATCCTAGCTTCCTGCAAACTGGCAAGGATTGGGCGCCATGGCAACCGACTGGATTGAAAAGTTCACTTTGTTTGGGGGTCAGCCAAGCCAACGTTTGGGCCAAAGGTTTGACACATCGGGGCTATTTCTTCCCGAAGCAGGTAACACGATTGTGGCGAAAGTCATCTCCGGATCTCAGACAGAGGCAGCGCTGATAGACCTTCGGGCGGAATTGCAGCGTCTGCCCTATGCCGATCATTTCGCCTTTACTGATGTGGCAAGCTATCACATGACCGTCTTCGAAGGCGTCGTCGAAACCCAGCGCGAAACGTCCTTTTGGCCGGTCGGAATTGACCCGATGACGGATTTAGAGGTTGCGACTAAGGAAATGGTTGGTCGCCTTCAAGATTTTGCGGCGCCGTCGCCTTTCAAGATGCAGATCACGGGGATTACCCCCTTTGGACTTAACCTAGCGGGAGCGACGCCCCAAGATGAGGTTTTCGCACGTGCCTGGCGTGATGCCCTCTCCGAACAGCTCGGCCTTCGAACATCCCAGCATGACAGGTATGAGTTTCATACAACTTTGGCCTATGCCATGGATTGGCCGCCGGCGTCAGCGGTGCCCATTTACCAGCGAGCGCTGGACGAACTTTATGCCTGGTTTCGTGGCCGCGTTCCGATCATGGATCTAGCGCGCCCGGCTTTCTGCCGATTTTCTGACATGAATGCTTTCCCCCCGATCATCCCACTTTGACCGAGCAAGAGGCCATAAGCATTTAGTCCCCGCAGGGGGAGGCTTGCCTAGTCCGGCCTATTCAGTGTCATCAGGGTTTCTACGACGACGTAATCCTTATAACCGAGCCGACCCATCGGGCGGACTTTGGCAAGGTCGAAAATCCCAGCAGTCAGATATTCATCCCGTATGTGCACACCCGTTACCGTTCCAATGACCAGAAAATCCGCATTTCCTTCCAAAGTGACGATCTGCTGCAATCGGCATTCCAATGTGGCGGGAGAGGCCGCGACGCGTGGGCAGTTAATGGTGTCACACTCGGCTTTTTCGACGCCAGCATGCATGAATTCATCGGTACCTCGCGGAAGACTGGCCGAAGTCGCGTTCATCGTCTGCCAGAGAGTTTCAGTGACGACGTTCACAGCAAAGACACCGCTGTCTTGGACGTTCCGAATGGTATCCTTCAAGTCCCCAGCGAAGATGACCTGCGGAGGATCATAGGCTACGGCATTAAAGAAGGAATAGGGCGCGAGATTGTCACCCAACGGTCCACGGGTTGAAATCCATCCGATCGGACGAGGGGCGACGATAGCGTTGAAGGGAGAGTGTGGGAGGCCGTGGCCATCTTTGGGACGATAGAACATGGGGCTGACATGACCGTTTTGTAACGCGCGCGCGCGGAAGGTTTTCAGGGTTTGATCCTGCACTATCCTCATGTTACCCGCGTCGCCAGATGATTCCACCATTCGAAATGGGGCCCCGCTGCGTGTATAAGCTGGAAGAAGAGATCGAGGCCGATTGGTGGGAAGTAGAGGCACTTTATGACCTTTGCTTTTCGCCGGGCCGCACGGCCTTGTCCAGCTATCGCTTGCGCGACGGTGTTCCGACGGTGGCCGCCCTGTGTTTGACCTTACGCGATGATGATGGCGCGCTGGCTGCGGCCATCCGTTATTGGCCAATCGAGGTGGGCGGCGAGGATGTGTTGCTATTGGGACCCGTGGCCGTCCATCCGACTCGTCAGGGCGAGGGTCTGGGTGGGCTATTGATCAACGAAAGTTTGGGTGAAGCGCGTCGACTTGGATGGGAACGCGTCATGCTGGTGGGTGATGCACCTTATTACAGCAGATTTGGGTTCAGAAAACTCGAAGGTGTCGTAATGCCCCCGCCAACGAACCCAGACCGTGTTTTGGGGTTGGAGTTGAAGGGCGGGGCATGGATTGGTGTCAGTGGCCTTGCGACCAAAACGTCAGGCGCAACATTGCCGGGGGTCTAGGGGCTTGTCGTTGCTTGATCCTAAGCCCACATTACGGCCATGGATAATTTGCCCGCCCTTGCCGCCCCAGATTTTCGAGCCGAGATTTCGATGCTTGCCCGCGCCTATGGCCGAGCGAACGGCCCGTTAATGGGCTTTGTAAATCGCTTTGGCGGGGGGCTTGAAAAGCAAATAGCTGCCTTGCCCCCAAGAGTTCGCACCGAGTTGGAACGTGTCACGCACGCGGCCCTGACAGCTGCCATGGGTGCCGGCGATCTTGCCCCTGACATGGGGCGGCGTGGCACCATGGTGGCTGCGATGGTTTCAGGAGCGGCTGGCGGGGCGGGGGGACTAATCACGTCCCTTACAGAGTTGCCCATAACAATCACCGTGATTTTGCGTGCTATTCAAGACGAGGCGCGGGCGGCTGGGTTTGATCCGCTTGAGCCGTCAGTTCGGGCTGCTTGCCTGATGGTCTTTTCCGCGGGGACGCCTTTGGCGGCGGATGATGGTGTCAATTCCGGATTCTTGTCAGCGCGGCTTACCCTGACTGGTCCAGCGTTACAAAAAGTCATCGCCACTGTCGCCCCAAAGTTGGCTGCAGCGATGGGCCAAAAGCTGATGGCACAGCTGGTACCGGTGTTGGGTGCAGCCTCTGGCGCGGCGTTGAACGCTGCCTATCTGAGCTATTATCGAGAAATGGCGCGTATCCGCTTTGCCCTGATGCGGTTGTCCGTCCGCCACGGCGCGGAAGAGGTCGTGTCGGCATTTGCACAGGCTGTCTTGCCCCCGAAGATTGAAAGAGCGTGACGACGAGGCAACGGCCGGACGCGCTTATTCCGGTTGTGTTGAGAGCCAATCTGTCAAAGGTTGTCGCAGACAATCTGCCCCTTCTGCCCGGGCGCGGTCGATCACTGAACGGGCTTGCGCAAGATCGACGCGGCGCAACAATGCCTTGACGGGACCAATCGACGCCGGCCGCATGGACAAAATCGGGATCCCCATGGCCGCAAGCGCAAGGGCATCCAACGGCCGCCCCGCATCTTCGCCGCAAAAGGACAGTTTGGTATTTGTTGATTTACACCGTTCGACGATCTGTTCAAGAAAGTTCAAGAACGATGTGTTCAACGTGTCATACCGTTTTCTTACCCGTTCATTTTCGCGGTCTGCGGCAAAAAAGAACTGCTTAAGGTCGTTGCCGCCGATCGAAATGAAATCCACGACATCAAAAAAAGCCTGCGGCGCGAAGGCGAGAGATGGTGTTTCCAGCATTGCACCAATTTCAATCCGTTCAGGAACGGGATGACCCAGAGAGTTTTCTCGGTGCAACTCGCGGAAAACATGGCTGCGCGCAGCCGTAAATTCTGCAATCTCGGTGATAAACGGAAACATCACTGTCAAAGGTCGGCCTTTCGCCGCGCGGATCAGGGCCTGAAGCTGCATGCGAAGCACGCCCGGTTTGTCCAACCCAACGCGGATGGCGCGCCAACCCATGGCAGGGTTCGGCTCGTCGTTCGGCTTCATGTAGGGCAGAACCTTGTCTGATCCAATATCCAAGGTCCGAAACGCCACGCGTTGGCCGCGCGCGGCGTCAAGGACCCGGGCATAAAGTTTGGCCAGTTCATCCCGCTTTGGCATTTGATTGCGGATCAAGAACTGCAATTCAGTGCGAAAAAGTCCAACGCCCTCTGCGCCTGATCCGACCAGACTAGGCAAGTCCGCCATCAGGCCGGCGTTCATTTGCAACGAAATCACCTGACCATCTCGGGTTTCGGCAGGCAGATCGCGAAGTGAAGAATAGCGTTCTTGTGCTTGCGCCTGCATGGCAATCTTGTCGCGGAATGACCGCGTAATCGTATCTTCTGGGCGCAGATGCGCGACGCCTTGATCGCCATCCACCAAGATGACGTCACCGTTAAGTGCTTCGGTGGTGATCCTTTCAGCATGAATAACCATGGGGATCGACAGGGCACGGGCAACGATCGCAGCATGGCTTCCAACAGAGCCTTCCTCAAGGACGACACCTTTAAGTTTACGCCCGTATTCAAGCAGTTCAGCCGGACCAATGTTCCTTGCAACAAGAATGGGGTTCTCGGGCATCGTGGCGCCCGTGTCCTTGCCTTGGCCCGTCAAGATGCGGAGCAGTCGGTTCGACAGATCGTCCAGATCGTGAAGCCGGTCACGCAGATAAGCGTCTGGCACCTGTTCAAGGCGCGCACGGGTGGCCGATTGTTCCTTCTCGACTGCAGCTTCTGCAGACAGACCCGCCTGAATGTCTTCCTCCATGCGGCGCAGCCAACCGCGGGAATGGGCAAACATCCTGTAAGCCTCAAGCACTTGCTTTTGTTCTTTATCCAGGCTGTCTGCGGCCAAAAGGTCATCAACCGAAACGCGAAGCTCACCAACAGCCTCGCGAATGCGGTCAATTTCCGTTAATGGATCGTCAGCAACCGGGTTCGTTACGACAACGCGAGGTTCGTGCAACCAGACCCGGCCTTCGGCGGCACCTTCCTGGCCAGTTGATCCGCGGAAGGTGACAGGTTGCTTGTGCCGTGTTCCCATGGCCGAACCGTCGCCTGCAAAGGCACCCAGTTCGGTCATTTCTGCAAGAACCATGGCGACCACTTCCACAGCGTAAATCTCGTCCTCCGAGTAGGCGCGGGCGTCTTTGGACTGCACAACCAAGACACCCAGTTTTTCACCAACCCGCTGTATCGGAACGCCAAGGAACGACGAGAAAATTTCCTCGCCTGTTTCGGGCATATAGCGAAAGCCCTTTTCGGCCGGGGCGTTGGCTGTGTTCACGGGCAAACCGGTACGGGCGACACGTCCCACCAAACCCTCTCCAAGTTTCATGCGGGTTTGATGGACGGATTCCTGCTTTAGCCCTTCCGTCGCGCAAAGTTCCAAGGTTTCTGGATCGCGGAAAAGATAGATCGAGCAGACTTCGGTCTTCATGCTGTCACCGATCAGGTGAGTGATGCGGTCAAGCCTTTCCTGCCCTTTTGCAGGGGTCGCCAGCACATCGCGCAGGCGCCGCAATAGTTTGCGGCTGTCGCTTTCACTCCGATCGCCCATGGTCCCTTTCCCGTCTCTTCCCTTCTCTATAGGGTTCATCCCCCGTTAAGGGGAAGGGAAAAAGGCGAAAGGCAGAAGTCGTTGTACACGCCTGCTCTTTTTCGGGCCTTACTGCCCAAAGAATTCGCGACCGCACCGCGCTTGGCGAAGCCAATCCTTTCGCCGGGTCTTAGGCCTTTTCCAGTTCAAACGTGTCATGCAGGGCTTGCACGGCAAGTTCCATGTATTTGCGGTCGATCAAGACCGAAATCTTGATTTCCGATGTGGTGATGACCTTGATGTTCACATTTTCGGCCGCCAACGATGCAAACATCTTTGCCGCAACGCCAACTTGGCTGCGCATACCGATGCCGACGACCGAAACTTTCGCGACGTCAGTATCTGCGACTAGATCGCCATAGTTTATTTTCTGGGCATCGCGGGCGTCTTCGATCGCTTTGCGCGCCCTGTCCAATTGGTTGGTGGGCAGCGAAAAGGTCATGTCCGTATAGGCTTTGGCATCGTCGGGGCTCGTCAGTTCCGAAATGTTTTGCACGATCATATCGACGTTGATCCCCGCTTCGGACAGGGGCCCAAAGATTGCAGCGGCTATTCCGGGGCGGTCTTCGACCTTCAAAAGAGTCATTTTTGCTTCGTCGCGTGAAAAGGCCACGCCAGAGACGACTTTCGATTCCATGATTTCATCCTCGTCGCAGACAAGAGTTCCAGAAGTTTCGTCGGTATCCTCAAACGAGGACAGAACCCGCAATCGCACCTTATACCGCATTGCAAGTTCCACCGAACGGGTTTGCAAAACCTTTGCGCCCAAGGACGCAAGCTCCAGCATCTCTTCAAACGCGATCTTGTCGAGCTTGCGTGCCTTCTTTGCAATGCGAGGATCAGTTGTGTAGACCCCGTCCACATCGGTATAAATATCGCAGCGTTCGGCATCAAATGCGGCGGCGAACGCGACGGCTGTGGTATCAGATCCGCCGCGGCCAAGAGTCGTAATGCGCCCTTCAGCCGAGACACCTTGAAAGCCTGCGACGACGGCAACTTTGAAGCCTTCAGCAAACTTTGTTTCGATGTTGTCCCGCGGGATGGATACGAAACGTGCAGATGAGTGAGCTGACGTCGTATTGATCGGAACTTGCCATCCCTGCCACGACCGGGCAGGAATATCCATTTCCTGCAAGCGAAGGGCCAGCAAACCCGCAGTAACATTTTCGCCCGCTGCGACGACGGCATCATATTCACGTGCATCGTAGAGTTTGGACGTGCCTTCGACAAAACCAACAAGCTTGTTCGTTTCGCCCGACATGGCGGAAACAATAACGATCACCTGATAGCCCCGGGCCACTTCAGCTTGAACCTTCTTTGCGGCATTTTCAATGCGCGCAAGATCAGCCACCGACGTGCCGCCGAATTTCATTACGAGGATGGCCATGGACCTCTCCTAAGCCTGCAAAACGGCGTCTCTTTAAGCCGGGGGGCATAGGAGGCGCAAGAGCCGAGTTTGGGGACGGTGACGTCCTTCGTGTGTCGCCAGAAGATTCTGAGCGCTTTGCGTGCCGATGGTCGTTCAATGGCCAATGGGCATCTTCAGGACCAAACGGGCGCGACAGATGATGCCGCGCCCAGATGATGTTCGTGGACGAGATTCAGAAATCGTCAGTCCGTTGATCAGCCCTCGGAGTCGCCGCCGTCGTCGCCGCCAGCATCGCCGCCGTCGTCACCGCCCGCGTCGTCGCTGCCCTCATCCCCGCCGTCGTCACCGCCCGCGTCGTCGCCGCCAGCATCCCCGCCGTCGTCACCACCCGCGTCGTCGCTGCCCTCATCAACGCTGT